>JAYUUC010000375.1:0-163558 GCA_043755105.1 Myxococcales bacterium
ACCTCCCAGGCATCGGCTACACGGTGGTCGGCAAGACGGGCTCGACCGGGGTGATCCTGGCCGACGCAAAGGGCCGCAACCCGTCCCTGGGCCAGTTCACGGTCGACAAGCACTCCTTCATCACGATCATCTCCCAGGTGGGCGAGGTGCCGGGCAGCCGGTTCCGCGAGAGCATCACCCTGACGGTGGCCGAGGCCAACGCGGGCAAGGACATCCTGGCCTCGGCGCTGGTGCCCGCGGCCAACCAGGTCTACATCGAGGACATCCAGATCGTGGTGGGCGGCGCCACGGCCTGGTCGGCGACGTCCAGCTCGACCAAGCTCACCATCTCCGACAAGTCCGGCGCCCCCGTGGCGATGGTCGATGCAACCCTGGCCGCCCTGACGGCCAACGCCATCCTCCTGCGCAGCACCTCCGGCGTGACCCTGAAGGCTGCGGCCATCACCGGCAGCACCGCGGGCTTCGGCCTCAGCATCCGCTCCGACGGCACGCACGACGTCGTGGCAGGCTCGACCCTCACCATCGTGGTCTCGGGCCGCATCCTCTAGTCCACCTCCGACCTCAATACCGCGGGGCCCTGGACATCAGTCCAGGGCCCCTTTTTACTTGACCTCGTCGAACTTGGCCATGCGCTCGTTGTTGGCCAGAGCTGCGTCGAAGCGACGCTGGCGCTTCCGGGCCAGCTTAACCTGGAGGACCGTCAAATCATCCGACCCACCCTTGCCTAGCATCCGTAGTCCTCATCGGGCGTCGGCTTGTACAGCGGGCACCTCTGGTCGCCCTTGGGGACCGGGCACTTGGCGTGCATGCACTCCCCGTCCTTGAAGCTGGCCTGGCACGAGGTCAGCTCAGGCTCCGGGACCTCCTCCGGAATCTCGAGCACCAGCTTGTTCTCGATGCGGACGTGGACCACCCTCCACCGACGGTGCTTGATCTTGGCCGCGCCCTCTTTTGCAATTCGGACAGCGACCTCCTCGTTCCCGAGCTTGTTCTCCGTGCCGGTCCACTCCTTGTGGGAGTTGGTGTGCTCCACCACCCAGTACTGATCGGTCTTCACGACGACACTCATTGTCAGACTCCAGGGTATCTAGAGGTTGTATCACGGGTGCTCAACAACATCAAGCGCCAGCCAATCTTTCTGCTCGAGGTGCCTCATGATGATGTTCATCGCCTGGAAAGCCGACCAGTACGAGCGAGTTCAGCAGCGCCACTCCTTGAAGAGCGAGGCCGACCTGGCTCGACGTCTTTCCGCGGCACTGGAGTCAGCCCAGACCCTCTTCCGCAACTGGGTGACCAACAACGGTGGCAGCATCATCACCGAGTCTGGACCACAAGGTCAAGCCCAAATCGACGCGCGCAAGCTGACCCAGCTGCCGGGCATCCGGAAACAGCTCGAGGACTTCATCGGCTCGCAGGTGTGCATGGGGGCAGCCAACAACCTGATGGAGGCCAACCGGGCCCTCATGGCGGCCATCGGCACCAACAAGGACATCCAGTTCTACACGCCCGACCTCGAGAAGGTGCTGGCCAAGGTCAAGAAGTCGGAGCGCCCCTTCAAGGCGGCCTTCAAGCGCGGGGACCAGGTCATCGTGGCGGGGGCCGTCCATGACCTCGGCGTGCTGCCGGGCGAGGATGACACGGGCTGGGAGCACGGCTTCCAGGACGACGGCGGCCAGTTCTACTCGAGGGAGGCGGCAGCCAAGAAGCTCGACCTCGACCACCCCCTCCAGGCTGAAGAGCTTGGGAAGGCCACGCCGAAGTACCCTCTCTACGCCGGGCAGGTGTTTCACGCTCCGAACAAAGAAAAAGACGACATTCAGTCCTACCACATTGCCGACTACTTCAACGACCCTCTCCAAGAGCTTCGAGTCGATCACTTTCCTGGCAACGACGATTACAAGCCCTGGACCCGAGTCAACCACCTGAAGCGAAGCAAGCCCGACCGAGAGTTCAGCGACTACGACATTCTGGCAAATGGCTCGACTGTCCTGGGATCAGGTGGCAAGCCGGGCCTCGACAGACTGGCCAAAGAGTTCCACAAGCAGATGCTCCCCGGGCTCGAGGCTCACATCCACAACTGTGACGAGTGCCACAACAAGTACCAGCAGAAGGGGACCGACTGGCGCCCGAACGAGAGCATCCCCGAGGACCACTACGCCCTCTCGGAGAAGAAGGTCAAACCGGTCTACCCCAAGCGCTACAAGAAGCTGGTGGACGCGGTCCGCGGAGCCCTGACGGACAACGATCGCAACAAGCCCTATAAGGGCCACACCAACCCGATGACGGGTCACTGCTACGTGGCCTCCCAGGCGGTCCACTACGGCCTGGGCAAGGAGATGAGCGACTGGAAGCCCCACCACGTCCGCCACGGGGCCGCCGTCGACAAGGACTCGAACGGCAAGATGAGGCCGGGCACCCACATCTTCCTGAAGAACCCCAAGACCAACGAGATCATCGACCCCACGGCAGACCAGTTCGAGGCGCCGGTCCCGTACGACCAGGGCACCCCCTTCGGCTGGATGCACCACCCCGACCGCAGCAAGCCGGACAACCGCACTCGACCGGTCTTCGAGCGCATGCAGGCCAACATGTCCCTCAAGAAGGCCGAGGACCACGACGAGTCCCAGGAGGCCGAGAAGTATCTGGCCCAGCACCCTCCCTTCAAGCCGGAGACCGACCAGTCGTCCGAGCTGGCTGACGAGTTCCACCAGCTGGCCCAGACCCAGCAGCAGAAGGACCAGGCCGGGCTCGAGTCCAACACCAAGGCCCAGGAGGCCAAGCAGAAGGTCCTCCAGATCTTGCAGACCATCAAGGAGTCTGCCCAGGACATCGAGCAGCTCAAGCAGGCCTCCCCGAACGCCTACAAGGCCGTCCAGGAGTCCATCCAGGGCATGCTGCTGATGGCGAAGCAGCTGTCGGATGGCAAGCTGAAGAAGTCCGTGTCAGATGATGTTGTAGTTGCGGCTCCTCGCGTGTACGCTCACCCTCATGCCTATCCCTGGCATGACGGCTCCACTGAGCACCACCGAGGCACCATCATGGGCCAGCCGGACCTCAGCAAGGCAGACGAGAAGGACCCCCAGGGCTTCCCCCACATGGACGCGCCGCCCAAGCCGGTCGGGCCCGCGGCGACCAACGACCAGGCGGCTGGCGTCGGCGTGAAGACCTACGCCAAGTTCGCCTTGCCGTTCGGCGAGCTGAAGCCGGGCACCAAGACCAACCTGCTCCACTACCCCTACGGTGGCCGTCTGCCGGACATCGAGAACCTGGTGAAGCAGCACGGCTTCCAGGTCTACTACGCGGGCGGCAAGTACGGGAAGCCCGACCTGGCGAACCGCAACTACAACACGGGCCACCTCCAGGTCTACGACCCGACCCCCGAGTCCGGCGGTGACTTCGGGGAGGAGGAGTACACGAAGGGCTGGCGCCAGATCCACGAGCTATCCCACGCGCTGGTCTACCCCGAGCTGAACAAGATCTACGGCGAGGGCCGCCGCATCGGCAAGCTGGGCTACCACCGGACCTTGAATGAGGCCCTGCGCGCCGTCCACTGGGAGTGGCTGACGGTCCACAAGCAGCGCGAATTGTCCCGCAAGCTCGGCATCGAGATTCCGGACGACATCTTCAACAAGGAGCTGAACACGACCATGCACGACGCTGCCCACCGGGCGGTGACGGGTCAGTTCACGGAGCCGTCCTCGGAAGGCTTCCAGCCGTTCTCCCACAAGGTGCCCCTCGAGACCTCGCTCGGGATGATCCGCGAGGCCGCCAACCAGCTCGGCCTGAAGGACGAGCACTCGACCCTGCCGAAGGCCACCCCGAAGCCGCTGGTGAAGGCCATCGACAAGACGGTGGGCATGTTCGACGGAAACAAGCTCGCCCAGGTTCTCCAGCAGGCCCACGAAGAGCACCGGCAGGCCCAGGCCCACCACGTGCAGATGAGTGGGGACAAGGGCAACCTCGGGCGTACGTTGCCGTGGATGCCGGGGGCCACCTTCAAGAACCTGGCGCCGGACGCCATGTCGTACCACTCGGCGGGCTACTGGAAGCACCGGCAGATTCGCCAAGGCCTTGAGAAGTACCTGGGTGAGCTGCCCGGTGCTCCGGTGGTCGACACCAAAGACCCCGAGTGGCAGGGGCAGAAGTTCCCCATTGGCCAGCTGGTCCCGAAAGAAGCCATCCCCTCGCACGTCACCCCGAACGCCCAGCCTCACCCGCTGGACGAACAGGTCGGCCCGAACTTCGATCGCTTCAAGGAGTGCGCTCACTGCTCTGACAAGGTGGCTGAGGCGATGGGACTCACCGACCACGCGCCCATCATGCGGCTCGAGGGCGGCAACCTCACTCGGCAGCTCATCGACTACGCCCGGATGCAGGGTGAGACCCACCTGCCTCAAGGACCCGGCATCTTCGGCAAGGACGAACCGTCGCTGGACAAGGGCATCGTCAACCACGCCCCCAGGATGAACCACCTGAACCTCCCCCCGGGCGCTGAGAAGGACGGGAAGGTGAAGGTCCTGCACAACGACGGGAAGCAGGGCTGGGTCTCGGTGCGGGCCGGGCAGGTCGCCGGGCCCGAGGGGCACACCACCTCGATCAAACGGCCCAACGGCTAATGCTCTCCTTGAACATCGACATCAAAGACCTTCTCTCCCTCGAGGCCCACTTCGAAGAGGCTGTCAAGAAGGTCATGTCCGAAGCCGGGCAGCGGCTGGCCATGGCCACGCACGCTCACGTCATCGAACAGGCCGGGAAGCTCGAGAAGCGCCAGCGCCTGTTCCTGGAGGGACTCAAGTTCATCCAGGAGAACGAGAACACCTTCATCATCCACCTGGACGCTTCGGTGGCCTGGGTGGAGGACGGGGTCAAGCCTCAGGACCCGAAGCCACCCAAGTTCGAGGGAGAGAAGAACGGCAACACCCGAACCCCGGCCGCCACCGACTTGCTGGCCTCGATCAAACAGATGCTGGTGCGTCAGAAGATCCCGCTCGGGAAGATCGAGACCGACAAGGGTGGGAGACCGTTGACCGGCCTGCTCCACCAGGTGAAGGTCCCTCCCCCGCAGAAGATGGGCCCCGTGCAGCAAGTCCGCATCTACCAGACGGAGCAGAAGGACAAGCAAGGGAAGCCCTGGACTCGACGAGACATCGTGACGTTCAAGGCCACCCAGAAGCAAAAGTTCAACCACCCTGGATTTCAGGGTGCGAACCTCTTCTCGAGTGCGGAAGAGTGGGCCTTCCGGGAGTGGGACCAGAAGATCGTCCCGGAGATCCTGGAAGCCCTGAACCGCGAACTCTAGAGCTTCTTCGAGGCGAACTCCAGGACATCGGCCAGGTCCAGGTTGGACAGCCGGTCGTCCGGATGTTCCCGCTTGAACCGCTCGGCCTCCTCCTCCAGGACCTTCTGGAGCTTGGGTGAGACCTCGAGCATCCAGCGCGACCGGCTGGTGTTGACTGTCTTCCCAGCTGCCAGAGCCCGGTTCATCTGGTCCCGACGCCCCAGCCCCCGACGGAGCTTCTGCTCGGAGGTGATCTGGAAGGTACGGAGGGCCAGCAGCGCGTCTTCGTTGGTCATCGAATGCTCCTGATGGAATCTTGGTTCTACCATGGATTCTTCAGCCTCTCAAACACTGATTGTTCCTCGAGATACCCTGGCGAAGGGCATCTTCGCGACCGACTACGTTCTCCAGTCGGCCATCGTGTCGATGTTGAACGACCTGAGGCTCAAGCCCTGGTTGCTGGACATGTGCTTCAACTACATCCTCCAGGACGTCAACCTCGCGGAAAGACAGAGCAAATTTGAGGCAGCGAAGAACTTCTTCATCAAGAACAAGCTGCCGGTCTTCGTGGTGCCCTACCTGGGGGACGCCAAGCTCCCCTGCATCACCATCGCCATTGCCCAGTCCAACGAGACCGCCAACACCCTCGGAGACACGAATGGCGAGGGTGAGGAAGAGGTGATGCAGGTCACCAGTCCGGATTTGTCTCCCCGCTTCGCAGCTCTGAGCTACACCCAGGCCACCGGCCTGTTCCAGGTGCCGACCACCATCTCGGACAACCTCTACATCATCCCGGGCATGAAGGTGGTGGACGACCAGGGGCTCGAGCACGAGATCATCAGCCCGCCCAACGTGCCCACTTCGGACAACTCGTTCTACCTGGCCACCGGGCTGACGGCGACCTTCAACAACGCCATCATCCGCGGCTACACCAACAAGTCGAAGGTGGTCGACCTGAAGTCGGCTGCCTGGACGGAGGTCTACCGCATCGGGGTCCACGTCAACGGCGAGCCCAGCGAGATCTTCAACGTCCACGCGATCATGCGCTTCGCTCTCCTGCGCTACCGCCGCAGCCACCTCGAGGCCCGGGGCATCGAGCTGACCAGCCTGTCGTCGGCGGAAGCTCGGGAAGAGGCCGGGCAGTTCCAGGGCGTGGAGACCTACCTGTCCCAGTACATCACGATGCCGGGCACCGTGCGCCACTACTGGCCGGACGCTGAGCACGACCGGGCCGAGTACGTGACCACCCAGGTGACCATCTCGCCAGTCGGCTCAGACACCCCGCAGTACCCGTTGTTCGAGGGCGATGTCGACCCTCTGACCGGTAGACCCATCTAAACCCTCAATCTTTGGGACTACCATGGCCGAGAAGCTCCTCAAGAACGACCAGTCCAAGCCTCTTCCGGACCTGCTCCAGGCTCACCCGATCATGGCCCGCCACGGCCAGACGATGGGGATGCTCTCGGGCGAGTCTCCTCGGTTCCCGGCCGAGATGACCGGCCACGAGGCCATGGGCAAGCAGCTGGCGGCCATGGGGCTGAAGGCAGAACCAACCGATGGCATGTACGGCACGCCGGAGAAGTCGTACATCGTCCACAACCCCACCATCGAGCAGATGTACTCGCTGGGCAAGTCGTTCGGCCAGGATGCAGTGGTCTTCGGCCAGAACGGCCAGCACAAGATGTTGTACACCAACGGCGAGCATGACGGGCGCTTTCATCCTTCTCTGCCGTCGATGGACTACTTTGACCAGCCCCCTTCGGACTACTACACCAAGCTCCCAAGCGTCGGTGGCTACCTCCGACTGCACTTCAACTTTGACAAGCTGATCGACAGCCCCTTCCGGAAGCAGGCGGGCGAGATCAAGAAGTCCCAGCGCTGGGACACCCTCCAACAGCTGCGGCTGGTCAAGTCTCTCTTGATTGAGGCTCCCCAGACGCATGCCCACGAATACCTGTGGCACGACGGCCACACCTCCCAGCACTACGCAACCCTGGGACACGGTGTCCTGATTTCGCCGTCGGGCGCAAATGTGGTGCCAACGCTGATGAAGTCTCTCGAGTCTCCCAACTTCGCTCAGTGGGCCGTCCCCTACGGCACCCAGGGCGAGCTGAGCAATCCCGAGGTCTACCCCTACCACAACAAGCTCCAGGACATCGAGCGGACGGTGGCTGACCATGGGTACTCGACCTACTTCGCTGGTGGCTCGTACGGGCGGCCGGACCTCAACAAGCGCAACTACAACACCAACCATTTGATGATCCAAGGGGGTGCCCTGGACGACTACACCAACGGCTGGCGCCAGATGCACGAGCTGTCGCACGCCTTGACCGTTGGCGAAGTCAACAAGCTCTACGGGGAGGGGAAGCGCAAGGGCCAGCTGGGTCTCCACCGGTCGCTCAACGAAGGTCTTCGGGCGGTCCACTGGGAGTGGCTGGCAGCCCACAAGCAGCGCGAGTTGTCCAAGGCGATTGGGGTGGAAATCCCCGACACTGACTTCCACCGTGAGCTGAACCAGATCATGCACGGGTCGGTTCACCAGGCCATCACGGGCAAGACCACCAACACGACCTTCAGGCCCTACTCGCACAAGATCCCGCTCGAGACCTCCCTGGGCATGGTTCGAGAGGAGGGGGCACGCCTGGGCCTCAAGTCGCTGGACGACAAGATCAAGAAGCAGGAAGAGCTGATCAAGAACCTCCAGGAAGCTGAAGCGCAGAAGATCCAGCCGGTCAAGACCTTGAAGTTCGAGTCGGTCTTTCCGCAGGTCCGCAAGAGCGACGACCCCCGCGCGAAGATGTGGGGCAACCCGCACGAGCGAGTGCAGATCCCGGGCTCACTTCACCCCGAGCGAGCTGACTACGACCAGCAGGCCGAGAAGCTGATTCGAAGCCGGTACGAGAACGAGCACCACGAGCTGGTGCCGGTGAATGTGAAAGTGGCCAACGTCTCGCCGGGCAACGCGATCCGAAATCCGCATCGCCACAACATGTACTCCGAGATGCTCCGGGCCGGGGACAAGCTCTCCCCCATGGTCGTAGAGCCCACTACCCCGGGGCAGACCGAGTTTCACCCCGATGCACCGATGAGGACCCTCGACGGTTCCCATCGGTGGCATGCCTATTCGGACAACAAGGTCCAGGAGGCTCCGGCCTTCATGATTCGTCCTCGGCGCGTTCCCAAGCCGTAACCGGCAGCAAACTTAAAGCTGTACCTCAAGGTGACCAATGGCGACTCCCTTCAAGAAAGACGGCATGGACATGGGCCCCGGCGACGGCGGCGCAACTGGCTCCGGTGGCGGGGCGGGTGAGACGATGGCCATGGGCGAGGAGGAGCAGTTCGACAAGTCCTCCAAGACGGGGGCCGGGTTCCTGTGCAAGTCCTGCAAGACCCACCACCCCAAGGGCTCCTGCGAGGACGTGCGGAAGTCCGCCTGCTCCGACTGCGGCAAGATGCCCTGCGGCTGCGGCAACAAGATGAAGAAGACCCTGAAGCAGGACACGCGCCCCTGGATCGACAAGGAGCCGAAGTCCGCCAAGGGCGTCCCCGACGGTCCGGGCAAGCCTGTCAAGGCTGGCGACGGGTCGGGCGACATCGAGAAGGTGAAGAAGTCGGCCATCGAAGAGCAGGTCGAGCTGGAGCGCGCTGAGCGCGAGGCCTTCCGCAACAGCCTGCCCAAGGCCTTCGCGGTCGACGCAGAGGACATCCGCAAGTCCATTCTCGAGGACTACAAGGCCAAGACCGGCCGCGACCACCCGTCCCTCAAGGGCCGGTCGGAGATGCAGGCGCGGACTGAAGAGTCCATGAAGAAGTCCGAGGCGCTGACGAAGGCCATGCCGGTGTCGGGTCCGCCGATGACCCAGCCAGCTCCTCCGACCCCGACAGCCCCGATGGCGCCGAAGCCCCCGGTCGCTCCGAAGCCGGTGCTGACCCCGAAGCCCGCACCGACTGCGGCTCCGACGCTTGGCAAGGCTGGCCCCGGGCTGAATCCGGACGCCCGGAAGCAGATGCAGTCCCAGGCCGCGGGCGACGCCTTCAAGGCCGCCAAGCCCCAGGCCCCGGCAGCTCCTCCCCCGCTGACCCCGAAGGGTCCGGAGGCCTTCGACATGGCCGACACCCTGTCGGCGAACCGCATGGCTCCCCCGGGCGCCAACGACCTCCGCACGCCGTCCCCGATGCGAGCCCCTCCGGCGGCCATGCGTCCCAGTGCTGGTGCGGCTCCTCGACCGGGCATCTTCGGCCGGATGCCGGGCGCTGGCGCAGCTCCCCAGCCGATGGCCGCCCCGAAGCGTCCGGGCATCTTCGCCAAGCTCTTCAACAAGAGCGAAGACCCCAAGTCGGGCAAGTAACTCCAACAGCAATCCTTAGAGCCGGAGAACACTTACATGGCCATTCAACTCGTCACCACGTCCGGCGTCCTCACCATCCCGGGCGCCTACAACACCATCCAGGCCCTCCAGACGGTCACGGGCCTGTCGGCGACGGGCGTCGTGGCCATCATCGGCGAGGCCGACGGTGGTGCTGACTTCTCGAGCGAGACCTCGGTTCCGGTCTTCGGCCCGGACCAGGTGGCGACCGTCAAGGCCAAGTACATCTCGGGCCCGATCGTGGACGCGATGGGCATCCTGGCGAACCCGGTCTCGGACCCTCAGATCACGGGCGTGCTCTCGAGCGCGGTGATCGTCAAGACCAACAAGTCGAACAAGGCCTCGGGCACCCTCCTGAACTCGGTGGGCGGCACCTACGGCACCCTGTACGACCAGAACTTCGGCGTGCCGGGCAACCGGATCTCCTACCAGGTCTCGGCCGCGACGACCGAGGCCCCGGCGACCTCGGGCGCCTTCACCTTCATCGGCCCGACCCGGGCTGCGACCGCCAACCTGCGCCTGAACGGCGGGACCATCCTGCCACTGGCCATCACGGCCGAGATGACCCCGGTCGCCTTTGTGGCGGCTGCCAACGCGCTGACGGGCGTGAGCGCCACGGGCGGCGCTGACCGAGTCGTGAACACGGGCGGCTCGATCGCGGGCCAGAACATCACCTTCGTGGTCACCGGCAACACGGCGGTCATCACGGCCTCGACGGGCGCCTGGGCGGTGACCCCGACGGCTGGCGACACCCTCTACATCGGGTCGGCCTCGACGCTCGTGACGGTTGGCCCCCAGGCCAGCAACGAGGGCATGTACGTGGTCACCTCGGCGACCACCACGACCATCAACGTGACCAAGGTGGCCGACAAGTCGGGCGGCACGCCGGGCACCGTGTCGGCCCCGGTGTCGCAGACGTCCCAGGCCAACGCGGTGGCTTCGTTCACCTGCTACAGCCCGGTGACGATCACCAACAACAGCAATGCAGGCGTCGTGATCGACGGCGCGGGCAAGACCCTCGAGATCGCGGAAGGCTCCGTCCGGGGCGCCACGACCGAGGCTTCGGCCAACTGCTTCCTCGTGGTGGGCTCGACCAGTTCGCTGGCCGCCATCGTCTCGACGACGACCGTGCCCCTCATCATCAGCTCGACCTCCGAGTACTCGGTGACCCTCGCGGACTCGCGTGCCACCGACAGCGTGCAGGAGTCCGTGACGGCTGGCGGCGAAGTCGCCCTCCTGATCGGCTACAAGGGCACGACCGCCTCGGTGACCATCTCGACGGTCTCCAACATCCTCCAGATCTCCTCGGCCGTGGCCGGTGGCGTGGGCGCTGCCTTCGCGACGGTGGCCCTGGCTGGCTACACCACCATCGGCGACCTCATCGCCTACATCAACGCCCAGCCGGGTTGGACGGCTGCCGCGGGCTCGGGCATCCTGGGCCAGCTGCCCCCTTCGGCTCTGGACCAGGGGACGTACACCTGCGGCACCCAGTTCGGCTCGACGGCGGCCCGCATCAAGATCGACGGCTACCGACTGTTCCAGAAGATCTCGCAGAACCTCATCCTCGTGCAGTTCGGCAACCCGGCGCTGGACTCGGCCAACGGCCTGCCCGCGGTGATGGCTTCGCCGAAGATGCTGGCGGGCGGGACGCGCGGCGGGTCGACCCAGTCGGTGGTCGGCGCGGCCTTCACGTACCTCGAGGGCGTCAAGGGCATCAACTTCGTCGTGCCCCTGTTCTCGGTCAACGCGAGCACGGACATCGCCAACGGCATCACGGACTCCAGCTCGAGCTACCTCATCGACTCGGTGAACGCGCTGGCGAAGGCGCACGTTACCAAGATGTCGGGCCTGAAGGTCCGTCAGAACCGCCAGGCGGTCATCTCGAAGGACGACACCTTCGCGGTGGTCTGCGCGTCGGCGGCAAACATCGCCTACTACCGCTGCAACTTCGTGTTCCAGCAGGTCAAGGCACTGTCGGCGGTGACCTCGGCCATCACGCAGTTCCCGGCCTGGGGCGCTGCATGCTTCGCGGCCGGTGGCCAGTCGGCAGCCTTCTACCAGTCGATCATGGGGAAGGACTTGGTCATCTCGGGTGCGGTGCAGGCGGCCGGTGACTTCAACGACCAGTCGATCTCCCAGATGGAGACGGCTCTCCTCCAGGGCCTGATGCCGATCGCCAAGCAGGACGACGGCGGCTACCAGTTCGTCTCCGACCAGACCACCTACGGCAAGGACTCGAGCTTCCTCTACAACTCGCTCCAGGCCGTCTACGCCTCCGACACGGTGGCGCTGACGGTGTCGAAGCGGATGGAGAAGGCCTTCAAGGGTCGCTCGACGGCCGACGTGACTGCCTCGCTGGCCAAGGCGTTCATGGAGTCGGTCCTGGCCGAGATGCTGCGCGTGAAGCTGATCTCGGCTTCGGACGACGCCCCCCGCGGCTTCAAGTCGCTGGTGGTGAAGATCGCGGGCAACTCCATCCTGTGCAGCCTGGAGATCAAGCTCACCGGCACCATCTACTTCATCAAGACGGACTTCCTGGTCAGCCAGGTCATCCAGTCGGCGTAATCAGGAGCGACTCAAATGGCACCTCCCAAAGTGATGACGGGCGCCCGAGCCCAGGTTTCGCTGATCAACCCCAGCACCAACGTCTCGGAGATCGTTGGCACCTTCATGAACTTCGCCTACGGCGTCGTCTACGACGTCCAGGCGGCGTTCATCCTCGGTCGGTACGGGGCAGCCGCGCTCGAGTACACGGCGATGGAGCCGGTCAACATCACGGCCGGTGCCTGGCGCGTGTACAAGGCGGGGCCGTACGCCAAGCACGGCATCCCCAAGCTCCAGGACCTGATCAACTTCAACGACCTCACGATCATGATCACCGACCGTGAGAACCCGACCGGCGACCCGATTGCCGTCATCCGCAACATCAAGCCGACTGGCTTCACCACCAACCTCACCAACCGGCAGATGGAGGAGATGACCTGCGCGTACATGGGCCTCCTGGTTGACGAGGAAGGCCAGGACGCATCGGACGAGGGCGGCGGCGCCTCGAGCCTCCCGTAGTCTGAGCAGGCTGGCTTCGAAGGGTCCCTCGGCAACGGGGGACCCTTTCTTTTTGAGCTAGAGGTGGTATGATGTCTCACATGATCGACCTCCTAAAACAGGCTGTAGAGGCCAAGCACGCGCTCATGCTCGAGCTGCCAGGTACGTCCGTTCAAGTCGTTCTCGGCGATCGTGGGCCATTCTTGCGCGTCTCCGGGGCCAAGAAAGGGGCCCTTCTGAAGCTCGGGCACACTTTTCGCTCCTTTGTGGTTGATGTTGGCTGAGAAATGTGGTTGTATCTGGGCCCTCACCCAGGAGAACCACATGGATGCGACGAAGTTGCAGAACGAGATGGATGACCTTCACGTCCGCCAGCAGCTGCTCAAGGAGTTGTTCGACCTGAACGCCTTCGTCGAGCAGCGCGCCCAGGAGCTGGGTCTGCCGTTGAAGCTCGTCGAAGATGATGGGGCTGAGCACCTCGAGGCCATGAAGAACCGGGCCCTCGACGAGTCGAAGCCCAAGAAGGCCCCGGCCAAGACAGACCAGAAGCGCCCGGGGCTCGTCGAGCTGGCAGCCAAGACCGCCCAGGGCAAGATGACGCTGGGCGACCTGCTCAGCGGCTTCCCCAAGCAGCCGGACGTGAAGGCCGCTCCCACCCCGATGACCCTCGACGAGTTCGGCCTGCCCACGGCGGCCTACAACCGGCGCGGGCGCGTCAACAAGAACGCCTGGAAGCGGGCGAACTACAACCGCTTCGTCTCCGACCCGGCGAACCGCGGCCTGGACCAGGTCAAGATCGCCAAGGGGGCAGGCATCAACCGGGCGACCGTCAACCGCTACTGGAACGAGGACCGCAAGGCCGGGAGAGCCTACATCCAGACCTGGAACACGCGGCCCACGCCGTAGAAACAAAGAGGCCCTGGTCAGCAATGACCAGGGCCTTCGCTTGTCTGCTGTGAAGTCGAACTAGCCCGCCTGGATCTCCTGCTCCGGATGGATGAAGCCGTGTTGCTCGATAGGAATGACCGGCACCACCGGCTGATTCACCTGGATGGTCGGGGCCGGAGGGAATTGGAGCTGGGGGTCGACCTGGTTGGCCACCCACTTGGTGGTGACGTTGCCGCCCGTGTAGATGGCTGCGGCGCCCAAGATGCCACCCACCATGGTCTGGTAGAAGGGTCCGAACATGGGCCAACCCGCGGCCATGCAGGCCCCTGCCAGGATGACGAGCATCGCCACGTAGGCGAGCCGGAGCTTGCGGGAGTTGTTGCCGTTGTCGGAGTTCATGAGAGCCTACTTGAGGATAGCGTGGGCGATGGCTCCCACCATCGTCAAAATTGCTCCTGTACACAGGACCCACACGGCTCGCTCCACCCACTCGAAGGACTTGAGGGCCAGCCCGATCGTGCCCAACTTGCCGTCGACCTCCTTCTTGTCGGCCTCGATCTTGAGCTTGATCTTCTCGAAGTCATCCTCGACTTCCTTGTTGATCTTCTCCTGCTTCTCGAAGGTAGGCTTCAAGTTCTCGAACCCCGCCTGAATGGCAGTAGTCACCCGGTCCTCGAGCTTTTCAAACTGTTGGGAGGTCACGCGGTTGTCCTCCAGCTCTTGAATCCTGGCAGCTGTCTGCTGGGTTTCAAGATTATGCTGCTGCTGAATGGACTGTTCGCTCTTCGACCGTTCCTCCTGCCGGGTACTGATGACATTCACCGAAACCTGAAGCGACTGCATGTCCTTCGCCAGTCCTTCGAGGAGCTTCGTGGTCTTGCTTTCGGCCATGGGTATCCTCGGAAATTCATAGGGTTGGCTGTAGGCGGTAGATTACGCCAGTGCCAAATAGAAAGGCCCCTTTCGGGGCCTGTCCCTACAAGAATCTTGAGGAAGCTCGGAGCAACCGGTCGTATTCCTCCCGGACCTTGCCCTTCTGGACCAGCAAGTCCACCCTCTCTTGGGTTGGCTTGGGGGCCTGCGGGGCCGGGCGGATCTCCTTGTTCAGGGTCACCAGCTTCAGGTTCCGCTCGATCAGCTCTCGGTGAGGCAAGAGGGCCTTCTGCTTGTTGACGAACGCCTTCTCGAGCTTCTGGCCCTCCTCGGTCTTGAGGAAGGCCTCCGAGTGGTTGAACTTCTCCCAGAAGAGAGCCACCGGGTCACCGTTCTTCATGGGGGTGGCGTGGCGAGCAGCCCAGACCTCGCCGGTCCCGGGCACCCCGTTGATGTTGTCGGAAGGATCACCCATGAGGGCCTTCATCAGCCCGAAGGCTGCCCAGCTGCCACACGGAGCCTCGGACTCGCGGGTCAGCTCCTGGCACTCGACGCCAGACTTCGGCCGTAGGAGCTTGACCCGGTCGTAGACCAGCAGCTGGCACAGGTCCTTGTCCGAGGACAGGATGTAGAAGTAGGGGTTCAGCTCGCTGCCGCCGAGGTGGTCATCCAAGCGAGCCGAGTGGATGAAGGTGGCCATGATGTCGTCGGCCTCCCACCCGTCCTGGGGAACGAACTGACGGAACTTCAGGTCCAGGATCGTTCGGAGGAACATGCGCTGCTGGGCGACCGCGGCAGCCTTGATGTTGCGCTCGGGCGTGTTCCGGTTGGCCTTGTACTCCGGGAAGAGCGAGGTCCGGGCGATCGGCTCGGCCTCATCGTCCCAGAAGAAGACCGGCGCTGCCTGATAGCGCTCCACGTACTTGGCCACCATGCTCAGGAAGAGCTTGGCCGGGCGCATAGAGACCTGCCCAGGCGCAGCTTCGGGCGAGACCGAGTAGGCCCGCCACAGCATGTTGTTCCCGTCGACCAGCAGTTCAAACATGGAGTACTCCTTCGAGGAATTCCAATTAGACCACAACACCATTCACGACGCAATCTCGGAAACAGGAGGCCGTCATGCGCCTGTTCAAGTGTTTCCTGTTTCTCCTGATGCTCTGTACCTGCTCGGCCAGCAGGCACCCCCATACGGTGGTGACCACCAGCCAGTCGGAGCCACTCATCGGGCTCTTCGACTACTCGATTGACGAGCAGGTCAAGAAGTACTCCGAGCGTCGGTACGTGCCGGTCCTCACCATCCCCTACCACGCCGTCGACACGGCCTACTCGGTGGCGTGGGGCCGCGGGCTACTCCAGGCTGAGATCAACGGCGCCTCCGAGGTCATTGTGGTCTTCGACACTGAGGGTGGCTCGGTGGAGGAGATGGACCGCATTGCGGGGATGATGCAGCGGTCTCCCCTCGAGATCAACTGCATCGTGTCCGGCCGGGCGATGTCGGCGGGCTTCTACCTGCTCCAGCAGTGCCACCACCGGGTCATCGTGAAGGGCTCCCAGCTGATGGTCCACCGGACCTGGAACCCCAACATCATGCCCGACGCACAGTCTCAGGCCATCTCCGACGCCTTCGTGGACATCACCTCGAACCGCATGAGCGCGGTCGAGGCCTCCCGAATGAAGATCAAGGAGGTCGACCTCGAGGCCCGGATCGCCCAGGGCCCCTGGTACATGGACTGGGAAGAGGCCCTGGACTACGGCGCAGTCGATGAAGCCGTGGAGGAGCCCTTCGACTACATCCTGGAGCGCCGCTCGCTCTAGAGGTGCAGGTTGATGCGGATGGCCATCCGGGCCATGTCCATGTAGCCCGCAGTCATCGCGATGACCTTCGCTCCGGCCTCGGACACCATGTAGATGGTGTCGGGGCCGGATTTCTGCTTTTCGACGACCTCGAACCCATGCAGCTGATCGAGCACCTTGAGCAGGACGTTGTTGGGCAGCTGGTCCAGGGTCATGGCCATCATAGTGCGGGTCTGGTTGGTGAGGGCCGAACGGTCGCCGGTCTTCAGCTGGGCCACAGCCACGCACATGAAGAGCTGCTCGAGGGTCAGAATCTTGGGCGGGTTCATGCTGGCCCCTTCGCAGGAATACGAGTGGCTCTCAAATACCAATCGGAGGAACCATCCTTGGGTTTGGCTTGGATTTGGCCGCAGCTCTCGCAATACCGATAGAAGTTGAGCTTCGCCTCACCGCGGAGGGTCCATTGATGAATGTGTTCTTCCATCACGCCCGCTCCTTGGGCTGCTTCATGTCGAACTTGAAGCGGGCCTTGTCGGCGGCCTCACGGAGGGCCAGGGCGTGCTCCTGGTTCTCCTTGTTTTGCTCGAGCACGACCCGGAACTTCTCCTGGGTGTCCTTGATGGTGGCGACGGCGCCCTTGATATCCGCGTCGGCCCCCATGAAGGCCCGGAAGGTGTCCTCGCGCAGGTCCTCCTTGAGCAGCTCGAGGTGCTCTCGAAGAGCACTCAGGGAGAGGTCGACCTGGATCATCTCTTTGCTGCCCCTCGTCTTGTGCAGGGCCACCCAGAAGTCCCCGGTCAACATCATGAACTCGTGGGAGATGTTGACCAGAACCGCCGACATGCCCTGGGCGTCTTCCGGACCTTCGGGCGCTCCGAGGGCACGCTGGATGTGCTGCATCTCAATCAGCGTGAACATCGTGCAGAGCTGGTTGAAGAAGAGGTGATTGGCCAGAATCCCGTTCGATTTCATTTGAACCTCAGGCAGCCGCTTGGGCGCCAATGACGAATTGGATGCTCCCGACCGAAATCTGGTCCCCCTCACAGGGATTCATCTCGGGCGTCAAAATCATGTCTACCAGTTCCTGGTCCGAGGTGTCGAGCTTCATGTCCCCGCAAATGAACTCTTCCATGGTCTTGAGGTTGAGGTAGATCAGACAGCGAGTCGTCTTCGTATCAACCACATACCATCGAGCCATTTTGTGCTCCTGGGTAGGGGGACTGAAGACATTGTAGTTCAAGCCGTTCCGCAAAACAAGGGGCCCGAAGGCCCCTTGGTACTGCGCCTACTTGGCCAGCTTGGCAGCAGCCTTCTCAGCCTTCGCCAGGGCCTTGGCGGCCTTCTCCTGCTCCTTCTGGGCCTTCGCAGCGGCCTTCTCTGCCTTCTTGGCGGCCTTCTCGTCGGCCTCCTTGACGCCCTCTTCGGTCCAGCGGGTGACCCGGCTCACGATGGTCTCCTTCCGGCCCTGGTACTCGTTGTGCTTCTTGACCCCGAAGGAGATTCGGCACTTGTCGCCCGCGGCCCCGATGTTGTTGCTCAGGAAGCCGGTGAGCAGGTTGCCGTCCGTGGTGACCATCTTGGTGCGGTAGTTGATGCCGAAGTCGTTGCTGCTCTCAACCACCGAGATGATCTCGACGTCCATGGTGAGACGCTCGCCGACCTCGCCCACATACACCGAATCCTTCGTGAGGCTGCCCACGCGCTCCTTGTAGAGCTGCATCTCCATGTGGCGCATGTAGCTCGACATCATCGAGGCGGCGAGCCCCAGGGCCTTCCAATCCGCGTAGCCGCGCTTGGCAATGACCAGCAGGTTGTGCTGGTAGTCGTTCATGCTGGGGAGCTGCTCGAAGCCCTTGGTGTAGTCGATGGCCGCCTGGATCAGCTCGTTGTTGGTGGCGACCTGCTCCGGGGTCAGCTCGACCTTCAGCTCAGGGAAGAGCTTATAGAAGGTGTCGATGGTCTTGCTGGTCTCGGTCATCCAGCGGTGAACGATGTCCGCCGTGGGCATGCCCTTCCCGAACTCGGCGGCCTTCGAGCGCGACAGCCAGCCGTACGCCTGGATGACCCGCAGCGTATGGGCCAGGATGTTGTCCAGGGACCCACCCTTGACGTAGCCCCCGAACATCCCACCCTCGCCGTCCTCGAGGTCGTGGAAGGAGGTCTCGCAGCTGAGCACGCACTCCAGCCAGGAGATCGCCTTCATCGGGTCCACGGCGAAGAAGTTGTGGAGGCAGTTGCGGCCGACCTGCATGTACTGGCCGTCCTTGACGATCACCACCGTGGAGATGCGGTCCCGCTGGACGTTGCAGTGGTCGCAACGGGTCGCCTTCGTGATCCGGTACTCCAGGGGCAGCTCAAAGCCCGAGCGGCTGCGCAGCAGGTTGCCGAACTCCGTGTGCTCCACCGACCCGACCAGCGACCAGCCGTTGATGTAGAGGGCCTCATCGCCACCCACCAGCTCGACGATGGTCAGGGACTCCATGATGGAGCGGCGCATCATGTCGATCTTGCGCGTGTCGCGGAGGACGTTGCCCAGGACCTTGAAGGAGATGGGGGCGAACCCGAGCTTGAGGGCACGCTTGTTGAGCTTCGCCACGTTGTCCTCGACCTCGGACATGCGGGCGGTCGGGATGCGGAAGAGCTTCTCCATCCCACCAAAACCCAGCTCGGCGCCCCAGGACTTCGGGGTGGAGTAGGAGACATCCAGCTGCTCGGTCGACTCGTTCTGCTCGTTGGAGGTCATCGTGTTGGTCTCGACGTTCATTGCGGACTCCTTAGCTTCGTGGGCGGTGTTGCCCTCAGCGATGAAAGGACTCTACACGAGGACCGCCCGAACTACAAGTACTAGAAGCAAAAAAGAAAACCCAGGAATTACCTGGGCTTCCGGTTCAAACTGAGAGAACGAAGTCTTCGTCGTAGATGACCAGGTTCTCCATTATGCGAGAACAACCTCGTTCCAGGGAGTGGAAGTAGCCTGCATCCGGGACGAACAGGCTCTTGCACTCGCGGCAGAACTCGCACCGGCCGCAGAAGACGATCTCGTCGTTCACCAGAATGGCATCGGTCAGCCCGCACTTGGCGCAGAGGACCACGACGCCATTGGTTTGGTCGTACCTCGAGGTGGTCACTTCTTCAGACCGTCGAGGACTTCGGTCAGGCGACGCCACACTTCGGGCGGCACCTGAGTCCAGACGATCTTCATGACGCGCTCAGGCCGCTCGAGATAGGAGGCCCTCTTGTTGGGCCCAAACTGGGGCCAATCCGTGAGACCCTGGATCTTGAGCTTCGTGGCCCTGGGAGCGCTGTCGTGGGGAGACCCTTTGGGCTGCACCACCTTCAAGACCACCCCGTAGGAGAACCCGGGGCTTTGGCCGTGCATCGAGGCGTAGGCGATGAAGTCGCCGTACTTGAGCGGGTTCCCACCAGCGTCGTTGAAGACCAGGTCAGCCATGGTAAGGCCGGGCCAGGAAGAGGTTGGTGTAGCGGCGTTCGGTCGTGACCTCCTGATCAATGACCTCCTTAATCCAGTCCGGCGGATTGAGGATGGTCGAAGTCGAAGGAAGTTCAACCTCGAGCAGCATGAGGTTGGACCGCTTGCTCGAGCTGTTGAAGGTGTCGAACTCCCACTTCACGCCCTGAGGGTCGGTGTAGACGTAGCGGACCTTGCTCAGGCGCCGGTCGGTGAGGCTCCACAAGGAGACCCAGAACTTCCGGTTGATGGTCTCTTCGTACTCGTGGCGGATCAATCCCTCGCCCAGTTTCACGGTCCGGGTGTAAACCGACTTTTCGGCAGGCGCCCCCTTGAATTGGGTGGTCTTCCGAACCCGCTCGTGGATCTTCTTGCCCGGAAGCCAGCCTTGGTCGATGTAGAGGGTCTTGACGCTCCTGGACCGATTCTCCAAGAGGGTGTTGATGAACATGGGGAAGCGCTTGAGGGTGAACTTGCGCTCAATCTCGAGGTCGTTGCCAGCCAGCTTGGACATGGGGGCTCCGAAGAAGGATCCCGGAAGCTCACGGGAGGTACTACAAAAACCATGATTCTGACGGGATTCGAACCCGCAGTCCCTTTCTAGGGGGATGGCGCTGTCACCCTTTCGGGCTAGGCCCCTGCCTTTATCAACAGGCGACAGAACCACGGTGCCAAAGTCTGGCGGGAGTCGAACCCGCACTGTACCGGCTTTCAGGGTCACCCCCTACTTGCCAGCGCCTCTTCCAGTTGGGCAACAGACCCGAGCTACTACAAAACCCCGGCCAGAGCCAGGGAGTACTACGTTGGAGGTGCGCAGAGTTGAACTGCGGTCCTTCCAGCGTCTAAGACAAAGCCCTACGAGCGTGTCTGGTGGGACGGCTTTTCTACTCGGGCGCCAGCACCGTTGTAGAGGGCTCCAGGATCATCTTAGGAACCACAAGCTCCTGAAAGGCTTGTAGTTCAGCGTCTCTTTTTGACGTTGCGCTCCACCGTCAGAGAAACAGTGGATAACGTGGAGTAGAGGCCGCGAGGCTTGCTCCAGGCCCTGCCCGCACTACTTACGCAGCGCGGAGCTGGGGACCATCGACGTAGTCGTTGGCTTTTGTGTTTGTGCCACGGGTTTGAAGGGGTCCGTAGCCCACCCTGCTCGCTCTTTGTCGAATCGGCTCGAAGTCGAAACCGGTACACCCCCAGGTTGTGAGTCAGCTGCTTGCTACGAGAGAGACTCTACTCCAGGTGCTTCTGAGGGTCAAGCCCTAATCTACAAATTGTGGGTCGAGGCCGCTCGGTCTCCCCTAAACCCCTGATACGCCTCGAGGTATAGCAGTCCGATGTCGCCAATCGGTGACATTCACGAATGTAGCCGATCGGTTACACCCAGGAGCAGACCATGGATCCCAAGTTCGAATTCCCCATCGACGTCGAAGGCTCGGAGACGTACGAGCAGCACAAGGGCACCTTCGAGGCCAAGACCAAGCTGTCCTTCCAGGAGACGCTGAAGATCGACGAGATCAAGCGCTCCATCCTGGGCCCGGACTCGCTCAACGCAGCCCCCACGGCGGCCTTCCGTGCCCAGCAGCTGGCCTTCCTGCGGGTCCACCTCATCAAGTGGCCCAAGTTCTGGGAGACCATGGAGTTCGGGCAGCTCTGCGAGGACGAGAACCTGGTCGACGCCATCGTGAACGCGGTGGTGGACGGCAAGGAGAAGCTGAAGCTGGCCCGCAAGGCCAAGGCCGACGCAGCCAAGGGCGGCATCCGCGACGCCCTGAAGTAAGCCATGATCGGCGACCATCGCACAGCTCGAATACTCGCGCTGGCCGCCGTTCTGACTCCCGAGTCAGACCCAGAGTACTTCCTACGCCGGGTCTTTCGTTGGTACTCCAGGGAGTTCCACACCCCGCTTCACGAAGTCGAGCGGCTCCCCATCGACGACGTCTTCCAGCACTACTACGAGTGTCGCTGGGAAGACGACCTCGAGAAGCTCGAGACCCCGCAGGGTGAGCTGGTGCGTCGGGACATTGACGAACTCCTGCTCGAGGAAGACGAAGCCACGGCGCTCGAGGAGGCCAAGGCCGCCGAGGAAGCAGAGCTGGACGAAATCATCCACATCAAGAACGAGCAGGAGGCCAAGAAGGCCCAGAAGCGGGCGGCCAAGCAGGCCAAGAAGGACGCCCCGGTCCCGATCGAGGAGAAGCCCGCCGTCAAGGGGGAGCCTTTGGTGGTGGTGCAGCACATCACCGAAGCCGAGATGGAGGCCCTTCTGGCTCAGGATCCAGTGAAGCAGCCCCCCAAGAAGCGGTGAGCAATCTACTACAACTACTAGGATCTCGCCATGGCCGACAAATCAATCAAGTTCGGATTTACCGTCGACCAGGCCTCGGTCCAGGCCACCAAGCTCGCCATCAAGGGCCTGGTCGACGACTTCACCAAGCTGTCCCAGGCCATGAAAAACATGGGCGGGGGCATGTCGGGCGGCATGTCCTCGGGCAGCACTCCCGGCGGCACCCCCACTGGAATGGGGTCGAAGGGAGCTGGCAAGGAGTTCGCGGCCAGCATCCGTGAGAACAAGCAGTTGCTGTCCAGCTTGGGCGGGGCCAGCAAGGAGGCCCTCCAGGCGATGTCGTCGGCCGTCAAGCAGTCGATGGGGGCCCAGAAGCGCGAGATCGTGGAACTGGACCGCGCCCTCAACACCCTGGCGAAGACCTACAAGGAACTCGGGAAGCTGAAGAGCGGCGCTTCCCCGGGCATGATCTCAAGCCTCTCGAGTCAGCAGGAAGGCATCAGCCAGGCGTTGATGTCGACCAGCATCAATCGCCAGCAGAGCTGGGAGAAGCTCGAGTCCACAAGGGATGTCCACGACGCCATCGGGGCTCGAGGTGGCGGCGGCATTGTGGGGATGATGCGCTCCATGGTCAATGGGGCAGCCGGGAACAGCTTGCAGGCCAACCCCAATGTCTCCGCAGCAGCCGGTGGAGCCCAGCAGGCCATCAACCTGGGGGTGCAGCAGCAGACCGGCATGATCAACAACCTGGCAGGCGCCCAGGACTACCAGAGGTACATGGGGCAGAACGCCATGTACGGGAACGTCGCCCCCCAGCTGATGGGCACCCTGAAGACCGGCAACGGCACCACCGTGAACGACGCGGTGACCGGCTCGGGCGCGGCCACCATGTCCAAGGCCTCGGCCTACGGCGGCGTGGTCACGGGCGCAGTGAAGTCGGCCGCCAACCTCCAGTTCGGCGATGCCCTGGGAGGCATGGCTTCAGGAGTCCAGGACATCTACAACTTCGGTCCGCAGGCCCAGACCGCCAAGATGATGTTGGCGAAGCAACGGGGCTTCGAAGACCAGGACCCCACCAAGATGGGGGCCATCCAGACCTTCGAGACGATGGCTCCCGAGATGGTCAGTGCGGCCAAGCGAAACCAGGGCCAGCACATGCGGGCGTGGGGCGTCGGTGGTGGCTACGGGCTCGGATTCGGTGAGTCCAACGCAGTCGCCTCCGACCTCATGAACCAGTACGGCCGGGATGGCGTGATTGGCTCTTCCTCGAGCAGCACCAGCAACATCAACGTGCCCATCGCCAAGGCCTTCTCGGTGCCTCTCCAGCAGCGCCACAAGGGGATGTTTAAGGCCTTTGCTGAGCACCAAGACAAGATGGACATGATTTACGGGTTCAACGCCAAGAAGGCCGAGAACGACGGGCGCCAGGACCGGATCAAGGCTCTCGAAGCCCAGGGGTACACGGGCACCGACGGCAACATGTCCAAGACCACCACGACCCACCACATGGGTCTGATGGAAGGCACGCTGGGCATGGAGCGGATGGGCATCGACCGCAGCGCGGCCGGGCAGATCCTGGCGCGGATGTCGTCGGCCCAGGGCGGCGACAAGACCGCTGCTCCGGAGCAGGCGTACGCTCGGCTTCAGGACGCGATGTCGAAGGCGATGGAGCGAGGCACTGAGAAAGGCCTGAAGAACGGCTTCAATGACGCAAAGGTCTTCGAGACCATCGGCAAGGAGATCGCGGACGCCTCGATCACGGCCAACGGCGGCAAGTCGACCGGCATGGAGTACGGCCGGATCCTGTCCTCGGGCTTCGACAAGGACACCAACGTCTTCGACGCCCAGCAGAACGTCGGAGCGATGCGCTCGATGGACTCGTTCACGGGCGGCAACTCCTACATGCGCGCGGTCTCGGCCAGCGCCGCGGTGAAGGCTCTCGGCGGCAAAGGCACGGGCCTCCAGGTCGGCATGCTCCAGAACGCCAAGCTCTCCGAGCTGCTCGACGGCGGCGAGAGCTACGATGAGATGGGCATCTCGAAAGATGTCCGAATGAACGTGCTCAACGGCCGGATGAATGCCCTGGCCGCCGGTCGAGCGGGCCGCGGTTCGAAGCTCGAGCGTGCCCTCAAGGACTCGGGCGGCAACTTCTTCAAGGCCATGGCCGGTGCCGACAAGGCGACCCGCGGTGAGACCGCCCAGGCACTCCTCCAGGGCGGCGCCTTCGAGAGCATCGACCAGGCAAAGGCCTTCGTCGGGATGGCCGGGAACATCGGCAACGGCACCGCGACCTCGGTGCCGAAGTCCCAGACGGAGTTCGCCAAGCACTCGGCTGGCATGGCCGAGGCCCAGGTCAACAACACCGAGAAGATCAAGATGGAGCTGTCCTCGATCTTCGTGAAGACCTTCGGCGACACTTTTGGAACGGCCCTCAACAAGGCCTTCGAAGACGCCACCAAACACATCGTCCAGGGTATCGACACTGCACTGGCTCCGAAGTCGTCGGCGAAGCCCACCAACAACAAGCCCCAGTAGAGACCCATGGCCTACGTCTACGAGATCAAGCCCAACACCAGCGACTCCCACCAGGTCTCCAACTGGGCGCTGACTCTGGTGGTGCGCCTGCGCTACCGAAACAGCTTCAACCCGGGGGTCATCGGCGACTCGCTGAAGACCTTCAACGCAGAGGGGAACCGGCTCGACCAGATCTCGGCCCAGCGCGTGGGCAACTTCGTGATTCCCGAAGAGGCCCCCGACAGCTTCTTCCAGAACTTTCGCACCACCGTCCTGTCGCCGAAGCAGCCCGACAACTTCGTGGCCCTCCCCGAGCAGCTGACCGGGTCCATCTCCGACGCGCGGAACAACCCAGTGGCAGAGCTGGACCCGGTGCTCTTGAGCAGCGAGATCGCGTACGTCCAGGTCGGCAACGACAAGTCCAACCACCTCAAGTCGATGGGGATGAAGCTCATCGACATCGGCTCAAACCTCCTCAAGGATGTGGCGCCCGGCGACTGGGTGATGACGTGGTTGTTCAACAACGAGGACGACTTCCTCCGAGTGAAGAACCTGGTACAGAACCAACAGCCCGCGAACGACTTTCGCGACGGCCTCAAGTTCGTCGGCCGGGTGAAGTCGATGAAACGAGACCGCCAGCGCAACACACAGCTTGGTCGCTTCAAGACCAACTACACGATGACGGCGATGGCCTTCACGGAGCTGGACGCCCAGCTGTACTTCAACGAGATCTTGCGCACGCGCTATGCCCCGGAATCCCTCGAGTTCATGCAGGACCTGGGCAGCGCGGCCAACGACTTCATCTACAACTCATCGGGCAAGAACGGCGGCATCACCGCGTCGGATGCCATCCCCAAGCTCCTCAACATCTGCCTCGGGCTGGGACCGAATGCCTTGTCGAAAAACCTGAATGAGGTGGTGGTCTCCTCGAGCGAGGCGAACTCCACCCTCCGCTACCTGGCCCACACGCTCGAGGCCTCGCCGAACGTGGCGTACCGCGTGCCAGAGTCCATCGGCAAGTACCTTGGCATCGACCCCAACAACCAGTACTCGAAGGAGGTGGGGCTCAGCTACAACGACGTGCTCCACAAGTCCATCGGCATCCAGCGCTACGAAGGTGGCTCGCTGACGGGCTCGCAGGACCAGACGGGGGACTTTGCCTGGAAGGGCTTCATCCCGGTCGGTTACGAGCTGCTCACCGGAGAGTTCCGCCCGACGGCCCTCAACTTCGACAAGACCACCGTATGGTCTCTCATCCACACGTACCTCAACGAGCCCATCAACGAGATGTACACGGCCCTCCGGGTCTGCGCGGACGGGAAGATCCGGCCATCCCTCGTTGCCCGGCAGCTCCCCCTCTCCAGCAACCTCTTCGCCAGCAAGACTCACGAGGCGACGGCCTTCACTTCGGTGCCCCGCTGGAGAATCTCGGAGCAGCTGGTGGTTGGTGACTTCTTCGGAACCTCGGACGCGCTGCGCACCAACTTCGTCCACCTCATGGGCCAGGACACCACCAACCCGAACTCCATCAACGAGCAGATCACCGGGTTCGCCCGGCACTCTCCGGTGGCTGATGAGGCCGACATCTTCCGCAACGGCCTCTACGCCTTCGAGCGCACGGTGTCGGCGAACACCATCGAGTCAGCCCAGACCAACGATGGGTCGCCTGGCCGAATCTGGACCCTGATAATGTCCGACATCATGTGCGGTGGCCACCTGCGCTGGTCCGGCGCCGTCACCACCAAGGGCATCCAAGAGCCGATCGCCGAGGGCGACAACGTCGAGTACGACGGCGGCCTCTACCAGCTAGAGGGAGTCACCCACATCTACCAGATCACCCCCGACGGAAGAAAAATGTGGGAGACCTCGCTCACGCTGTCGCACGGGCTGAGCACTCTCACGGATTCGAACGAGGCGGGCGACAACGTCTACCTCACCTCGGAGTACTCGCTCGACGGTGAACCCATTCCTGCTGGGCCTGGCCTCAGCGTTGAAGATCGAGGGTAGCCATGGGCAACGTGCTTGAAGACGGAACGGTTGTCCCGAAGTTCTACCGGGTTGGGACAAGCGAATCGAAGTCTGGGGCCGAGATCAACGTCTCGGACCCGGTCTTGCGCATGGGTCAGGTGACTGCGGTTCACTACCCCGGCGAGGAAGAGAACTACAACGGCAACCGCATCGAGTACGACGTCAAGATCGTGCTGCTGGTCAAGGACGGGACCGCCACGAGGCCCATCATCCCTCGGTGTCGAATCGCCACCCTCTTCGGCGGCGTCGCGGACTTCTTCACCTGGACCCCGCGTCCTCTGACTGACCCGCATGCAGACCCGACGGTCCTTCAGCCGGGCTCGATCGTCTTGCTGTTGTGCCCCAACGGCATCCGCCGAGACTGCCTGATCATCGGCGGCGCTCCACACCCGATGATGCCCGCCGACAGCAAGGACAAAGGGCACCACCTCGACTTCGCTTTCAACGGCATCACCGCTGGCATCAACAAGGACGGCGAGCTGGAGGTGAAGTACGGCGGCGCCACGAACGCCGACGGGTCGCTGGTCGATTCGTCTTCACCTGGGGGCTCCTCCTTCAAGTTCTCCAACGACGGGTCTCTCCAGCTCACTTCTCCCGATGGGTCGCAGCTGATCAAGATCGACCACTCGGCTTCGAAGGTCTCGGTGTTGGCCCACACGTTCGAGGTGAAGTCGGACAAGACCAACATCACCGGAGACTTCGGGGTCAACATCAACAGCAATTTGACCTGCAACATCAAGGCGACCTTGGGGCTGAAAGTGGGCGCGGCCACGGACGCCTTCATGAAGGGCACCACCTACCGCGCTGCCGAGGCGGCCATGCACACGTCCATGTTGGCCTCGATCGCCACACTGACGGGCTTGATGGCGACCGCAGCGGCCAACCTTCAGGCCGCAGGCGTGGCGATGAAGGTTCCCACGGTCGGGGCCGTCATCGGTTCGGTTCCCATGCAGGCGGCGGCCACGGCTCTCACCAGCATGGCCGCTCCCCTCGCGGCTCTCACCGCCACCATCACCGCCTTCGAAGCTGGGTCGATCCCGTACCTCTCTCTGCTGAACATGGGTGACTAATGGCTCCGCGTCCTCCTCTCCCGCTGACTCAAGCCCAGGTCGACTTCCTCGCATCTGGTGGCCCCCTCGACACGGCTCTCGACAAGATCTTCTACGCGGGGACGTCGCCGGACGTCCCCGACCTCGGAGCGATGACCTCCTACAACGACGACAGCATTGTGCCGGACTCCCTCCGAGTCCAGGTGCGCCAGACCTTCAAACAGACCATCGCGGCCATGATGGCTTCCTCGAGCGTGGCCTGGAAGACGCTCTCCTTGAGTGGTGGGTGGGGTGCCCTGGTTGGCTACTCGGTGCCTCGCTACAAGATCAACCTGCTCAACGAGGTCCAGCTGACCGGCTACATCGGCAACCCCTCGCTCAACGACCCGCTGATCACCACCCTCCCTCCAGGCTACCGGCCAGACTCGAAGATCATCGTTGGCCAGGTGCAGATCGACGTCGATGGGAAGGTGACCTGCGTCGGGAACACCAACATCAACGTGTCGCTGGACGGCGTTTCGTTCACCACCCCGTAGTGCAATCTCTAGGTCCATGAGCTACCCCATCAGCGCCAACACCAGCGGCCAGTCCGCGGCTCAGCTCGCGGCTGACCAGAACCAGGCTCCGTCGAAGAACACGGACCCGTTCTGGCAGTACTCCGAGATCCAGTCCCATCGGTGGAACGAGTCGTGGCCGTTCCAGCTGTTGGTGGTTCAGACCGACAACCGTTTTGGGTCTGGAGCGGGGACAGGGGCTTTCGATCTCACGTCCACGACCTACCAGATCGTCTCAGGCTGGAAGTTCACGTTGCCGATTCCACCGACGGACCTGCGCAAGACCATGCCTTTCGCCATCGAGCTGAGCGTGCTCTCGAATGGCATCGTGGAGGAGCACAACGGGGCGCCCCTGAAGATGATCTCGTTCTCGGGGACCACGGGCGTTTCGCCTCTGCGCCCGCGGACCGAACAGGCGACCTCCTTCACCAACTTCGAGACCATTTTCGCTGGGACGGTGCTGGCCGCCGACCAGACCGCAGGCCTTGCTGAGTCGTTGACCGGCAACACCCCGCGCCCGAACCTGGTGCCTGCGGCCGACTACGGCGACGGCACGAACCTGGGCAAGTCGACCGGCTACTACCAGATGCAGCTGCTGGAACGCTTCCTCGAGTCCTACGCGGCGATCAAGAAGACCAAGGCCGGGCTGAACTACCGGCTGGCGCTGGCGATGTGGAAGGACAACGCCGTCTACCTGGTGACCCCGGTCGTCTTCAACATCACCCGGACCGCCAGCCAGGCGCTCTCGTACGCCTACGACTTGCAGTTCAAGGCCTTCAAGCGCGTCGAGGTGAACGGCGGCTCGGCATACGACCAGTACAACTACAAGCCCGCGGCCATCAACCCGTCCGCCTTCCAGAAGGTCCTGAATGGGCTTGACACCAGCCGCAAAGTCCTCCAGGGCGCTTCGAAGACCCTGGCTTCGGTCCTCGGCGACACCAACACCATCTTCGAGCCCCTGCGCCAGGTGGTCCTGTTTTGCAAGGATGCGCTCGGCCTCGAGACCACGGCGGCCGACCTGCCCGGCGCGCTGGTCGCCCAGCTGAAGGTGCCGGTCCTCGACGCCCTGTCGGTGAAGACCCAAGCCAAGCAGGTGCCCAACATCCTGTCCCAGGGCCAGGCCAAGTTCAACGACGGGGTGCAGCAGCTCCAGCAGGCTCTCGTCGACCTGGCCTCGAGCACCTACCCGTACGCACCGAACTCGCCGGTCCGTCAGTCGAAGCAGACGCAGTCGATCTCCATCCCGAACCAGCAATTCAACGGGGCCCACCCGGGCCACGCCATCTTCGCCCGGCCGGAAGACCACTTCGACTTTTTCTCGGCTGTCAAGCCCGCCACCCTGCGGCTGCCGTTCAACATCTCGAAGCAGATCGCGGCCGAGAAAGCTCGGGTCCGGACCTTCACTCGAATCGACTTCGAGCAGATTCGGCATGACCTGAAGATCCAGGTGCTGCGCTACGGCGATGCAGTCGGGGCTGGCTCGGCTACCCTGAATCGGGTGTACGGGCTGCCGCCTCCGGTGGAGACCAATCGGACCCCCACCGAGGCCGACTACGAAGTCATGTACGCCCTGAACGAGGTGGTCTCCCAGCTGGCCCGCCTGGCCGTGTCCGCCAAGGTGAACCCGAACCGCACCAGCGTGGTCGAGTACGTGGCGGCGCTGGCCAACCGGGCGGGCATGACCTTCAAGCTGCCCCAGTCAAAGTACGCGGTGCCCTACCCGTACGGAACCACCCTCGAGCGGCTCGCTCAGCGCTACCTGAAGGACCCGGACCGCTGGATCGAGATCGCGGCCCTCAACAACCTCGAGTCCCCCTACGTCGATGAGGAGGGTTTCGACCTGCCCCTGCTCTCCAACGGGGCTCAGAACCAGGTCGTGGTGGCTGAGCAGGACCGGCTGTTCATCGGCCAGGCCGTGTGGATCTCTTCGGTGACCGTTTTGGAGACGAAACGCCACATCACCAACATCGAAACCATTGATTCCACTCACTTTTTGGTCACTTTGGACGGTGCGCTTGACCTCCAAAAGTACTCCATCGTGGCGCAGGCAAAGCTCCACACCTACCTGCCGAACACGGTGAACTCGCAGAAGCTGATCTTCATCCCTTCAGCCGAGTTTCCGGGTGATTCCGACTACGAAGGTCGAAAAATCCCTGGTCTGGACTACTACGACAACCTCTTGAACGTGGGCGGCGTCGATCTGCTCTTGACGAGCGACGGCGACCTGGCCATGACCCCCGATGGGGACGTTCGATTGGCCGTGGGGCTCGCCAACATCGTCCAGCGCATCCGAATCGCGTTGTCAATCCCCCGAGGGAGCCTGATTCGCCACCCCGAGTTCGGTTTCGCCGTCAAACCGGGCACTTCGACGGCCGATTTGTCGGCCAAGGACATCCTCCAGTCGGTTCAGTCGATGTTTGGCCGAGATCCGACCTTCACGGGCATCTCCTCGGTGGCAATCAGTAAGGTAGGGCCTACGTTGTCGGTTTCGCTGGCTGTTGACATCGCCGGAACCACGACGCCCATCCCCGTCTCGGTCGACATCAAACAATAAGGTCATTCCGCCAGGCAATCTACCCGGTGGAATAGATCATCTCTACCTCCAGGTTCTTGTCCATGGCTCAGACCCCTGTCCCGCGCTCCTACAACCAGATCTTGGGTGAGATGCTGGACTCGTTCCTGGCGGACACCCAGATTCCGACCGTGAAGGTGGCCTCGCCCATCCTCTCGTTCCTGGAATCAGCTGCCCAGTCGACCCTGCGCTCGAGCAACGACCTGTTCACCGGCCTCAAGGTCTCGGTGCTGGACGGCTGCGAGGGCCAGGCCCTGGACAACTACGGGCGCTCCAAGAAGATCCCTCGCCTCACCCAGCGGCCCAGCACGGGCACCGTCACGATCACCGACTCCCGCTACACCAAGGTCTCCTCCAACGTCTTCCAGGGCAAGCCCGCGCCGATCGTCGGCTCCAACACCATCTACGTCACCGACGGCAGCGGCTTCACCTCGACCGGCTCGGTCTACCTGGGCCGAGGCACGGGGAACTACGAGGGGCCCATCGCCTACTCGGCCGTGACCAACATCGGGTCCTACTGGGCGATCACCCTCAACTCGGCCACCCAGCGCTTCCACAACGTCGGTGAGACCGTCGTTCTTGCTCAGGGCGGCGACCGCCTGGTGTCGACGGGCACCCTCTGCCAGACGCCCCAGGGGAACACCGGCACGGCCACCCAGTTCTCGGTCGTGTACCCGGTCACCATCCCCGACGGTGAGGTGGTGGTCTCGGGCGTGCTGGTCTCCTGCCAGAAGCCAGGCGTGGTCGGCAACGTGCCCGCGGGCAACATCTCCTCCTTCGTGGCTGCACCCTTCACGGGCGCGACGGTCACCAACACGCTCGGCTTCACCAACGGCGTGCCGGATGAGCAGGACTCGGACTACAAGGAGCGCATCCGGAACATCGAGGCCTCGAAGAACTACGGCACCGACCTCGCCCTCCAGACGGCCATCATCGGCGTGACTGCGCCCGACGAGCAGAAGACCATCGCGTCGGCTGCGGTGAGCCGAAAGCAGAACCAGACGACCACCATCTACATCGACGACGGCACGGGCTACGAAGAGTCCAACACGGGCGTGCCCGTGGAGTCACTGGTGGACTCGGCCATCGGCGGGGAGGAGTCGTTCGTCCTCAACGAGCGGCCGGTGGCGAAGGCCTTCCTGACGGCCACGATTCGAGCCCCCTACGAGCTTTCGGACGGCGATGAGCTGGCTCTGCTGGTGGGCGGGAAGTACGCCAGCCACACCTTCGATTCCTCGAGCTTCATCAACATCAACGGCGCCTCGGCTTACGAGGTGGTGGCGTCCATCAACGCCAACTCGACCCTCCCCTTCAAGGCCATCACCAGCCAGAACGGCCAGACCTTCTCACTCGTGGCGAAGTCGGACACCAACGAGGACATCGAAGTGTCCCCGGTCACCAACGGGCTCGACGCCAACTTCTACTTCGGCATCCCCCTCGGTCGGGTCTACACCCTCAAGCTCTACCTCAACGACCAGCTCTTGACCAAGGACGGCACGGTCGCCCAGGTGACCGGCTACCCGTCCTCCAACTGGTCCAACCTGTCGGGCCCCCAGACCATCTCCATCTCGGTCGACGGGACCGCAGTCACCACCTACACGGTGACCGACTCGGACTTCGTCAACATCCTGAGCGGCTACTCCACGGTGGCGAAGAACTCGCTCATCTCCTGGGCTCGGGTGTTGAACTACAAGATCCCGGGCGTGATCGTGTGGGCCTCGGAGGGCAGTCTGGTGATGACCTCGAACCGCGGGCGTGACTCGCAGGCGAGCATCACCATCACGGGCGGCACCCTCGTCACCAACAAGATGTTCCCGCTGGCGTCGGTGTCGGGCTCGACCTCGGACTACACGCTCCAGCGCAACACGGGCGAGATCACCCTCACCAACGCGCTGGTGGCTGGAGACCGGCTGACGGTGGGCTCGCACTTTACCCGGGCCTTCTCGCAGTCGAGCAAGCTGTCTCGCTTCAACGTCACGGGCTCGACCGCGAACGTGTGGGTGGTGATCGACGGCTCGGCCACCATCGTGCCGCTGGGCATCACCGCCTCGACGCTGCTCACCATCAGCGTGGTCGACCAGACCTTCTCGAACTGGGGCAACCGCGTGCGTGTGGCTGCGGCCGACGGTACGTCGGTCATCTGCTCGCAGCTCCAGACCAACAACACGGTCATCCTCTGGGACACGGACCTCAACGCGCAGAACCGGGGCACCTACCGGGTGGCCGCCGTCGACCCGGGCGGCACCTGGTTCGAACTGCAACGTCAAGGCATGAGCGCTGCTCGCAGATATTCGCGCTCGATCGTTCTTGCGAGCAACAAGGTCCTGGTCATCGGCGGCTTGGACCAGGCTCAGTCTCGAGCCCTGGCGTCGTGCGAGCTGTACGACCCGACGACCGGCCTCTTCACGTTCACGGGCAGCCTCAACTTCCCGCGTCAGCAGTTCAGCGCCACGCTGCTGTCGGACGGGCGCGTACTGGTCGCGGGTGGCCTGACCTCTTCTTCGACGGTCGATGCAACGGCCACGTGCGAGATCTACGACCCGACGACGGGAACCTGGACGGTGACCGGCCCGATGCCGGTGGCCCGCTTCGCTTCGAAGCAGGTCCTCCTCTCCAACAACAAGGTCTTGAATGTGGGCGGCCTGGTGATCAGCACCGCTCAGTCGGCCTGCTACCTCTTCGATGCCACGGCAGGCACCTGGTCGACCACGGGGGCGCTCCCCACTCCGACCTCGGGCCACACCCTCACGACGCTGGGCAACACGGACGTGGTGGTGGCTGGCGGCCTCAACGCCGGTACGGTCTTGTCGGCCGTGGCTGAGTACTCGGTGGGGGGAGGCACCTGGACCGTGAGGACTCCGTTGAACGTGGCTCGCCGAGAGGCCGCTGCGGTTCTGCTGGCCGACGGGCGCGTGCTGGTGACGGGCGGCTTCACGGTGAGCGCGAACACCACGATGACGGCCACGACCGAGGCCTTCGACGGCGGCGCCAACAGCTGGACCGCGCTGGGTTCGATGGTCACGGCCAATGCCTTCCACTCCATCACCAAGCTCCCCGACAACAGCCTGCTGACGGTGGGCGGCAACATCGTCGACACCGAGACGGCGAGCGCTACCAGCACCAGCTGGACGGCCACCGATGCTCTGTACCAGCCCCAGCTGAACCACACGGCCAACCTCCTCAACAACGGCAAGGTGGCTGTCTTCGGTGGCGGCTCGACCAGCCGCTCGTTGGCCCAGGCCTTCGTCTACGACCCGGCCGCCGCGAGCGGCTCGCACTGGAGCACCATCGGCGCCACGGTTCCTCAGACCTCGTTCTCGCTGACCCACCTGGGCATCGCAGCAGTGAATTCGCTGGCGCAGGTCCAGCAGCTCACGTTGCCCATTGCCAACAACTACACCGCCACCAGCGCGGCGCAGGTGCTGGACGTGCAGATCAACGGCGGTTCGGCCACGACGTACCGGACCAACTACCTGCGCCTCGCCACCGACACCTTCGATGAGTCGGGCGACATCGCCGTGGTGGCCGTCGACACCAACGGGGCTCTGCTCGGACTGACTCCGAGCAGGTTCATCAAGAACAAGACCAGCCATCTGGCCGTGGCCATCGCGGGCAATACCGATCAGGGCACCAACGTCTTCGCTGCGTTCCAGGTCCTCGAGCAGAATGGCTCGAACTCGCTCACCGCCACCACCACTTCGTCAGCGAACTCGACGACGGTCACCTCGATGTTCGGTGGCCTGAAGATGGTCGGCCTCCAGCCCTTCGACGACGGTGGCCACGGTGTCCGCAGCAACAACAACCTCTACGCTCAAAGCGTGCTGACCTCGGCCAACGCAGGCACCCAGCTCGAGGTGACGTTGGGGACTCGCAGCCCGCTGGTGGATGTTGCAGTTGGCGACCGGTTCTACCTGGCTCACGGCTACGCCATCGCTCCGAGGGACTCGCTCTCGGTGGTGCTGGACCAGCGCCCGACCGACCTGAAGTTCACGCTGCCGTTCTACCGGACCTTGAAGCCGACCAGCAACAACTACTCCATCACCAACGGGTTCGTGGACGCGGACAACGGGAACGCCTCGCTGCGCGCGGTCTTCGGCTTCGGTGCCAATGGCTTCGACTTCAGCGACTTCGCCATCTATATGGCTGGCCGCACGCTGACGGACTCGGGGACGTCGACCAAGACCATCCTGTGGCGCTCGAAGCGGCTGGGGCCGGACGGCAACGTGTACCGCATCCGGTACGACTACCCGGCGACCGCCAACCAGCCCACCAGCCTCTCGTACACGGCTGGCTCGAGCGACTACTTCGACATCTCGGTGCTGCTGCCGTCCGGAGCTGCTCGAGTGGGCTTGGTCCTCCGCACCTCGACCCGGGTGGCCTTCGCTACCACCGGCACGACGGGCGGCGGGCTCAACACCTTCCTGCTGCTCACGGGCTACGCCATCTCGACGGGCGCTCGCACCACCAACGTCACCACCATCACTCCGACCCTTCCGGCTGGTGTGACCGACCACGGCATCCAGGTCGGAGACATCATCTACATCAACTCGGCGTCGGGCTCGTTCTCCTCGGGCACCAAGGCAGTGACGGGCCGCACGGCCACGACCTTCGACTACGCCGAGACCGCGGCCGACATCGGGTCAACGGCCTTCACCGGCACGGTCTCCTTCGACTCCACCGAGGTGCTCTTCACCGGCAGCGGCGTGGTCGTCAACGACGTGGTCTCGATCTCGGCTGCCTCGGGCTTCGGAACCTTCGCTTCGCCCCTGAAGTTCATCATCTCGAGCGTGGCTCCTCAGTACGTGGCTGGTACGTCCGAGGTGAATCCGACCTCGCCGACGACCGGCGTGGCGACGATGAAGCAGATCGTGGACCCGTCGACCATCTCATTCTTCCCGCTGGTTCCTCCGACGGCCACGGCCCTGGCGGCGAGCATCAACGCCATCGCCACCAGCCCGGTCTCGGCGACGGTGACTGGGGCGGGCTCGGGCACCATCAGCCTCTCGAGCTACAACCTCAACGACTCGCCGGGCTACTGGTACAACTTCAGCGACGGGTTGAACTGGGTGCTCTCGACGGCTATCCCGGGCACCAACACGGGCGACTACTCGTTCACCTTCAAGGCCCCGACCTCCTCCAGCCTGGCAGTCAACGCGGACTGGCAGAATGAGGTGGTGCTGGTGGTGCCGATCTTCACCAAGCAGATGGTTGCTTGGCTGAACTCACAGGCCGTGACGGGCATCAGCAACAACGCCTACGTCCTGGCCGCCGAGGACGCAGGAGCACTCGAGCTGGCCTCGCTGACGGCCGGTTCGATCGGCGCGGTCCAGGTGCAGTCGGGCTTCGCCAACGCGGCTTCGGCTGAGCTGATTGGGTCGAGCAGCATCATCAACGGCGCGAGCCCCTACCTCATCGCGCAGGCCAAGACCACCGACCTGAACGGCTTCATGGTGGGCATGGGCGTGGCCCTCCAGAATTCGGCCGTCCTGGCTCGCCCATCCATCACCTCCACCACCACGCTGACCTCCATCGAGGCCAACGGGCGCGTCACCCTCGCGACTGGCACGCAACGCATCTGGATCAAGCGAATCGAGCTGGCCAACCAGGCATGGCAGGTCACCCGAGAGGGCCGGTTCGTGGCCTACTCGTACGACGGCACCCACGGCTTCTCTCCCACCCTCACGTCGGTGAAGGAGGGCAACTGGGTGTACCTCGAGGTGGGCACCGGCTCGTCGGCCAACGCAGGCCTCTTCCAGGTGGTCCGCTGCGACTCGACGGCCCGGGTCTTCTGGATCGAGAACCCCGCGGCCATCGACGCCAACCATACCGCTCGGACCGTGTTCATCGCGGCTGGGTCGGTACTGCCCGGCGACCAGCTGAACATCAACTCCAACGTCTGGGGCGCGGCCAACCTCGGGCAGTGGCAGGTGGCGTCGGTGGGCCTGGTGGGCTCGAGCTACTTCTCCAACGAGTACATCATCAATCTCGACACGTCGGTCAAGTCGCCCCAGCCTCAGGGGGCGGTCGCGGCCCTCGGCTCGAGCCAGGTGAACCTGGTGCAAGTCATCCAGGGGACTCCGGACCGCTACATCAAGTTCATCAACTCGATCTCCCCCAACCAGGCCGACCCGACCCTCTCGGACGTCCGCTTTGCGGGCCTCGCGGGCTTCGGCTCGGTGGGCTCGATGGGCCAGACCCTGATGGTGGCCCTCGACAAGCTGGCCTTCCCCACCAATCTCATCACCGGGACCGACGGCTACCAGCACTCCATCGGCCTCATCGCCGAGGCGAACCGCATCATCTACGGGGAGCCGACCGACCGGGTCACCTACCCCGGCCTGGCCGCTTCGGGCAGCCAGATCGACATCCAAGGGCCGCTCATCAAGCGCATCCAGGTGTCGGTGTCGATTCGCACCAAGACGGGCGTCTCGATCGAGGACGTGATCAGCGAGGTCCGGGATGCAGTGGCCTCGGTCATCAACCTGACCCCCCAGGGCCAGTCCATCGCCATCTCCGACATCATCGACGCGGTGAAATCGGTCAACGGGGTCTTCGCAGTGGGCATCGTCTCGCCCCAGTACTCGCCGACCATGGACCTCATCCCGGTGCAGAAGGCCGAGAAGCCCCTGGTCCTCGATGTCATCAACGACATCATGGTATCCATTGTCAACAGCTAGAACAAGGACAGCAACACCATGGCCAACGCACTCATCAACGCCACCGGGGCAGCTGACGCCTACACCAAGATCGTGGCTGCCCTGGTGGCCACCACGGGCGGCGGCTTTGGACTGACCCAGGTCGACGACATCCCTTCTGGTGGTGGGTTCGACCGCGTGTTTGATCTCCCCGGAGAGTCGGGGTCGGGGCACTTCCCGCTCAAGCTCCGACTCACTCTCGGCAAGGAAGAGAGGGCCCCTGGCTCAGCTATTCTGCCCAGCCAGGCAGAAGGGGTCGTCTCCAGGCTGTATGCGACATGGGACCCGGTCACGCACACGGGGAAGAACGCCACGGGCCGCGTGGGTCGTCGCTTCATCCTTCAGTCGAAGGCGAGCAGCGGTCGGTATGGTCACTACCTCCCCACCAAGCGCACGCCCGTCTTGGGCCCAGATTCCCATGACACCCGAATGGCTGCGAACCAAGCGACTCAGTGGGAGTTCGATGGTCGCAACATCCTGACCCACCACAACGGGAATCAGATTCTCGAAGATTACCAGAACTCCACGATGAACTTTCTCGGTGGGAGGCCTGACGGTCGTGACATGATGCAGTCTTTCTGCACGATCATCAATCCCACGACCGGAAAGCAAGAGACCTTCTACTTCGTCCGACAGGATCAGCAGGTAACGAACTTCTGCTTTGCCAAGTACGACTGGGGCAACCAGTCGTACTACCCACTCGCCGACCCCCTTTGGGCTCCAGGTGGCGGCGTGGGCTACTACGTCACGGGCTGGGACGGGAACGATCGCCTGTACGTGATCCGCATGTACCAGGCAGGGTCCAACGACTTTGCCTACTACACCTTCTCCACGAACACCTGGACGAGCCTCCCGAACTTCGTCTGCACCAACGCCAACTTCGACTACGACTACATCAAGGGTGGTCAAAACCTTCGCCACGTTCCGGCTTCCATGTCCGGCTACAGTGAGGACTGTTTCTACTACCTCTGCCCCAACTGGGCTGCTGAGACCACTTGGTTCAGGTACAAGGTCACGACCGGCGCGTGGGAGACCTCTGGCGCGACGGGCTTCCCCGCTCTGCCGCTCCCGAAGTACCAGTATGGGCACCAGTGCCTGATCGTGGACTCAGAAGCTGGCGCCAACGGGTCGCTCTACTACTCGGCCTCCGACAACTTCCAGTACAATGTCCGGCTCTGGCGTTGGGACCTCGCCTCGCCAAATGCCTGGCAGGCCGAGGACACGAACTTCAATGCCTGCAACAACGCAACGCCGTGGGGCAGCGACAATAGCGGCACGGTGATGCTCCCCGTCCATCACCAAGCCGGGAAACTCCAGCTCCCACTGGCGAACTCCAACCTCGTGATCCAGATGGTCGGGAACAAGGACTTCGTGGCCATGATGGCCACCTGGGTGCCCCCGAACAACGTCCAGATTGGCATGGGCCAGACGTTGACCGGGCCCTCGTACCAGATTCAACGTACGAGCTACGCCGGGAACGTCAACCCGGTGAAGCGCACCAAGCTGATGGTCGTAGCTTCGGCGATCTCCCCCGGGATCAACGTCACCATCACCTTGCAGGCGTCTGCTGCTGGTGAGGTCTTCCAAGGCGAGATCCTGAAGCTCGTGAACATGGACTTCAACGGGCAGGCTGACTACCACGGTGGCACCTGGACACCAGGTGGGGGTGAGCTGGTCGAGGTGGTATCGATCACCGACGCGACGCATGTGGTCGTGGGTCGTGTGACCGGCACGTACAACGCCCCTACCGACCGAGTGTACCTCACGCAGGACGGAATCAACGCGGTGGTGGGTAACGACGGTGGTATGTACGTGCGCCTCCGAAGCGGCACGGGCGCCTACCAGCCAGACGGTGAAGCAGACGTGCTCTTCGCTGCTCCGACGCTCCCTCCCGCTTTGACCAGCGTTGGGGCTGACGGCATCGGCCAGATCTCGGGTTTGAGCCTCTACCAGAAGTGGACGGGGTCGAATTACGGAGGCGGCCAGGGTGAGCTGCTGGGCCTCTTCGTGGCTCACGCGAGCGCCAACATCAACGAGACCTTCTATATCGACGGGCACCCCTACACGGTCTACCAGGCATTTCTGGGCAACCTGGCACCAGACAGGCGGCTGAACATGATCGGTGGGCTCGATGCCTAGCCATCGGCAAGATGGGGGTACGGCCAATAGCGGCGCCCTCCAGTTCCTCTTCAACATGGACCGAGAGGCTGCGGTCGATACGGACTTGATTGACGATGGTCCGTTCAACAACGGGGCCCACCTCTACAACTACTCGGGCTCAAACGCGGCCATCATCGTGGGCCCAGACGGTAGACCCGCTCGGTCCTTCACGGCTGGCACCAACAGCAGCAACACCGCCGTCTACCAGGCTTATTGTGCTGGAACGGCGGGCCCCGTGGGTTCCACAGTCGCTATGGGATGCCGGGCTCTTCAGACCACCAACCCGGGCACAAACGCGAATTTGCTCTGTTGGTTGGCCCAGGACGGCACCCCCGTGTTCATCCTCAACAGCACGCCTGCTGGGGGGGTGTACGCTACGGTGCGCGACCAAGCTGGAAACTTCTACGACACCGCCGCAGTGATTCTGTGGCCGAGTCCAAACTGGTGGAACGTGGGAGCCAAGTGGGAATTCCACAACAGCACCTTGTCTCTCCTCGTGGCCCCCAACTACGGAGACCGTTTCTTGTCCGTGGCAGCTCAGCGTGTGCTTGCTCCTGGCACGCGGCTCTACAACAACAACACCAACTACTTCCAAATTCGAAGCAACACCGCGCTCGGAAAGGTGGACGGGATTGCAAGCGTCTGGACGACATACGCGCTCGGGCGCGTCTTGCCGATCGGTTTCACTGGAGAGAAGGGAATCAAGCAGAAGATCTCGGGCGCCCACAAGGCGGCCTACAAGGTGCCCCGTCGCTGGTTCGTGGGCGAGTTCCAGAAGAGCATTGCAGCTACGGCCCGAGGGTATTCCATCACGTCGGCGGTCGCCACGGGCATGACCACGGTACGAGTGACCTTCTCAGTCCCGGTTGTGAACGACACCTCAACCAACCGCGACGGCGCGTTGTACCCCGGCAACTACATCTTCTACCCCGGGCTCCAACCCATCTTCGTCACGCATGTCTCGGGAAACCAGGTGTTTGACGTCGAGCTAGGCCAGGCGATGCCTTCGGTCTCCTACCAGCTCAAGGTCATCTCGGTCCAGACCCCCGACGGCCAAGAACCCCAGTCCCAGGGCGGCCTCGACACCGTCAACTTCAACGGCTACCAGCCCCTTCTCGCCATCAACTACGTGTCTCCATTCCAGGGCACCGATGGCATCGACGTCACGATCAACGGCGCGGGCTTCGTCTTGGGCACCACGGTCCTCTTCGGGGCGACCCCGGCCACCGTAACCACCCAGCTGCCGGGCACCCTCATCGTCACGTCACCGGTCCACGCTCTTGGCCCCGTGAGCGTGACGGTCACCAACCCGGACCTGACCTCGGTCACTAAGCCAAACGCCTTCACCTACGTGAGCCCGATTCCGCCCGTGACTGGCCTCAAGTTCATCTCGATCGTCCAGGAGACCCTGTTCTCCCTGGTGGCCACCTTCAACGGCCCCGTGCTGATGGGCTCGGGCAACAACAGCTACGACGCGCTGAACCCCAACAACTACACCATCACGGGACCCGAAAAGGTCACAATCTCGAGCGTGGAGCAGGTGGGCACCAGTGCGGTGCGCCTGAAGTTCCTGCTGCCGCTCAGCCCGGGAATCTACACGGTGTCGGTCCAGAACCTCATCGCTCCGGACGGCACCCAGCTCAACGTCCCGGCCGTGCTCACCCTCAACGCCAAGCTGGTCCTGGGCAGCCAGGGTGCCAACGCGGGCGCTCTCAATTCGGATGCGGCTGAGCTGATCCGGAAGCACCTGCCTTAGGAAGACCCATGAAGACCTTCAAAGGCCCGGTGTGGACCGCCCTCATCAACGCCGTGGCTGTCGGCCAGCAGATGAACTTCGAGAACGCTGCTCGGGCGTTCCACCAGTTCTTCGACAACACGGCCTCGGGGGTCTTTCTGGACCGTCGAGCAGCTCGGGTGGGGCTGACTCGCCCGCCCGGGTTGGGCATGTCTGACGAGGACTTCCGCAAGTACCTCATCGCCTTCTCCAACGACCAGATCACCTCGGGGGCCTTCCTCGAGATGCTGTCGGTCTTCTACGGTGACGACACCCTCAAGGCCCACTGCCTGTCGGGCCTCTCGGAGCCATTCTCGCTCAAGAACGGGGACGACCTGGTCGTGGAAGTGGACGGTGACCAGACCTACATCATCCAGTTCTTCGACACCGACGTGCCGCAGCTGTCCTCGGTGACGGCGCTGTCGCTGTCGATGGTCATCCTTCAGAAGCTGCGGGCCCTGGGGGCGAAGATCATCTGCCTGCCCTACTTCTCGCCCGACACCAACTCCACGAAGATCAAGCTGTCGACCGAAACCTTGGGGTTGGCTGGGTCGATTCGAATCCTGGGCGGCCTGGCCCAGAACAGCATCCAGTTCCCCACCTACGTGGCCACGCAGGCGACCACGGGCGACCTCGGCCTCTGGACCGTCACCAAGCCCACCCCGACGACGACCCGCTACACGTTGACCGGCGCCACCACCCTGGACCTGAGCCTGGTGGAGGAGGGCGACTACGTCAACATCGTGGGGAGCCTCTTCCAGGCGGCCAACCGCGGCTCCTTCACCATCTCGGCCGTGTCGGTCACCTATCCGAGCGGGGTGTTGACCCAGTGGTTCGAGGTGCCGAACTTCTTGGGCGTGGCCCAGGGCGGTTTCTCTCCGAAGACCAAGGACTCCTACTTCTTCCACCCCACCAAGGTGACCGTCAACAACGGGCCGCGCACCTCGATCATCCTCACCCACACCACCGTCAACCGGACCGACATCAGCCTCCCAGCCACTACCAAGGCCGTGAACCGAAACCCGCTGACGGCAGCCTATTTGAAGACCCGCTCGAGCGCGCCCATCACTGCGGCCCAACGCATCGGGAACTTGGTGACGGTGACGGCCTTCCACGGGCTCACGACTGGCTCGCAGGTGCTGGTCGACAACGTCTACGCCGACAACACGCCTCCTCCAGTGGTGGCTGGCACTCCCTCGACCAGCGGCAACGTAGGCTCAACCGACGCCTCACTCCAGACCATCGACTCGTTGATTCGAGCCTCGGACACGGTCTCGGTCTTCCATCACCAGGCCCTGGTCTTGAGCAACGGGGATGTCCTGGTCATGGGCGGCTCGAACGTGCCCGCCATCTACTCCGGCACCGAGACATCCCAATCGGTCTGCGACCGTTTCCGGGTGACCAGCACCACCACCGTCTCGAGCGGGGTGGTCCAATACAACTACAACTGGATCGCCACGGCCTCGATGCCCACGGCAAAGAATAGGTTCAATGCGCTCATCCTCAAGGACGGGCGAGTGATGACCGCGGGCGGCTTCGACGGCACCAACGTCCTTCAGGAGACCACCTTCTACAACACCGCCCTCAACACCTGGAGCGTTGGCGGCGCGTCGACCATCGACCAACACGCAAACGCCTCGATGGTCTTGCTGCTGGATGGCCGGGTCTTGCTGTCGGGCGGGGCCACCGGTACGGGGTCCGAAACCTTCAATCAGGAGGTCTATGACCCGTCGACAGACGCTTGGAACATCATCGTTCCACTCGCGTTCCAACGTCAAGACCACCAGGCCATCACGCTTCCTTCGGGCCAGGTGCTCATCATGGGCGGTCGGACCATCGGCCAGCTGTTGAACCCATCGAGTGGCGCACGCATCTTGTCCGCATGCGAAGTGGTTGATGTGGGAGCCAACACTTCTACCATTACGGGAAGAATGGCGTATCGCCGGACCGGCTTCTCCGTCACCAATCTGCCCGACGGGCGCGTTTTGGTCATCGGAGGCTGGGGTGGCACGGCTAATGGCGCTGCGAACGCTGCCTTGGCTGTCTGCGAGGTCTACGACCCCTCCCTCGGGCAGTGGAGCCCCGCAGGCTTCCTGAAGACCGCTCGGTGGAACCACTCAGCCATCCTGCTGCCGAACAACAAGGTCATGGTCCTGGGAGGCACGACCACAAGCAACGGCAAGCAGTCGGGCCCGCTCAACATCGAGTACCTCGACCTGGCCACGTTCAAGGTCGTGGCAGCTCCGGTCCCGCTCAAGACCTCGATCTCGAGTGCTGTGTGTGTGAAGACCAACGGCATCGTGTTGGTGACGGGCGGCATCAACTCGAGTGGGACGGTGGCCTCGACCCAGGTGCTGATTCCGAACTCCGACACCGTCGGAGGCGGGCGGCTGAACGGCTGGTTCCGGGCGACGGTCCTGGATTCGAGCCACTTCACGTACAAGACGGACATCAGCGGCTATAGCAACACCAACTCGGGCTTGGCCACTCCAGTCGCGGGGCTGCCTGCCTCGAACATCGTGCCGGGCCCCTACTCCTTCGACCCGAAGCACGGGTTGGCCATCACCGGCACCTTCACCTCGCTGACGGTGGATGTCCCAGCCAACTCCTACCCCCAATATCTGACCGTCGCGAACGCCAATCTCATTCCCAACGCACCCGGTCAGTTGGTGTTGTCGTTCGGCTTCGAGACCCAGACCATTGTGGCCTACCTGGGCCGTCTGGACGCTACGAGGATCATCCTCGACCCATCGGCCACCTTCCCTTCGACCCTCTTGGCCGGGACCGACGTGACCTGGCTCTCTGCCCGCGGGGTCCACGTTCCGAAGAACGCCTCGAGCCTCGGGTCCTTCTACCTCACCAACCCGGCGGTTGGTCGGGTGGCGGCCATCGCGGCTCTGAACCGAATCATCGCAGCCGGGATGAACCTGGACACCAACATCATCTACCCCGGCGATCGAGGTCTAAGCGGTGAGGGGCTGGTGGCTGAAGGTGACGACAAGCTCTCAGACAAGGTCTACGTGTGGGGCGGCGATCAGCTGGACGAAGAGATCCAGACCGCCAGGGAGGACTAGATGGGTTTCCTACTGCCTTCAGCTCACTGTGTGGCCTTCATCAACGGGTCCCGAAGAGGGGACGTGATCGACTTCTCGTGGATTTCGAACACCCCGAAGAAGGAGGAGCGCGGGATTGATGAGGTGGAGGCCGTCGAGCTGAGTCCAACGACGGCCTCAGTCGAATTCCAGATGACCGTCTGGTGGAAGAAGGCCGGTGGTGGTGCTCGGAACGCGGGCGTCGTGGCCAACAACCCCAACATCTCGCTGGAGAAGTACTTCACGGTACTGATCGTTGATCGGCAGACGCAAACCATCGTCTTCCGAGCCGACCACTGTTCGATGGAGTCCGAGGAACCTTCCATCGTTGGGAAGGGGTTGGTTGCCTCGAAGTGGCGAGTCAAAGCGTTGTCCTGGAACGACGCGGTCTCGCCACTCTAATCTTCCCTACAACATCTTCAAAGAGAACATCCCATGGGCGTCGAACGGCAGGGAAACTTCCTCGGTGGCATGCGAATCGACTCTCCCATTCTTCGTGGGATGGAGTCGGCCGAGGCATTTGACTTCGACGTGCTCGCGGGCCTCATGCTGGCCGGTGGCAACCCCAACATTCTGAAGGGGTTCAACCTCTCGACCACCAACCTCATCGGGGCTCCGGCCTCTTCGCTGGTCCTGAACACGGCTGGCGGCCTCATCATCAACTACCAGTTCTCGGAGTCGGGCTCCATCTTCGAAGTACCCCTCGACCGAGTGGCTGAGACCCTCAATGCGAGCAACCCGCGGGTCTCGGGCGGCTTCTCGGCCAACAACATCAACTTCATCTCCATCGACACCCGGCGGACCGCAGACCCCACGACGGCCGACACGGTGCCGTTCATCGACGACACGACCGGCAAGGAAGTGGCGAAGACGGTGCCTCTGGCTCGGACGCTGGACTACAAGATCATCATCTCGACCAACGACTTCGCCACCATGCCTCACGTGGCCCCGGCGGTCATCGTCGTCACCGACGCCAACAACAACGTCTTGAGCCTGACCGACGCGCGCTCATTGATGTTCCGGCTGGCCACGGGTGGCGGCAACCCGCAGATCCACAACACCTACAACTGGCCTCATGGGCGTTCCGAGAACAAGACCGGCGACGTGTTCGCTGGTGGGGACAAGGTCATTGGCTCGGTGAAGGAGTGGATGGACGCGCTGATGACGTCGGTCTGGGAGACCAAGGGCGGTGAGTTCTGGTACTCACCCACCTCGGACCGCTACAACCGGCTCACCCGCGGCCCCAGCGTGTTCGCCAACGGCGAGCAGTTCGAGTGGACGGGCACCCACCTCCACTGGAAGAACTTGCGGTTCGTCTTCGGCAACGGGGCAGGCGCGTACTACAACGACATCAACGACCAGACCAGCAACTCCACTGGCCTGACCGACCTGGCTGAGGGCGAGTGCGTCTACGTGGACGTCGACTTCACGGCCAATCGCACTGGCGGCACCGCGCTCTCGATGTTGAAGGCCCCGATGACTGCTCTGGGGGCCCCGATCACCCCAGGGACCAGGTATGTGGTAGCCTGGCGCACCAACAACATCATCTTCACTCGAGATGGCCAGTTCGCAGTTGGCACCACCTTCACGCTGGCCACGAACTCGAGCACGGGTGTGGTCCAGCTGCTCACCAACCCCAACGGTTCGTGGCCTTCCAGCTCGACCCCCATCGTCCCGATCGTCAACAACAACTCGGCGACGACGGGCCTGTACCGGAACGTCATTGCAGCGGGCGTTTCTCGAGGCGACGCGGAATCGGGCCTCAGCGGAGGCACGCTGAATGTGGGCTCGGGGCTCTACGACACCTCGATCATCATCGGCTCGACCAACATCACGGGCTCGGTGTCGATCAACTCGAACACCCACCCCATCAACCTGACCACGGGCTCGGGCTTTGCCAACGGACTGGTCGCTGGATCGACGGCAGCGACCTTGGCCAGCATCCAGAGCACGACTGGCGTCTACGACGTCACCACGGCGACGGGCATCTTGCTCGGCGCCAACGCCACCTCGGGCGTGGTCATCGGTTCGACCAGCGGTGCCGGGTCTACCGACATCCGGTCGGTGGGCGGTTTGAAGGCCGACAAGATCACTTCGCTGACTGCGGCCACGACGCTGCTCGTCACTGGTTCCCAGCCGATAGGGGCAACCGCCGAAGACTTCATCTTCAAGACGGGCTCGAACCGCTCGACCGAACAGACCATCTGGACCCTCCAGAACGGTGGCGGCACCCCGCTGGCCAGCTTCATGAGCACCGGCCGCTTGACTCTGAAGGCCGGTCAAGGACTCGGGCTCTTGAGTGCGGGCGCCCTCAGCGTTGGCACCGACGCCAACACCACGGCCCTGAGCATCGGCAACCTGAACTCCACGATGGCCCTCCTGGCTCTGGTGGGAGCCATCGAGACCAACCAGGCACCTGCGAGCGGGGTAAAGTCGCTTCTGATCACCACGGCCCAAACTCTGAACGCAGACGATGTCATGCTGGACGTCGAGAACCATGCGGTCTCGAAGCTGACCGTCTACGGCAACGGCGACACCGAGACCGCGGCCAACTTCAAGTACAAGACCAGCCAGGTCTTCAGGCATTCGCGCCTGGGCCCGACGATGAGCATCTACAACACGACCTCCCCCGCGGGAGGCGGCGCTGGTGTGCCGGTCGGCCGAAACGTGGCTGGGGAGCCGTACGCGGCCTACTCGGGTGGCGACCAGTCGACCCAGCTGTTTGCCTCCTTCTCGGTGCCGTTCGGAGGCAAGTTCTACGCGGGTGGTTTCTACGGCGTACACTTGATCGTCACTGGCAGCGCCAAGATCGTCTACAGCATCACCGTCTTCGACTACGACGGGTCCTTGGTCGTGGGCGGTTCGGTCTCTTCGGGTTTGCTGACGGTCGGAGCGGGGAATGTCACCAGCTCGACGGCGATCGGGGCGGACTTCCCGGGGCCCACCACCGGCCAGTCGGTGGTCATGGAGATCTACATCCAGTCCAACGGCGCTGCCACCGACGTTTCCCTCGTCTCGGCCTTCCTCCCCTACTCCTTCACGACGGCTCAGCCGAACTCCTAGAGGTACGTCATGTCGATCCTCCTTTCGCCTCACTTCTCCTACGAGGAATGCACCTTCACCCAGCAGCGAATGGACAACACTCCGGGCATGGTGGAGCTGGAGAACCTGAAGAAGCTCTGCAACGAGCTGATGGAGCCGGTGCGGGCCATCCTGGGGCCGATTCGGGTCAATTCGGCCTTCCGCAACCTTGCGGTGAACACGGCCATCGGTGGGTCGAAGACCTCCCAGCACATGATGGGGCTGGCGATGGACTTTGTCCCCTGCAAGCCCATGAAGCTCCAGGACGCCTTTGACATCCTGCTCCAGCACCCGGAGCTGGGCATCGACCAGGCCATCTTCGAGTTCGGCCGGTGGATCCACCTGTCCCACGCCTACCCCAACAAGGCCCCGCGAGGCCAGATTTTGATGATTGGCGACTGGACTGGTGGGAAGTACAAGGACTACGACGCCAGCGCAGTCCCTTAATCTATAGGTTCACGAGGTCATTCATGGGCTACAACGTCAATCAGTTCGGTGAAGCGCTGGGCGCAAACGCGAGCAACACGGGTCTGGTCACCGTGGCCAACAGCGCAAAGTACCCCGTGGGAGCGCGCGTCTTCGTCTCGAACAATGACCCGGCCTCGGTCATCTGCGAAGTGAAGGGACAGCCCTCGGCGACCACCCTCCAGCTGGCTTTGGCTGCGGTCCAGAAGACGGGCGTGATCGACGCTGGTTTCTGGCAGGGACCCGTGCAGCGGATTGGCCTGAACAACGCCAACGCGGTCAAGTATCCGGGCACGTGCGACTTGTCGGCCTACACCACGGCCAAGAATGCCCGAATCGACATGGAAGGCCAGGTGGTGCCGGGTCGCATCACCCCGTAGATCAGGTGTAGAAAAACAAGAGCCCTCTCCTGTATGGGAGAGGGCTCTTTCTGTTTGAGGTGCTCGAGAACTACGTCTTGAGGGTCTGCTCGGCGACGCCCTTGATGGCGTTGGCGATGTGTCCGGCGCCCGGCGGCAGCGTGGCGGCTTCCGGGACCTTGACGTCGGTCTTGATAAGGTTGCCCTTCTTGGTCTTCGAGGGCTTGTTGGCCTCCTTCTTGGCCAAGGCCGCCAGAACCTCCGGCGAGGCCGTGTGAGCCCAGGAGCGGCCCTCGAGGATGTTCATGACGGTGGTGACGGTCACCCCGTACTCGGCTGCCAGGTCGGGGGCCGTGTGGCCCTTCACCCGACGCTGGTACTTTGAGCGCATCGCGGCCACTTGCTCTTCGGTCAGCTTCTTCGGCTTGTGCTTGTAGTTTGCCATCTGGAGACTCCGTGAGGGTGAACAGCTGTCCTTGATTACCACGTCAAGGACTAGGGAGCAACGTACGTCTTGCGCAGCTCGTTGTAGTGGCGGCTGCGGACGAGCTTCTTGATCTGCTTCTCGATGCTGCTCCGGAACTTGTCGTCGGTGTGGTCGAGGAAGAACTTGCCCTCGAGGTGCTCCATCTCATGCTGGACGGCCCGCGAGCCCAGGCCCGAGAACTTGTGGGTGATGCGCTCGCCGGTCGAGGCGTCGGTGAACTCGAGCAGGGCACTCTGGGTCCGGGGCAGGTCGATGAAGAGCCCCGGCACGCTCAGGCACCCCTCCTTGACCCGCAGGAGGTCTCCCCCCACGCCGAGGAGGACCGGGTTGACGATGGCCAGGTGCTCACGATCGCGGAAGGCCTCCTCGTCGCCCAGCGCGCCCTTGTTGAGGACGATCAGCTGAACCGGCAGGCCGATCTGGTTGGCAGTCAGGCCGATGCCAGCCAGGTTCGCCATGACCTTGAGCATCCTCGGCACCAACTCCGAGACTGACTTGTAGTCGACGATGGGGTCACAGGGCGTTGAGAGGCCCTCGTGCGGCCACAACAGGACCTTGAGGAGCTTCTCCTTGGTTGCGGTGGACACTTCGGGCTCGATGGCGACGGACTCAGTCTGCATGGTGGAACTCCTTGGTCGAGACGTTGTACGCCCCGAAGTAGGTAGGAAGGACACGCTTCACGCCGAAGTTGGTCACGCGCAGCCAGGACTGGCCCTTGCGCAGCGAGTGCCCGACCCAGCGCGTGTCGATGAACTCGGTCTTCTCGTTGCCCAGAAGCAGAGTGGGCAGGAACTGCTCGACCCATTCGGCCTTGGTGTGGAGCTTGGTGCCGTAGAAGTGGAAGCCGTTCTCGGTCCGGAAGACGTTGATGTACGGTCCCCACATGTAGAGCAGGTGCTCGGAGCGGTTGAAGGCGTACTCGGACTTCGACATCTCCTCGAAGCCAGCCTTGAGCCACTCAGCCAGCAAAGGCTTGGCGGTCTCCTCGGTGAGAGCGCCGTTTGGCAGCGGGGCCGGGGGGTAGTAGTTGGCCGAGTCCGCCATCGCCAGGTACTCCTGCTCCCCGTCGGCAAAGGTGACCTTGTTGGAGATGGCCATGTTGATGCCGTCGGGGAAGACCGGAACCTCAGAAGGCCCCTTCTGCTCGTTGGACTTGCCAGCCCAGTCTCGAGCCTGAAGAAGCAGGGCCCGGAAGTGCCCCTGGAACTTCTCGTCCTCCAAGACCGCGCCCGGCAGCATGGCGTTGTGGAAGGTGCGCTCGGCGATGTACTTCTCGGTCCGGAAGTAGTCGTAGAAGCGGCTGGTCAGGAAGGGGAAGTGCTTCAGGTTCCGGAAGCCCAGGATCCTGGACAGCTCTCCCAGCAGCTTGGCACCGGCCTGAACCTTGGCCTCCTCCTCTTCCGTCAAAGAAGTGATGGCCTGAATCCCCTTCACTTCGACGCTAAAACCCATGTCATGCTCCAAGAGTGGAAAGAGGTTGTACCACGTCTTGGCTTCCTGTCAAACGAGTTTTTTCTTGCAGGGCTTGCAGAAGGTGACCTTTCGACCTGAGGGGAGGTCGATCTCGGTGAAGTCGGACTGGCCACAGTGCGGACAGGCTACTTCCTTCTCCTCCACGTCGGGCTCGAGGGGCTCTGCCTCTTCTTCGGGGGCGTTGTTCTGGTACTGCTGGATCTGCTTCTGCTGGCGACGGATGGTCCGGTGGGCGATGTTGAGCTGCTTCTTCAGCTCGGCGACTTCTTTGCCCGAGGCTCCCTCTCTACGTGTCCTGTGTCCCGTCATCGGCGACCGCCTCGAGCACGATTTCCCAACAATCCCCCGTGTACTGCATCCTCAGCGTCTGGAATTGCCGAGGACCACACACCAGGAGGTTGTTGTCGATGAGGCTCTGCATGAGCTGGCGCACTGCGTTCTGACCCAGCGGACCATCCTGCGGCGTCGGGTCCCAGCGGTACTTCTTGATGTACCGGGACTGACCTTCGCCCAGGGGAATGGGCTTGATGTTGGAGGTGTGGAGCATCAGTCCCCCTCGAACTCGCCGTCGTCCCAGTCGTCGGCCACTTCTTCGTCGTCACCGCCCTCGTCAATGTCTTCGACGTAGGGGACCTCGACAAGCGCGATGCCTTCCAGCTCGGCCCGCAGGGCCTCGGTGTGCTCCACCTGGTCGTCACCACCCATGGCGAAGTTGTCATTGAAGAAGGCCTCGAGCAGATCAGCCACGTCATCAGCTGAAGCCTTCGTCCCGAGCTGCACCAGCTCGTCGGTCAGGTCATCTGCGAAGTCCTCGACCTCGTCGGGAGTCAGCTCGTAGGGGATGTTCTTCTCGAGGTACTCACGGATGGCCTGGTGGGCGTCGGCACGAGTGATCTTCACTTGTTCAGCTCCTTGTACTTGTAGGCGTAGGTCTCGGGGGCATCGTCGACACCATCGACGTCGAACTTCATCTGGCGACCTTCCTCCATCGCCTGGATTCTGGCGATGTTCATCTCAGTCAGGGGCCCGGAATCGTACCCTCCCTCGAAGATGCCCAGGAAGTCAGCGAACTGGTCGGCCCGGTAGAATTCGCCGTCCTTGGCCACGACCGCAGACATGCCCATCTCGGGGTCGTCCCGGAAGTAGGCCACTCGGACCTCGGCCCAGTTGGACTGGTCCTTGGTGAAGAGCGCGTAGAAGCCCGGAATGTGCAGGGCAGGCAGCTGGGGGTCGTTCGAGAACTCAGACATCATTGCAGCTCCAATTTGAGGGTCAGCCCGAAGTCGCCGGTCGTGTGAACCCAAGCGCCACCCCAGACTGGACCAATAACACGACGGTCAACTTCGAGTCCACCTACAAGAGCATCTTTCTCCCAGGGCAGACCCGAAACAGTGAATCGGTGCCAGTTGTAGCCGCCCATGACCCCAACCATCCAGTTGGCACCCGGCTTCACCACCTGGGTGACCTTCTCCTGCTTGGTCTCGGTCTTGTCGTCGGTCTTGGTGGCGTTGGTGTCGGTCTTGGTGGTCGAATCCACGGCCGAGTCCGTGTGCATCGTGATCACCTCGGAGCCGTCTTTGGCCCGAACGATCTTGACGTCTCGCATGGTCTGGCGCTTGGTGTCCTTGACCTTGACCACCTGGATGCGCTCGACGACCTTCTCCACGATCTTGTCTTGGTACTCGATCTTGGTCTCGACCCGGACCTCGGGGGTCTTGGAGAAACGTCCCAGGGCGAAGACGACCGTAAAAGCAGCCAGGACCCCCAAGACGGCGGCGACCTTCTGCTTCCAGGGCTTGTCCAGCAGGTGACCCTTGACCAGCTCGTAGACGGTGACGATGGGGTTCATGCTACTCCCCCTTTTCGGTCAGGCGGTCCGCGAGGCCGTACTTGATGGCCTGCTCAGCGGTGAGATAGGTCTCCTTGGAGGCCCACCTCTTGAACTTCCCGAAAGAAGGGATCTTCTGCCCAGGGTGCTTCAAAGACTGGTCTGCCCTGGTCTTGAGGACCCGGATGTACTCACGGGAGAGCAGCTCCGAGTTCTTCACCAGAGCCAGGATTTCGCTCGAAGAGCTGTCCTGGGGCGTCACCTCGCCCGGGTGGATGAGCAGGTGGCAGTGGGGGGCCAAAGCGCGCCAGCGGGCCGCCTGGAGGACCAGGACAGCCATCGAAGACACCTGGCCGTAGCCGATGATGTCGATCTTGCTCTTCATGTTGGTGATGAAGTCGTAGATCGCCCACCCAGCGTCCTCGTCACCACCCGGGGACATCATCCTCACCTTGATCGCCCCGTCTGGGGCACCATCACGCTCAGCCAGCTCTCCAATCAGCTGGTCAGCCGACTGAGGCGTGATTTCCTCGAAGAAATTGACGATTTCGGTGCCCATAGCCCTTGAATACCAAGAACTACATCCCGGCGAACTCTTCGGCCTCCTTGGCGGCCAAAGTCCTGTTTTTCTTGGCCTTCAAGAGCTGGCTCAAGAGCATGTCCTGGCGGTCGTGCAGGGCGAAGGTGCCGTTGTAGACCAAGGCGTCGAGGTGGTCACCATGGGTGCAGGCCTTGGCGAAGTCGGTCTTGGTGAGCATGGCCCAGTTCTTCTTCTTCGTGCGGGACTTGCAGAACAGGAAGGTCATGTGGCCCTGAGCCTCAGCCGAAGGAGACCGATTGGCCGACACCACGTTGGCCACGGCCTGCATCGGGCCGTAGGACTCGGCCACGTCCTCGAGCGTGTTCAGGCGCCCTTCCTGGGCCTTCCCGTTGTTGACCTTGCCGCCCTCGCGGTTGGTCTGGATGGCCGTCAAGAAGTGGAACTTCTGCTCAAGGGCCATTTGTACAGCGTAGTTGTACGTGATCTCGTCGATGTGGCGACGCTCCATCTTGCCGTGCTTGGCCTGCTCGGTCGTCACCTTGGCCAGGTAGTCGTCCACGACCAAGTCGAAGCCCTCTCCGTTGTGGAGGGCGGCGAACTTGTCTTGGGCCCGGAGAATCTGGGAGTAGACCTCTTCGACCGTCAAGCCAGGCTTGGCCATGGGCTGGTAGATGAAGTGGTCGTTCATCTCCCTCAGCCAGCGGTTCAGCTCTTTGCGCTGCTGGGGGTCCCGATACATCGCCTCGTGCTCGGCCTCGGTGATTCCGGCCAGCGTGCGCCAGAACTTGTCGGCCAGGTCGTCTTCGCGGCCCTCGTGCGAGACAAAAAGGACATTTTTGCGCTCTCGGACGTTGGCGGCAGCGATGGTGAGCAGGGTGGTCGACTTGCCCGTATTGGTCGATGCCAGGATGATCGTCACATCCTGCTTGAGAAGGCCGCCGGACCGCCGGAAACCCAATCCGGCGCAGGCGATGCACTTGGCACCGCGGACGTGCTTGCTGCCCAAGCAATGCTCGCAGTTGGGGGGCGTGATCATGTTCTCGTCGGCCAGCTGGGAGCCGAACGTCAGAGAACCCGTATACTGCTCCTTCTTCTTCTTGAAGTAGCCGTCCAGGTCGTTGAAGTTGTAGGCCCCGTCGTCAGCGAAGGAGGTGACCTTGAGGGTGCGGCTGGTCTGCTCCATGAGGGTTTCGATGTTCTCGACCTTCCCCTCCTGGTAATACTTCTTCATCTTGTAGAAGGCGTCGTAGAACACCCGGCACTTGGCCCAGGCGTCCAGCTGGGGCGTCAAGTGCTCGAGGGAGAACTCGGTCATCTTCTGCTTGGACAGGTTGATGGCGTTGCCCATCTTCCCGCGGACGTCTGGCTTCTGGCACATGAAGTGCGAGCAGGACCGGACCTCCTCCAGGGTCGGGATTCGCCCCAGCTCGTTGAAGTACTTGACCTTGGCCTCCCACACCATGCCGTTGTAGGCGTTCAAGAAGAACGCTGGGTAGACGTAGGGCTTCACGAGGGTGAAGAACTTCTCGTTGTGAAGCGCGTGGCCCAAAAAGGCGGATTGCTGGGCGTCCGAGAAGGGGAGCTGTTCCTCGGGGCGGTTCAAAAGCTGGTCTTCTGCCTGGGACATGAAAAAACGCTCCGAAGAAACGGAAAAGACTTTTACAAAAGTCGGAACTGCGCTATGAAGTCAAATCACGCCGGGTTGCATTTCTACAACAGCCCGAAAGAGGACGCAAGTGAAAACCGAAATGCGCGCTGTAACCCAGCTGCTGAGCTGGTCCAAGGTCATCGGTCTCGATCTGAATCCAATCGGACCCTACTCCTTCGAGGTGCCCCAGGGCAAGGTCCAAGTGGTCGACGGAGTGCTGGTGGCTGAGTCACCCACCTCCAAGGCAAAGGTCCAGCTGGAAGACTTCATGAACCGGGACGTCTCCGTTTCGGTCAAGGCCTTCAACGACGTCACCGAGGTGCTCGGGTTGGGGCGGCCGAACCCCTTGGCCAACCGCACCCCCAGCAAGAAGCGCCTGAAGTACACCGACGAGCCGGAGATGATCGCCCTCCGGCACATGGAGGTTCGCCGGGTCCCGAATGCGTCACCGGAGGAGCTGAAGCTCTACGACCGCGTGGTCCGAGCCGCGGTGAAGTACAACTACTACAAGTTCTACACCTACTTCCAGAAGGCCCAGCTGGGTCGGGACGACCTGTACTCGTACGCCCTGATGTGGACGAACAACTTCCTGGGCGCCATGAAAGTCCCGGACCACCTGGCCCGCAAGGACGAGAACTGCAAGCTCCTCTGCGCCCACCTGAAGCAGCGCTTCGTCGACCTGCGCAACGTCCAGGCCCGCAAGAACCGCTCGGTGGTCATCTCCCGCGACGTCTTCGAGCTGGCCCTGGGCAACAACACCACCATGCCCCTCGAGTACCAGCAGGCCGCCGAGGACGACGACGTGATTCCCCTAAAGAAGGAGATCACCCTGCGCCACCAGAAGTCCTCCCTCGAGCTGGAGGCCCGCCTCAAGGCAATGCCCCACGACGAGATGATCGAGACTCTCACCCGGGTCGGCTCCTCCGAAGACCTGCACCCCGACGCGGCGGCCGAGGCCCGGAAGCGCCTGAACTTCCATCGGCGCTGGTGCTCCAAGAAGGAGTGTCAGAAAAGCATGGCCGGGTGAGCCTTTACAGCCCTGTTGAAGCAATCCCGGACGGCTTCAAACGACATCTTCCCGAGGTCGTTCTTGGAGCCGTCCGGTGCTTTGAAGGGAATGGGCAGAACCCGGATTTCCACCTCAGAGTAAAGCTCTCTTACAATCCAGGTCGTCATCTCCATGGCATCGGGGTCCAGACCAAGGTAAAGTCGCTTTACACCGTGGTCCAGGATGACCTTCAGCTGAGCCGGGGTGACCTTCTTGCCCATGGAGCAGACGTTGCCCCCGCACAGGTGCCCTTTGACGGCATCGACGGGCCCTTCAGAGAGGAAGGCGTGCTCGGACCCCTTCAACCGGTCCTGGAACATCAGCACATTCGACCGAACGCCGGAAAGCTCGCGGTTGGAGAGGATTTTGGGGATTTCGATGAGCTTCCCGTCTTCCCCCTCCTCTGTCTCGGGCCAGATGTACCGGCCTTGCCAGCCCAGGAGCCTTCCGTCGACCTCAACCGGAAACATCACCCGGCCGGTGGGCGGGCAGTAGCGGATGCCGTACTGCATGGCGATCTCGCGGGGGATTTCTCGGCCGTTGTTGAAGCCCAAGGCCCTCCCTTCGGCCTCGGTCGACTCGAGGTACTTCACCCCCATCCCGGCGTGCTTGTGGTCCAGGGTGTAGGTCTCGGGGCCCCAGTAGACCTCCTGGTAGAGGAAGTCCTCGTCCTCCTCCAGCTCGTCGGGCTCGCCGTACTTGGAGAGCACCAACTCGTCGTACTCATCCATGTTGGGGACAAGGTGCCCCAGCAGGAACTCGGCGATTTGCTTGGCGGGCCGGTGGGTGAGCATCCCCAGGATGTAGGGTGCCCGCCCCTGCATCCCTTCCTTCTCGTTGCAGTACCAGCAGATGTACCAGCCGTCCGACTTCCGGATGGCCAGCTTCTCTTTGTTGCAACGGGGGCAGACCAGCAAGAAGCTGGTGCCCTTTGACTCAAAACTGATCGAGCCCTCCTCGAGGACCTGTTGGATCTTGTCGGCGAGGGCTCGGTCAGACATCAAGCCTCCAGGCTCATCGAGTCGAAGTCCTCATCCGACCCGCTGGTGGCGTCGAACTCCTCCGAGGCGCCTCCGGCCAGGTTGGCTCCGTTCTTCAGGGCCAGCTGCTCGTCACGAGCCGAGAAGGCCCCTTCCGCGTCCAGCTTGCGGATCTTCATCATGACGTCGTCGCAGGCCTCGGGGTGGTCCCGGAAGTAGTCGAAGGCCGCCTTCTCGCTCAGCCACGACAGCTGCTGGGGCTCGTAGTAGAGGCCCGTCTTCTTGCCCGGGGGAGTGCTCAGGACGCCAGTCTTCTTGCCGAGGATGACCACCTCTTCGTGGGTGTTCACGACCCCCTTGTGGTAGTCGAGGGTGAACACGGCCACGCGCCCCTTCGGCCCGCTGGAGTTGTCCTTCATCGTGACCTTGATCTTGTGCCCCGTGCGCTCACCTGCGGAGCCGTCGGAGGCCATGGTCATGGTCTTGTTCTCCATCAGGTTGCCCTTGCCGTCGGTGCGGCCCGCCTTGGCAATCCAGGCCTCGGCGAACAGGAAGTGCTCGCAGTGGTGCTGGAGGCCGTAGCCAGAGGACATCTTGAACTTGTTGCCCCGCATCTGCTCGGTGCGGTCCATCTCGGCCGTCACATGGCAGGTGGCGAAGAGGGTGATGTTGTACTCGCGCTGGACCGGCAGGAAGAGCTTCAGGCCCTCCTTAATGGTCAGCGCCACGTCGCCGATCTGCTGGGTCTCGATGGACTTCTTGCCAGCCAGGGCGCGGCGGCCGAGGATGGCCGAGGACGAGTCGATGGCCACCAGACCGAGGTTCATGCCGTTCTTGCACATGGTCCCGATCTCGTTGGCGAGCCGGTCGAAGATCTTCATCGGGTTGTTGCCCTCGTAGATCACGAACTCGTCGCGGTCCACCTTGAAGGCCTTCTTGTGGGTGGGGTCCGACTGGAAGCGGTAGCGGAACTCCGTGTCGAAGACCGCCACCACGCCAGGCTCGGTCTTGTCGTCGCCCGGGTTCTTGGCGAGGAAATTGCCCGCCAGGTCCTTCACCAGCAGCGACTTGCCGCCCTTCGGGGGTGCGAAGCCAGCGATGGACGCACCTCGACGAACGCCACCGTCGGAACCGAAGATCATGTTCATCGACGGCGAGGTGAACTCGAGGATCTCGACCGGACGCTCAGCGCCCTGCCAGACACCATCGAGTTCCAACATCTTGGATGCAAAAGACTTCTTCGGGGCCATTTGAATCTCCACTTCAGGTGATCACGTCGCCAGGACCAGCTTCTTCGGGGATGCTGCCGCTTCGAATCGGGCGTTCGGGGAAACTGGAGCCCCCGAGCACCTTCTTCACAGAGTTGTAGTTCATCAGGAAGATCTCGGCCTTCAGAGACATCATCTTCTGAATCGAGACCAGGACGTCCTTGGCGTCCACCAGTTTTTGGTACTCCGGGTCGGCCGAGATGATGGCCTCACGGTTGTCGACCGAGTCGCGAAGGTTCTTCCCCTTCATGATCTCCGGCACCTTGTCGATGAGGAGGACGGCTCGAACACGGGCGATGGCCTTCTCGGCCTCGTTGACCTCGCGCTGGGCGTACTGGTCGTACTTCTTGGCGGTCCCGTAGGCCACCGTGAAGACGTAGAGCAACTCCGGCGCCGTGTGGGCGTTGACGACCGCCACCTCCTTGGTGCGGACTTCGGCTCGAGACAGATAGGCCACGTTCATCTCGAAAGGAGTCTCTTCGCTCTTCGGGTTGCCCCGAGGCAAGAGCATGTACTGCTCACCCTTCGCGATTTTGGGAAGTACAACAGGCAGGTCTGACATGGAGGGTACTCCAAAGAAAGTGCGGGAGCCTTTTGAGGGGCTCCCGCACTTTAGCAGAACTCTCGGAAGAGGTCTACTTCTTGATGTCCATCAAGTCCTTGAACATGTCCGCGTCGACCGAGTCGGGCGGCAGGTCCGAGAAGTCCGGGTCGGCCTTGGGCGCCACCTGGGCCTTGGCAGCAGCCACCTCAGCCGCCTTCTTCGCGGCCTCCTTCTTGGCCCGCAGCGCCTCGAGCTGGGCCTTCTGGGCTGCCATCAGGGCCGCCTCTTCGTCGACCTCGGGGGGCGGGGCCTGCACCACCGGCTTCTGGGCCGGAATGACCGGCTTCTGCGTCACCGGGGCCTGCGTCGGGGCGGGCTTCGAGTCCGGCGGGGCCGCGTGGGTCGGCTTCACGACCACCCGAGGGGCGTCCGCATCGGTGTGCGGGGGCGGCTCGTTGGCACGCACGGGCTCGGTCGCCGTGGTGGTCTTCTGGGGGAAGTTGAAGACCGTGGTGTTGTACTGCGGCGAGTTGTCGCCATCGATCAGGGCCTGGATCTGCTGCGCCGTCAGGTGGATGCCGTTGGCGTTGATATCCGGCTCGAAGGCCGCCTTGCAGGCCGCCTTCTGGGCTGCCGTGAGGGGCGCCTGGACCAGGTTGCCCTCGGCGTCACGCACGAACTCGACCGAGGTGCGGACGTCGTTCTTCGCGTCGCCGAACTTCATCATCCGGAACTTCACCAGCAGGCCCTGGCCCGGGGAGGTCTGGGAGATCCCCATGACTTCCTTGATGGTCTTGGCCTGGCCGGTCATGTCCTGGTAGGCCTTGTACTTGATGGGCAGGCGGATCGGCGACCCCGACTTGTCCAGCGCGTAGTGCAGGTAGGCCTTGGTGACGTTGTGGGCCTTCAGCCAGTCCTCGACCGACTTCAGCTCGGCCTTCGCCTGGGCCCGCTCCTCGCCCTTGAGGTCGTCGATGGCGGCCAGGAGCTTGCGCTGACGGCCCTCCTTGACCGAGATCTGGTCGCACTTGGGGCAGCGGACCGTGATGACCTTGTCGTCACCCTGGCCACGAGACTCCTCGATGCACATGAAGGGCACCGACTGGGTCTTGCCGTTGCGGGAGAACGGGTGACCGAAGTGGCCCACCTCGTAGTAGTAGTTGCGACCGGCCTGGGGGTGGCTGGGGTCTGCCCGGATACCCATCGCCGGGAGGATGCGGAATGGCCCGTAGGTGATGGCGTTCTCTTCGCCCTTGTCCTTCGGGTTCTTCATGTCCAGCCGCTTGGCGAACTTCGCGCCACCACCGGAGCCTTCGCCTTCGTAGAAGCCATCGTTCTCAGTCGTCATCAGAGTCCTGCCTTTCAGGGTGTTGCGGGGGAGGGTTCAGCGCTTCGAGTTCTACTTCTTGTTGGGGGTCGAAGTCAACGACTTCTTCAACTTGGCGAAGACCTCGGCCACGAAGGCATCCGGGCCGGACTTCTCGATGACGTCGACCTCCACGAGTTGATGATTGCCACCCAGAATGGCCTTCGGGACCCCCGGAATCTCTTCCGATGTCAGACCCCCCAGGACCACCAGGATCGGCAGCACGTCGGGCTGCTGGGCCAACAGCTTCTCCTTCAGCTGGTTCTTGAGGTAGATGGTGTTGATGTCGTCGCCCGAGGTGGCCTGGATCATCTTCCGGGCGATGTTGACTGCGGCCTCCGTCGGGTTGGTCTTGATGACCTCCGGGTTGCCCATCTTCGGCTGGGGGTACTGGCGGATGCCCATCTTGGTGGCCTCCTCAGCCAGGGCCGACAGGATGAGGGTCTCCTGATGGGTGGACCACTGACCGGTGCCGTTCATGGAGGAGACCGCCTGGCCAACGAGCTTCGAGTAGAACTCGTCGCCCGACAGCACGATGACGTTGGGGTCCACCAGCGACATCGCCTCCATCGCCTGGGCCACGTTCTCGGGCTTGCCGGTGAAGCAGAGAAGGATGGCTCCTTCTTTCGACTCCACCTTGGTCAGGTAGGCCTTCAGAATGGCCTCGAGCTTCACCTCGGCGTCCTTCTTGCCGATCATGATTGAGGTCTGCGAGTTGTACGGGACCTCCGACATCTTGCGGTCGAGGATCTTCTTCAGCTCATTCACGTCGATCCACATCTGCGGGATGGTCTGCTTCGGTTCACGGGGCATGTTCTTCCTCTTCGGCCTTCAGGTTGAGCGGCGGGGTAAGGAGCTTCACCGACATCAGGCGGGTTTCATCACTACCACTTTTTCGCCTGAGAATCACCATCACAATCGCTCCGGTGAAGTCGTTTTTGAGGTAGTAGTCGTCGAGCTTGGCATCCCGCCCGAAGATGACCTTCTCATAGTAGTAGCCGTTGACCTCGTACCGGAGCTTGAAGGCGTGGTAGGGCTTCTGAGAGGTCTTCGAGACCCCTTCCCACGACTCGGCCTCGGACACATAGGCCACCTGAACCATGTCCAGGTCCCGGGAATCGCCCACCAGCTCGTCATTCTCGATGACCTCCAGCTCGTCACCGTCCACGCACAGGCAGCGGATCTTCCGACGACGCTCGGTCTTCATGTCGAAGAACTCGTGGTCGTACACCAGGTCGCCGTCCTCGTTCTTGTAGAGATCAGTCCCAGGAGGCAGCGATTCGCGGAGGTCCTCGGCATAGGAAGGCAGGATCTGCTTCCGAATCTGGTACTGGACCATCGGAGTGACCGTCGAGTAGGCCTTGGCGATGGGCTTCTGCTTCTCACCCGTGACCTCGGCCAGCACCTTCTCGTAGTACATCAGCTTGTCGATGGTGTTGAGCGGCTTGCCGTCCTCGCCCTTCTCCGGGAACAGGGACTCCATCGCCCCAGCCAGAATGAGGTTGTAGCACTTGGCACGCCCGAGCATGGAGCGGCCCCGCTTGACCTTCTTGACGTCGATCACGTCGCCGACCTTGTAGCCCGCAGCCTTCTGGAGCTTGGTGACCTTCTTCAGGACCGTGGGCACGATCTCGGTGGTGGCCAGGTTGTCCTTGCGGGTCTCGATGGCCCGAATGAAGGCTTCGAGCGTGTCGAAGGACTCCAGCTCCTCCAGCTCGCGCAAGACGGCCTCGGCGATACCCATCATCAGGTTCAGGGGCGCCTGGATCTTGCCGTTCCGCACGAAGAAGCCCGGCCGGGACAGCTTGATGTCGGGCAGCGAGATGAACTTCCCGGCCTCCTGCCAGTAGATATTGAAGATGTCGTCCTTCTTGGCATGCGTCAACGTGGCCGCCCACCACTCGAGCGGGTAGTGCTTGCGGAGGAACGCGCAGGCATAGCCGATGATGGAGTAGCAGATGGAGTGGCTGTTCGAGGTCACAACCCCGTTGGGGAGGAGGAAGTTGTGCTTGGGGTGGGAGACCTCAAGATCACACATCCGTTTGATGCCCACGGGCTGGACTCGTACAACTTTCCGACGCACCAGACTCCCGGTTGAGGCGAGCGGAGCATCGCTGTGAGCCATGCCAACCATTCCTCCTCCATCTTCCCATCCGAGGTTCGAAAGCATTCCCCCGATAATCGCAGCAGCATCACGTCCGAGCGGCTCAGGGCTTCCGCATTCAGCATCGCATCGCGCGCCTGAATGGTCGCCAAAGTCCGTCTCGCCCGTCGAGCATTCTTCAGCTCGAAGAAGTGGAAGAACCCGTCCACTTCCACCCAGATCTTGTCCTTCACGAAGTCCACTTGTTTCCGTTCCAGGCCGCATCGAATTTGCCCCTCCTCCCAAGTGAGAATCCCCGTACTCCGTAACCACGCTTCGGCCTTTGATGCTTTTGTCGCCTTGCGAGCCAATGCCTGGAACTTCAGCATCTCCTCGGGATGAGCTACCTGCCAAGTGTGAATCCGAGCCACTCGCTCCAACTGGATTTCCCGTCGAGCCGAGGTCTTCTTCGCCGTTACGCTGGCGATAGCCCGCTGCTCGGGCGACTGGTTGTGCTTCAGGTTCTTCTGCCGGATGTTCTCCTTCTTGATCGCGGAGCAGGTTGGACACTCCTTCTTGTGTGCTGGAATTCCCCGAGTTGGGGGAGTCGCACCGCACGGCATGACCACGCCGAGGGCTCCATTCAGCGCCAGCAGGCGCTGACGCTGAATCTCCGCAGCTTCCTCCTGGCACACAAGACACTCCTTGCGATGCTCGGGCCTGAGGTAGGCCTTGATCACTCGTCCGCACTTCACCACCATCGTCTTTGCCGACACAGAGCACCTCCGTCCCAGTGGACCAGATCTCGTGCAACGGCATCATCCCCTGGTCGGTCAAGAACTTGTGGTCGATGGAAGTCTCAACCGTGGAACCATCATCGAACTCTACCAGGAAAGACAGGAGTTCTCCATGGTCATGAACTGCAACCACTTCGTTCTCCACGACCTGGCCGTTCTCGTCCACTCCGTTGATCTTGTCACCAGCCACGAAGTCCTTGATCTGCTTGGACTCGCCGTTGCTCATGCACAAGATTGTGTCTGTGGCAACCGATTTGTTGAAGCCGTACTCCGACCAGGCGAGGAAGGTCTGCCAGAGGTCCTTGGCCTCGGCCTCCCCCAGCTTGGCCCCAGCCTTCTCCATCCAGAAGGGGAAGGCCGCCTCGATCTTCTCCTTCTTCTTCTTGGCCACGTTCCGGCGGTATTCCTCGGCCTCAGCACCCGTGCAGCCAGTCAGCTCCTGGTAGGCGTACTGGAGCTGTTCCTGGTACACCAGCAGCCCGTAGGTCTCCGGGAAGAGCTTCATGAAGACCTCGCGGGGCTGAATCGGGGCCTCCCCACGCGCCCGGCGGGCGAACTCCACCATGGTGTTGTGCTTCTCTCCGTTCTCCGGGTTGGTCACCCAGGTGTTCAGACCACCCGGCCGGTCCAGGGCCGTGAAGGCCGACAGGTCCTCGATCGAGTCGATGGCCTTGTGGACCTCACCGTTGGCGTCGATCTTCTTCACCGAGTCGAAGTGCTTCAGCCAGGGGAGCGCGCCTGGGGAGCCGAACTGGAAGACGCCCTTGTCGATCTTGCCCTCGCAGATGGACCGGTAGACGGGCTGGGAGTCGGGGAGGTCCCAGATGTCGTAGTGCTTCCCCTCGAACGGGATGACGCGAATCAGCGGGACGCGCTTGCCGTCGATGGTGATCGAGCCCTTCTTGGGGTCGTACTTCTCCGGACCATCCGCGTAGGCGTCCAGGCGCTTCTTGTTCAGCTCGGGGTCAACCCGGGTCTGGAGGAGCTTGATGGTGTCCGAGATGTTCTTCAGGGCGTTGATGGTAAGGAAGTCGTACTTCACCCCGCCGCAGGCCTCGACCGAGGGGTAGGTGTAGGAGGTGACCCGAACGCCGCCGACCGAGGTCATGGGGATGAAGTCGACCACGGGCACGTTGGAGATGAGGATGGCGCAGGGGTGGCGGCCCTTGCTGCGGGTCAGGCCCAGGCACTTCCGCACCTTCGCCCAGTCCTGCGGGAAGAGCTTGATGTACTCCTTGAGGGCGTTGTCGCGCTCGAGGGACCCTTCGACGAAGCCCTCGGGGGACTTGTAGCCGAAGACGAAGTCCGCGTCGGAGATGCCCTGGGGCGGCTCTTCGAACTTCTTCGCCAGCTCGTGGATCTCGGATTCAACGTAGCCGCGGGAGGCTCGAGCGATGTCTTTGACGGTCGACCGGAGCTTGAGGGAGATATTGGTCGACATCTGGGCGAAGTGGCCCGGGAAGCGCTTGGTGAGGAAGCCCGTCTCGGGGTCGTCCAGGTAGGAGCGGTCCGGGAGGTCCTGGTCGATGTCAGGGAGAGCGCCGGACTGGATGCGGTCGGGAGTGATGAAGCGCTCGAGGGACAGGTTCCACTTCATCGGCAGGGTGTGGGTGATGCCCAGCAGGTAGGCCAGCTCGAGCCCGGCCGCGGAACCACGGCCCACGCCGGTCAGCAGCCCGAGGGACTCGTAGTAGGAGCAGACCTCTTCGTCGGGGAAGAAGTACGGCAGCAGGTCCTTCGCCCCGTTGGAGTGAAGGATGGCGATCTCGGTCTTCAACCGCGAGACCATCTCCTCGTTCTTCCAGTCCATCCGGCCGTGCTTCTGGATGAGGTTGAAGGTGTGCTTCAGGGTGTCGGTAGGGTAGAACTTCGTCGGCATCGACGGCTCGTACTTGAGCTTGAAGTTCTTGAAGCGGTCGGCCCACTGGGCGTTGTTGTCCATCCACCCTTCCACCTGGGCATCGGGCAGCTTCATGTACTCCTTGAAGTAGCTCCGAGCATCGTCCCCCGAGAATCGGTGGTAGGACGTAGCGAAGCGCCAGGAGCCGCCCGAGCCCATCAGCCGGACGTCCTGGATCTCCTTCTCGTCCGGGGTGGCGAAGTGGGCGTCGTCCGAGATGAGGATGGGAATGTTGTGCTTGGCTGCCATCTCCATCATGAAGATGTTGCCACCCAGCTGGACGTCCCCATTTGGGGCGTAGGGGGTGCAGTCGTTCTTGATGAAGCCCTCACGCTTCTCGGCCGAGATCAGCTTCAGGGGCTCGATCTCCTGGAACTTCCGGGAGACCATCTTCTGAACCAGCGAACCCAGCTGGGCGACGCGGAACTCGGGCATCTTGGCGATGTCATCCGCCTTCATCTTGCCGCCCTTGTCGGTCATGAAGGTGTTCCAGGTGGCCGCCTTGTACTCGAAGCGCTCGCCCTGGAGGTTCTCAACCTGGAAGTAGACGCCCGAGTCCCAGTTCTCGTCGCACTTGTGGGGGAAGATCTCGGTGTAGAAGTTCCCCGGCTTGCAGAGCCCCAACAGGCGCTTCAGGTAGGCCTCGGCGATGTCGTGCCGAGGGCCATCCTTGTTCATGAGGTGCCGCTGGACCATGCCAATCAGGCAGCCAGACGTCATCGTGACGTTGGCCGCGCCGATCTCCTCAAGGTCGTGCCAACCGAAGAGGGGCTTGCGCTCGGCACCATGCTTCTCAGCCCGGTCATCGGCCCGGGACAAGACCCGGGCGAGGGTCTCGTAGCCATGCTGGTCCAGGCAGTGGAAAGTGAGGTGGAAGTACTTGTTGTAGTCGGCGTAGGTCCGCTTCCCGTCCTTGGTCATCGAGAGGGGGATGTCGAACGACTGGAGGATGTCGCAGTCGTCATCGCGGAAGTAGCCCTCGAGCCCCAGAATGGGCTTGATCTTGCCCTTGACGAGCTTCTTCTCCTCGGGCTTCAGGCCAGTCCCGGACTCGCAGAGGTCATAGACCTCGCGGCAGGCTGCCATGGTTCCGTGGTCGGTGACAGTGAGGTAGCCGGTCTCAAGCTGAGCTTCACGCAGAGCGAAAGCGGCTGGTGTCGACGCAGTGTCCAAGGATTGGACGTGAACGTGCGGGGACGCGAAATTCTTGCACATGAAATCTGCCTGTTTTTTGGGGGCCTTGGCTCGATGCCGAGGGTCACAGACAGACTAATGGGAGAGTGGAGCCGCAGTCAAGCTAACTTTTGACTTTCATCGAATTTCTGAGCTTGACCACGGCAGACTGGTACAGCTGCTCGACTTGCTCCTCCGAAAGGCCAAGAGCCTCGGCAATGACGCGGTCCTCCACGCCCTCCGGATGCTTCTTGAGCAACTCGGCCAACGAGTAGTCGAACCGCTTGATGAGGATGTAGTCGGGGTCCGTCTCAGTCTTCGGCTGAGGCGGCAAGGGAGAGGGGAAAGGCATCTGGCTTCCGAAAGCGATGGGCTGCCTGGATGACAGACCCTTTGCTCTGGTATTCCAGAATCCGTTTGTTCTTGGCCTGGATGGCCTCTTCGACCGCGTCGAGCTTGACCTTGGCGTCTGAGTAGGTCTTCTCGATCTCGGCCAGCTCGCCATGAAGCTCGGTCAGCTCATCTAGCTCGAAGAGCTTGTTGTCGAGCGAGATCAGCCAGTCGCCTTCACCCTCCATGTTGTAGAGGGTGACCACTGGAGCTTGACGCAGCGCGTTCAAGTTGGCGTCGATGCCGCGAATTTGGCTCTCGACCACCAGGATCTTCTGGTTGACCTCAGCTCGAGGCTGTTCCGTCTTGGCCATGACAGCGGTGTGCTGCTGGGCTTGTTTCTCCAGGACAGAAATTTCGTCCCGGAGCTTCTCGATGGACGGAGGGTCGTACATGGCCCTATTCCTTCCAGGGGAGAATGATCTTGTCAAGCGACTTGTCGTCGTCGGTGTTCTGACCCACCACCACCAGGCGAGAATCGCCAACCACGTGCTCAGGGGTCGATTCCCACATCCACTGGCCACAAGTACTGGCAGGAATGCCCAGAGACTCAGCATATCCATTGGGAGGCACCAGAGCCCCGTTGGTGAACACCACGCAGCCGTTGGGAAGGTGCATCTGGGCTGGAAAGTGGACGTGACCCACAGTGAAAAGTTTGATGGCCTTGTGCCCCGGTCGGGCATTCCATGCGTTGGTCGATTGTGTTAGCTTTGCGACAGGAATGTTGTTACCCACATTCCCAGGTGAAAGGATGGTATCGCCATGCGTGGTCATGCACTCGTGCCCGAAGGTCTGGTAGGTCGAGTAGGCGTTGGGACGAATGGAGAAGCTGACGTTCTTCAGGTGGGCTCGGCAGTGGATTTGCAGGCACTGGTACAGCGCGTCCTCAATGGAGTCCGACTTCCCGCTAGTCGCGTGGCCCGGGTGGCGCTCCTTGCGCCGACCGTGGTTGCCTCGCTGGCACTCCACCACGATGTTCGAGAACTGCTTGGAGAGGAACGCGAGTGCCTGGGTGATGTGATGAAAAGCGCGGGCTACCTGCTTGTCCAGATCTGCGCCCGAACGGGGGTCGTGAAGGTGACCCTCAATGATGTCGCCGATCAGGTTGATCCGCAGGTCCGTGTCCTTGCGATACTGGGCCTTGTAGGTGGCAGCCTGCTCGCAGAGACGGGCGATTCGACGAGCCTCTTCGACCGCCCCGTACTGGTAGCTTTCGTAGGGGCGACGCATGTCCGAACCGACATGCCAGTCCGACCAGAGCAGCGTAAGCAGCCGTTTGGCGCTGGTCTTTGGCTTCAAGACCTTGTGGTTGCTGTCCGCCTTCGGCAGCTTCACCACCTCTTTGATTCGCTCGGTCAAGGAGTCCAGGAACTGGAAGTCTCGAGCAGCTTGGAGCACCACCCTGCGATCCAGTGAGCGGTCCTTCAACATCGCGTGCTGCTCGGCCTTCTTCGCGATGAACTCCGAGTACTTCGCCGCTTCCTGATTCATGTCAAAGGCCATGGACGCTCCGGTAGAACCAAAAGATTAAACGCCTGGAAAGTTTTCTGCAAGAGCAGATTGACTTTCCAGGCGTTTATTTTCAGCAACGATGTCGATTGAGCTAGGCCGCGTCGGGCGCGGGCGACTCCGTCGGCGGGGTTGCCAGGGCCTTCTCATCCTCGGCGGCCTTCGCCTTGGCGGCCTCTGCGGCCTTCAGGGCCTGGACCTGGGCGTACTCGGCCTGCTTCACCGGATCGGCCTCGACCGGCTTGAGGATGCGCAGGACGCGGAGCTTCGTGCCCACCTTGCGCTTCAGCTCCGGGTTGGCGTCGAGCGAGGCCGCGTCCATCGAGGCGGCCATCTTCAGCACGTCGTCGGACTCGGTGTCGATCTCGGTGCCGACCTTGGCGCCCAGCAGGCGGCTCTGGAGGAACGGGAACAGGTCCTTCCAGGCGGGCAGCATCACGTAGCCCGGCGGCTGGACCTCCCCATGCGTGACCAGCGTGTAGACGACCGCCGAGGTCGGGTTGATGATGGCGTCGTCGACCATGCCCGGCTGGCCCTGCGCGGCGGCCGACGTGACGTGGTTGACGGTGGCCTCGAGCACCTTGGCCTTCTGGGCCTCCTGCTGGGCGATACGCCGGTTGATCTCGGCCTGCACCTCTTCCTCGCCCACGACCGATGCGATGGCGTTGAGGATGAGGTCCTGCTCGCCGAGGCGGCTGGAGAGCTTCGCGATGGTCTTCTGGTCAGCCTCCATTTGCGCTTCGAGGTCCTTGATGCGGTCCAGACCACTGCCAGTCTTCGGGGCCATGCGTTCCTCCTTAAACTTCGTTGTCGTTGGGGTCCTGCGTCACGGCACCGATCTGGGGGAGAGCGGTGCCAAACATCTTCGAGTTCGGCGAAAGGGCCATCGTCTGACTCAACTGCGCCGCATTCATGGCGTTCCAGGCCTCGGGCGAAGGAATCGGCATGGGCTTCATGCCGACCGGCTTCACTTCCGGGGTGATGTCTCGCTGAATGCGCTCACCGTTGGCAATCACGTCCTTGTATACCTTGTTCGGGTTCTCTGCGGTCCGATAAGGCGTCTCGAGGGGTGGTTCTTCGTTGCGCTCGTAGATCTCGAGGTTGTCGATCGCGCTCCGAGTGCGATTGGGCTGCGGCCTACCTCGAGACGGAGCAGCTCGACGGGCTGGAGCAGGGAGTGCTCGCGGAGGTGGGGCCGATGCCTGACGTCCCACCCGAGGCGTGGGTGCCGCGGGGGCCGGAATGGACCTGCGGACCGTCGGCTGAGGCTTGGGCTGGACTCGGGGAGGGGCCTTCGGCGCAGCCCTCTGGACGACCGGCGGGGCCTCTTCCTCCTGCTCGTTCTGCTGGGCCTGGGGCATCAGCTTGTTGAGCAGCAAGGACAGTGCCTTGAAGCGCATGGGGTCGAGCAGCCAGGCCAGCATCTTCTCTTCATCCGGGCTGAAGTTGGAGACCGGGGCCTGCTGGAGGACCTTCTCCTGGCGCATCCCGAGAAAGATCTCCAAGCGCTCCTTGGCAAAAGAGCGAATCTCGTGCTCGACCGCCTGGGCCTCGTACGAGTCATCGTCGCCAAACAGGGGGTCACCCAGCAAGGCGTTGTAGTACGACGCCATCGCCATGCGTGTCTGCGCGTCGTTGATGGTGTTCTGCTCTTCGGCAAACTCCTCCACCACCTCCTCAACCGCGGGAGGCGGCCGGACCCGAGGGGCCTGGCGCTGGGGCTGCTGAGGCGGCGCCCGCTCGATTCGGCGCTGCTGTTGCTGAGGAGGCTGGCGTGGGGCTCGCTGCTGCGGCCGAGACCCCACGCCGTTGTCCAGACCGTCCAGCGGGGACGGATGGTGATCCGAACCGCCGAACTGGTCATCGTTGAAGAGCTGCATGGTCGGAATGTTGTCGTCTTCCATGCACCCCTATACCACCTAGCGCGATTCGCAGCTCGAGCCGGAGCAGGCCAGCGTCTGGGCCCCCACCGTGTTGTCGTCCAGCTCGAACTTCGACAGCTGGGAGTAGTCGATCTTCGGCATGGCCTCCTCGAGCAGCTCGTAGTCCTGGCGGCTGATCTCCTCGTAGGGAGCCTGCTGGTAGCCACCCCCGTCGTACGGCAAGAAGGAGACGGCCACCAGCTCGTCGAAGTGGGCGTACACCCAGTTGCCCACCTGCATCCACTCGTTGTCCCGCACATAGACGGTGATGGACTGATTGTGCTCGGCCCAGTTCTTGGTGAGCTTGAGATACCACTCGAGCTGCTCGATGGCCGACACGTCGTGGCGCGTCAGGCAATTCTCGGGGGCCTTCTCCGGGAACGCACACACCCACGTGAGAACCTTCTCCGGCGACCAGTAGGGAACCTGGGTGTCGATCTGCTCGTCGGACAGCCCCTTCTCGCGCAGGGCCTTCCGCTTGAGGTTGACGTCCTGGCGCCCCTGGCCGTTCTCGGGGGTGAACTTGATGCCCTGGGCCGCCATCATGTGGAAGAGCGGGTCGGTGGCAGCGATGCGGTAGCGCCGGATGTAGTACTTGGCGAAGCGCGGGTGTGCGCCCGAAGAGCAGTTGTTCAGCTGCGAGACCGTGCCGGAAGGCTTGCCGGTGGTGATGGCCGTCGACATATTGATGCCGAGGGCGTCGCAGGCCTTCTTGCACTCCTTCAGGGCGATCTTCTTCAGGTGCTTGAGGTTGGCCGCCGTCATCAGCTCCGGGTTGTCCATTTGGCCGGTGATCGAGACCCCCAGCAGCCGCTCCTGGTCGCAGATGAACTTGAAGTCCGACCGAACGTACTTGAAGTCCGTGAGGCACGCTTGCATCGCCCCCAGCCAGACCGCGGACTTCACCTTCTCCGTCAGGGTCTCCAGGTCATCCTCGGCGCGCACCACGATCTCCGACAGGTTGCAGAGCTGGCCGAAGAGGATGTTGAGGAGGATCTCACCGCACGGGTTCGTGCGCAGGAACTGGTCGAAGTCCTGGTCGCCGATCAGCTCGAGGAGCCACTGCGGCAGCGGCCCCACGTACTTCTCGTACTCGGCCCGGGTGAAGCGGCGGCTCGAGGCCTTGGCGGCAGCCTGCTGGTTGTACATCCCGCGCTCACCCGAGCCGGATTTGGCCAAATTGAGCCACTCCTCCATGAACTGGATCATGGTGGGCTTCGACTTGTAGGCCACCGTGTTGTTCGACATGTAGCGGTGGTCGGGGATCGGGAAGTCCTTCGCGTGACGCATCGCGTTGGAGTCCAGGTCCGAGAAGGTGATCTCGCTCGAACGGCGCACCCCGCCCACCACCACGGCCACGCCGATGTGGTTGCCAATGTCGGAGCACTCGAGGTCGGTCAGCTGGCGACCCTGAGCACCCTTCACGATGTGGCGAATCTCGCGGTGGAGGGCCATCAGCGGCTCCGGCCCCGAGGCACGGCCACCCATAGTCATCAGCCGCGCACCAGCCGGGCGGATGAGGTGGTACTCCATGTCGAGGTCGCGCCCATCGAAGAGGGCCTCCATCAAGAGGCGAATGCTGTCAGCCCAGCCCTCCTTGTCGTCCGGGACCACGAAGGTCGACGGGACATAGTCCTTCTCCTGGACCTTGACCGGGGGCAGCTTGGAGATGAAGGCCTTCTCCACGGTGAAGCCGACGCCCGTACCGCACATGAGCAGGTAGAAGATCTCGGAGAAGGACTGGAGGTCCTTGACGGCCAGCGCAGAGCAGTTGTAACCGCAGAGGGAGTTGCGCTCGAGGGCGGGACCGGCAGCCCAGAAGGCGCGCATCGACGGCATCACGCCCATCGACAGGAAGGCCTCGTAGGTCTTCTTCCAGACCTTGTCGGGCACGCGGTTCGAGAACTTGCCCTTCATGAACTTGAAGTAGCGGTCCACGGCCTCGCCCCAGGTCTCTCGTCGACCGAGGTCGTCGCGCCACCGGGAGTAGGTGCGCTGGAAGATGAACTCCTGGGCTGCGGACATCACTGGCTGATTCGTCATGACGGGTTTACTCCTGACCACGGAAAATTTCGACGTTGCGAAGATACGCCATTCCAATGCAAATGGCATCGCAAATATCGTTGTCCTTCAGAATGAAGTCCTTCTCATAGACCGTGTTCACGAAGCGCACGGCAATGTGTTTCGGGGTGATCTTGCCCTTGGGCTTGTCGGCCACCTTCACGCCCGTCTCGGCCTCCTTGTTCAGGGCCTTCTTCCGGGCGGCGTTCTGCTTCCGGTCTTCCTTGGTCTGCTTCAGCCCCAGGTTGCTGCGCCAGTCGCCTGAGTTCACGAAGAAGACCTGGTCCTTGTAGCCCTCCTTCTCGAGGGCCATCAGCGTGTAGAGGTGAATCCACTCCAGGAACTTCTGGGAGAGCCGGTTCCGGCCAGGGTTGGTCTCTTCGATGGCGATGGCGTGGGGCTTGTGCTCCAGCACGTAGGACACCAACATCTTCGACATCGCCAGGGCCGCCTGAGACCGGTCCCAGGGATGACCAAGGTCCTCGTAGCCCTTCACCTTGGTCTCCGGGACCTTCACCTTGACCTTGCCCCGCTTGGTCTTGGTCTCGACCGGCTTCTTCGACGGGTCGGCCAGCACCAAGGCCTGGTAGTGCTCGAGCTTGAGGTCGCTTGGGTCCAACTTGGTGCCGGTGGCACGCGAGTGCAGCAGCTTCGAGGCGTCGCAGGAGAGGGTGGCCACACCTGACTTGCCTGAGATGTCCAGGGCCACAATCAGGTGCCGACCGTTCGTCTCTTGAATGATGTTGTTGTTCATGTTGTCCAGACGCATACGGCCCCCAAGGGCAACTTCGCCCCGGGAGCCGTATTTAGCGTTCTCGTGAGATTGCGGGACCGCTTAGCCGACCGCGCCCTGCTCTTCGAGCTTGGTGTTGATGTACTCGCGCATGAGCTTGGCGCCCTTGATGACGTCCTGGTACGGGCCCTTCAGCTCCTTCAGCTCCTCCTTCAGCTCGCCGATCTTCTCGTCCTCGTCCATGGCCTTCTTGGCCGTGAACTCCTCGTTGTTGACGTGTGACAGCCGCGCCACCAGGGCGGCCTTGTCCTCGGCGTCGATGGCGGCCTTGGTCTCCTGCGGCAGCTTGGCGAACTTCTTGTCCTGCTTCGAGAGGTCCGACTCAGTGCCCTTGCTCAGCGCGTCCGACATGTTGTCACTCCGTTGTGTGGGGTCCGTCCTGCGAAAAAGACGATACGCCACCTCGAAGACCAATGTCAATCACGTTCGTGCAGTACTCCTGGGCGAGGGTGTCGTGCTCCACCAAAAGCACGAGCTTCTCCTCAGCCACCTGCTTCAGGAGCTGAAGGCACGCCGTCATCTCGACCGGTCCGAGACCCTTCAAGGTCTCGTCGAAAATCACCCATCCTGGCTCGACGCCCAGGCGCTCAAAGACAATCTCGGCCACGCTCAAATCAGTGGCTACCTCCAGGACTCCGGCTTGCCCGCCGGAAGCCCCGTCCTTGGGTGTTGTCTCGTACCCATCCACGAACAAGATGGTGCGAATCTCCTTCTTGACCTCGTCCTTGGTGGTGAGGTTCTCCGACCTGAACTCCAGGGTCATCTTGGAGACGTTCGGGACCGAGGCCAGCTTGTCATTGGTCCTCTGGGCGATCTGGTCGAGGGTCTCGTCAAAGATCGAGCCCATGAAGCCTTCTCTGCCCACGGCCTTGACCACCTCCTGCTCGACGTTCAGGTCATCCAAGATCACCTGGACGTCCACCTCGAGGTCATGGAGTTCTTTGGCGAGCTGCTCGACTGTCTGGCTGGCCTTTTGCCAGCGTTCGAGCCTGAGCTGGTAGTCGGTGTTGAGACGCTCCACCTCGGGACGTTTCCGGACCACCTCCGACGAGAGGGCCGTAACCAGAATCACTGACCTGGAGACATCGGCCTCCTTCGCCGAGACCTGCTGGAACACGTAGTTCTTCTCGAGGTCGGCCTTCTGGCGGTCGATGTCATCCAGGGCCACCGAGGTCTCGTGGTGCTTGCCTGCCTGCCAGTCGGCCAGGGCCGCTGCAAGGAGGTCCCGGGCCTTGTTCATGGCCTTGAGCATCTGCTCGAGCTTGAGGCTGGTGGGCTTCGCCAGGTAGCCCTGCTTCTGCTCTTCCTCGAGCAGCTTCAGCTCGGCGCGGGCCTCTTCCAGAGCGAGCTTCAGGTACTCCTGGTGCTCCTCCAGCTTCTTCATCTTCGTTTCTGCGTCGGCCTTGCGGTTCTGGTAGAGCTTCTGCGAGTTCATCGCGTACTGCACGCCCCGGCCGCACTTGTCGCAGTACTCATCGAAGGGGATGGCCAGAAGTTCCTCGGCCTCGACCTTCTCCTCGAGCTGGACCTGGGTGAGGGCGGTGTCGCGGGCCTGCTGCGACACAAAGTCCTCGATCTCCATCCGCTTGCCTTCGATGAGGTCGGCGACGTACTCGGCCGACCTCGAGTCCTTCATCTTCTCTTCGTACTTGCGAATCTCGTTGCCGAGTTCCAGCTCTTCGGCCTCGATCATGGCCTGGCCCGCAGCGATCATCCGGCGGTACTTCAGGACCGTCTCCGGCTCCACCGTGCTGTTCGACTCATCGACCACCCGCGCCCGCTCGGCCACCAACTCCTGGTAGGTAGCGCTCGCCCGGATGCGGGCCGTCGCCGTCTCGCGGGTCGTGCTGAGGACCAGCCGCTGGGACGCCAGCTCCTGCTCAGCCGTCTTGAGGCGCCCCTCCAGCTCAGTCAAAGACAGCCGGGCCAGGTCGAGGTCGGCCCTGGACGGTGCCCCACGAACGTAGTTGGGGTCCTGCTCGGCCTTCCGCAGACGACCTTGCACGTTCTCGACCACGGCCTTCTGGGCATCGTGCTTGCGCTCCAGCTCGCGCACCCGGCCCTGGGCCGCCTTGACCTCCTTCTCGTAGAAGTCGAGTCGCAGGACCTCGGACAGGAACTCCTTCTTCTTGGAGTCCGTCATGTTCAGGAAGTAGCCCTCCTTCCGCTGCCGGAAGTAGGTCAGATTCCCCAACAAGTCCAGGGAGATGCCCAGCTTCTGCTCGAGGGCCGCCCGAGCTTCCTTGCCCTTGGCGACGACCTCGGAGTCAAAGAGGACCTGGGTTCGGACCCCTTCACCCTGCATAGTCGACAACACCTTGCCATCCAGCTCGAGGTCAAGGTCCAGCTCGTAGCCCTGGTCGGTCTTCCAGGTGGTGAGCTTGTTGGCCGACTTGTCGCCGAACATCAGCCCGTGGGCGATGCCAGCGAACACGTTGGACTTGCCCACGCCTGAGCGAACGCCGGTCTCTGGGTCGGTCCCGGAGACACGCCAGAGACCACTGGCTGCGAAAGACAAACGACTTTCTCCCTTGAAAGAGAGAAAGTCGCGGGACTTCATGGAGGCGAGCGAGAATCGAGACATGCCCCTCCATAACACGAGGGGCGAGTCCGTTTCAAGTCTTCTTCTTTTCGGCCTCGTAGGCAGCGTTGCGTTCGTAGATCAGCCGCTCAGCATCAGCCGGGCGTTCGAGCCTTCGACGCATTGCGCCATTATCGAGGACCTCCACCTTCGAAGTGTCCGGAGGCTGAGGGGAACGGGGCATCTTGCCCTTGCAGACGCACTCGAGGGGCGTGTTCCCGTCGGCAATGGCGCGAAGACGGCGGGCAAAGGTCCCGCAGTCCTCGCACACGTAGAAGTACATCGGCATGACTACGCCCTCTGGTTGGCGGGGTTGTTGCTCACGGTCTCGGCCAGCTCCTGAGCCTCTCCCTCAGCGACGTTGTCGAGGTACTCCCGGGCCGACTTCGCATCGGCCAGCTCGACCGCCCGATCGCGGGCGAAGACCACCGTGCCGCCGAGGGTGCCCATCATCTTGGCCACCGAGATGGCGTTTGAGACCGCCTGGAGCACGGCCGGGACCGAGTCCAGCACGCCACCGTCGTAGGCCCCCACGAAGGCGTGGTTCTGGGCGTCGAAGGTGACCAGGTCCTTCTCGGCGATGATGGCCTGGTCGATCTGCGAGCGGATCTTGGCGATCTCGGCCTTGTTGTGGCCCAGGTTGGTCAGGAGCCGTTCGAAGGGCGCCTCGAAGGCTCGCAGCAGGATCTCGTCGAAGACCGGCTCCTTGTAGGCGCTGAGGAGGATGATGAGCTTCAGCAGGGTCCAGCCGCCACCCGGCAGGACGCCCGACTTGATGGCGCCTCGGACCGCGCAGATGGCGTCCTCGGCCCGGTCGCGGGCCTCCTTGATCTCGGCGTTCGAAGAGCCGATGACGTGGAGCTTGGCGATGCCGCCCGTGAGCTTGCCGATGCGCTCCTGGAGGACGATCTTGTCGAACTCGGAGATCGCGTTCTTCATCTGCGCCTCGAGGGCCTCAGCACGGGCTCCGATGCCAATGCCACCGTCGTCGGCCGCGCCGAGGATGCTCGAGCGGAAGCGACCGAACTCGAAGCCACCGACGCCCGGCCCCAGCTGGTCGATCTTGGCCTCCTCGAGCGGCTCCTTGATGTTGTTGTAGATGACGGAGCAGCCCACCACGGCCTGGATGTCCCGGAGCAGCTCGGACTGGCCGTTCACGGTGTTGGTGTGCGGGGTGATGAGCGGCACCACCGAGATGGACTGGGGCGCGGCGAACATCATGGCGAACGAGCCCAGCACCTGCTCCGAGAAGCCGTGAGCCACGACCACCACGTTGCGGGGGCCCCGGGCCTTCTTCGGCTCGCCGTTCTCGAGGAACTCGCCGGTCTCGTAGCCCTCGGCCCAGCGCTGGCCAATCTGGTCCAGGAGCGGCAGGATGGAGTTGATGTTGCTGATCCGGCCGTCGAAGAGCACGAAGAGCACCGGCCCGTCCATGTGCGTCGAGCGGGTCGCCTGCTGGTTGATGAAGGCGTCGGCGAAGCCAGCGCAGGAATCCTCGTAGCCGGAAGCGATGGGGTAGCCGTCGAGCTTCTCGACCTTGTACGACGACCGGCCAGACCCCTCCACGATGGTCACGTGGCCCTGGTCGCCGACCGTGTCGTAGCACTCGAGCACGGCATTGGCCAGCGCCTCGTCACCGTTGGCCGAGATGCGCGCCACGTCGAAGAGAAGGTCCCGGCCAGCGTCGGTCGTGAGGTCGGCCTTGTGAGCGAGGGCCTCGATGGTGGGGCGGACGATCGTGTCCATCGCCGTCTGGATCTTGCGCATCACCAGCTGCGGCGACTGGTCCGGGTGCTTCGCACAGTAGGCCACCATGCTCCGAGTGATGTGGTAGGAGAGGATGGTCGCCGTGGTCGTCCCGTCGCCAGCCTCGTTGGCCGTCCGCACCGAAGCATCGCGGATCGACTCCATGATGCACTGCTGGGTCGCATCCTGGAAGCCCAGGGCACGGAAGACGGTCACGCCGTCCTTCGTCGCAATCGGAGCGAGGTCATGCTCCTGCCGCTCGATGAGGACGGGACGCCCGCCAGGCCCAAGAGTGTCGCCCACGATGGTCGACACCTTCTCCATCGTAGAGAGGATCAGGGCGGACAGCTTCTCCCCCTTCACGGTGACCTGCTTGGACACGTCCTTCGACTTGGCGTAGCTCGGCATCTATTGCTCCCGGTAGTGCTTCCTCCATACCACAAGCACCTAATCTCCTTGGAAGAAGTGCTTGGCCCAAGAATTGCAATTAACTGCCTATGGTATCGCTGCGGTACTGCCAACGTGATCATCTGCCAGTAGGTTTTTCTTAAAAAGATCTTCGAGGTGGTCACGTTGGTTTTATCGTTTTTGGTGTCGCAACTGTATTCTTATAATGAGCAATTCTCGTGCCACGCAGTTTTCCTGAAAAACGACACAAGCCTCTCAACGTCAGTCTTTTGCTGTTGATCTTTTTTGAAACGGTGGTATGAGATCCCATCTCCGGAGAAATCATGCTTTTGCGATTCATTGGTGCTCCTTGCTCTGGCAAGACAACGACGGCAGCGATGGTCTTCTCCGCTCTGAAGAACGACGGCGCGGTGGTGGAGTTCATCCCGGAGCAGGCGAGGTTCTACATCGCCCGGAGGCGCCTCGAGCTGAAGCTCCAGCCTGCGGAACAGCTGGTCTTGACGCCTGAGGATCAGGAGGCGATTTTCCGGCAGCAGTTCATCAACGAGCACATGCTCCTCCAGGTCGGTGGACCTTCGGTCGTGGTCGTGACCGACTCGTCGCCCTTCAACTCCCTGCTCTACATGGCGGAAGACCACCGGGAGAAGTTCTTCCAGAGCGACATCTGGAAGAAGTTCAAGACGTGGGAGGAGACCACCAAGCACAAGGTGCTCAACTTCTACTCGCCGCTGGTCACGCGCTCGAAGGAGCTGGACGCCAACCGCATTCACTCCGAGCAACAGTCCTACGACATCGACCAGTCCATCTCGGCGATTTTCGAGAAGGCCTATGAGGGCAAGGGCCAGATCATCGCTCTGGACAACGTGGTGGCCGCCTGGCGCTTCCGGGATGCCTACCGCCACTACGCTTCCCAGCTGGAAGTCAAGTGATCCAGACCCTTTCACCCACCAAGGTGCAGCTCATCGGTTACCAAGACCGAAGAGCGATGCTCGAGGACTACTTGTCCTACCGGGATGAGAGGGCGTGGCACCTGGCGCAGCGCTTCAAGAAGGGGCAGTTCTTCTACCTGCGTGAGCACACCCAGGAGGAGTACGATGCCGAGCTGAAGACGCTGCTCGACAAGGTCAACAACACCTTGCTCTTCGAGCACGAAGGCAAGCTGTGGACGTACTCCGGCGTGGCCTACAAGGTCGCCCAGCAATTTGGCGACACGGTGGTCCCCCTGAAGGAGTACCCCGCTTTCCAGCCTCTGGAGTACAAGAACAAGCCGAAGCATCCGCCCAGGCCCTACCAGCTGGAAGCCCTGGAGCTGCTCAAGGCTGCCAAGCACGGGGCCGTCGAGATTGGGACCGGCCTCGGCAAGTCCTACATCATCGAGCTGCTCCTCAAGGACATCGGGCTGTCGGCGGTCGTGATGGCCCCCTCGATCAGCATCGCCGACCAGCTCTATGAGCAGCTGGTGGATCGTTTTGGCAAGAAGCTGGTCGGCCGCTACTACGACTCGAAGAAGGAGTACAACCACCACATCGTGGTGGCCTCGTGCCAGGGGCTGGCGAAGATCGACCGAGCTGACCCCGCCTACAAGGTGCTGCGCTCGAAGCAGGTCTTCATCTCAGACGAGTCCCACCAATGCCCGGCCAACACGCTGACCAAGGTGTGCTTCGACTTGATGGCCCCGGCGCCCTACCGGTTCTTCTTCTCGGGCACCCAGATCCGCAACGACGGGCTGGGGATGCTGCTCGAGGCCATCACCGGCAAGATCGTCTACTACATGACGGTGGAGCAGGGGGTCGAGCAGGGCTATCTGGCCAAGCCGAACTTCAAGATGATCGGGTGCCACTCCAAGTCGACCTACAAGAACCCCGACCCGATGAGAATGGTCAAGAAGCACCTCTACTACAACGACCAGGTCAACGACATCGCGGCCCAGATGACCAACAACTTCGTCAACTTGGGAATCCCGGTCCTGCTCCTGGTCGATGAGATCGAGCAGTTCGCCCACCTGCTCAAGCGATTCAAGTACCCGGTCCGTTTTGCCCACGGGCCGCTGGTCAAGAAGCAGAAGGACCTGCTGGAGGAGAAGTACCAGAAGAGCGACCCGAAGGGGCTGGTCAAGGCCTTCAATGCCCACGAGTTCCCCATTCTGGTGGGGACTTCCTGCGTTTCAATCGGGACGGATTTTGGTGATCTGGGCGCCATCATCTACCTGCGGGGCGGCACCAGCGAGATCGAGGTCAAGCAGGGTATCGGCCGAGGGACGCGCATCCCGCCGGGCTCGCCCAAGCGGGAGTTCTTCTTCGTCGACTTCGACGTCTCCAACATCGAGGGCCAGCACCGGCATGCCTTGGCCCGCTCGAAGCTGATGAAGTCGGTCTACCCGAACTACAAGTACCTGAGCATGGCGAAATAGGCTGTAGGTATCTGGGGTCAAAGGACTATTCCGATGACCCCAGACTCCAGCGGCCACTTCAAGAACTTCGCCTCCAATTTGAGCTTCCACCTGGAAGCCGACTTGGGGATGACGAAGGAAGAGTTCATCAAGCGTCAGAAGAGCCAGATCGAGCGGCTAGTAGCTCTCGAGAAACTCTTCCGAGAGACCGTCCAGGCTTCCTCAGCTGGTGAGCGCGTCTACCAGAAGTTCGTCGTTCACATCTGCGACGAGCAACGCAACATCTTGAATGCACGGCCGTTTTTTCGAGAGCGCCAGACCAAGTTCACGGCCGAGATCTCGCCCCAGCTGAAGATCAGGAACCACAAGGGGCTGTATCCCTTCCACGGGAACTTCCTGTTCGTCCAGTTCGTGGTGAACGCCCACCCCTGGAAGTCCACCTCGAAGGTCTTGAAGATCTTCGAGGAGATCAAGGCCGTCCGGAAAGACCTGGTGGTCCAGAACCTGCCCCTCGCCATCAATCGGGCCCGGATCTTCCAGAACTCCACGCCCCCGGCCCACCTGACGTCGATGGACTTCATCCAGATCGCCGCGGAGGGCTTGATTGCGGGCATCGACAAATTTTGTCTGCCCTACTCGAAAGGTTTCCGCCACACTGCAATCGGCCGGATGATTGGCAACTTCATCGAGAACTACTCGGCGACCACTCTCCACCTCTACCCGCCGGACAAGCGCAAGCTCTACCGGGCGAACAAGGAGCTTCGGAGGAAGGACCGCGACAACATCAACTACGAGGACCTGGCCGAGGTGCTGAATAAGGACCTCGAGGTCGGTCAGAAGACCTCGGCCTCGGAGATCGCCGACATCATCGCCGGAGCTTCGACGGCTTCGCTGGACACCCCGGCTACTCGAGTCGGGACCGGCGCCGAGGAAGGGACCGCCACCATCCTCGACAAGTACGTGGGCCGGGAGGAGCTGCGCCCCGACAATCGCTCCGAACGGTATGACATGCTGGAGACAATGATCGAGCACGCCGCTCGTCTGTCCATCATTCACCGGAAGGTCCTCCTGATGAAGGGGATGCCCATCTAAGAACTGCTCATGTCCATCAAGTCCAACAAGACGACGATCCTCACCCCTCCCTTCGACGGCTTCGCTCGAGCCAATGCCGTCCAGCGTGTCGGCGTGACGCTCCCCTCGAACTTCATCGGGGTGTACGGGCTCGAGGTCCTGGCCGACTCGGACGACCCGCGCTTCAAGAAGGGCCACACGGTCTACCTGCGGGATGGTGCCCGTGTCCACGGCTGGGCGAAGGAGGTCTTCCCGGTCGATGGTCGAGAGGCCATGCTGGTTCCCGTGGATTTTGTCGTCTGGGTTGACGACGACCCCAAGGCCGTGCGAGGGTTGATCCTTCCCGTCCCCCCGCCCAAGAAGGTGGAGCCCAAGGCCGACGCCCCGACCGAGGCCAAGGTCATTCAGCTGCCTCTGCCTGCGAGCACGGACCCCACCAAGGCCTAGTCAATGAACACCAAGGTAGCGCTGGTCGTGATTGGGGACATGCACGTCGTCCCGAGCGAGCTGGAAGAGTGCCAGCGAGTCATTGATCTTGTAGCTGCTACAGGTGGTGTTCTGGCGAAGGACCACGAGGTCCGCTTCCTCTTCCTGGGCGACCAGCACGACACCTGGGGGCTTGTCCAGTCTCAGGTGACTTCGTTCTGGCTGAGTGCGCTGAAGCAGCTGCTGGTGTGGGGCGAGGTCTGGATGCTCAAGGGCAACCACGACCAGAACGACCTGCACCCCAACGACCATGCCCTGCTCCCCTACAAGGAGATCAAGGGTGTCCACGTGGTGGACCAGCCCCAGTCGATGCTCATTCACAAGCAGGTCATTGTGATGGCCCCCTTCTATCCGGACCCCAAGGTCTTCGAGAAGGAGCTACAAGAGTTCGCTGAGCAAGAGGCCACCCTCTACGGCCTGGAAGACCCGGTCGACCGCGACTTCAACTACCTCTTCTGCCACCAGACCTTCCAGGACGCCCTCTTCGAGAACGGCTTCCAGACGAAGGACGGGGTGGACTCGGTTCGGCTGGCCCACTACCGACGCATCGTGTCAGGCCACATCCACCGGGCCCAGTCCTTCGGCAAGGTCGAGTACCTGGGGGCGCCGCGCTGGCGCCACGTAGATGACGCGCAGATGAAAGAGCGCTTCATCACCACCTTCGTCATCGAGCCCGACCAGGAGAAGATTTCCGAGCGGCTCCAGACCCCGACATCGCCGGTCTGTCGCAAGATCGTGCGCTGCGAGGATGTGGAGGGTCAGCTCTCGGTCTTCCCGGAGCCCTTCCTCAAGCAAGAAGACTATCGGCTCTACGTCCACATCAAGGGCTCGCGCAAGTACATCGAGAACCAGAGCAAGTACTGGAAGACGAACTTCCCGAGCGTCAAGCTCAATTCGACCCGGGTCGAAAAGCGCGACATCAAGGTCCGCGAGTCGATGGGGGTGCAGGCGGCCTTTCGGAACTACATTGACAACCAGTACAAGCCCCAGTTCACCACCCATGAGAAGCTGAAGAAGCGGCTGGAGAAGCTCTTCGATGCCAAATGACTTGAACGAGCAGTACCGGAACCTCCGCTTCATCACCGAGACCACTGGGACCATCCACGAAGCCCAGATGGACCTGCTCAAGACCTGGCCCCAGCTGCTGCCACACGTCAAGAGCAGCGAGGCCCTCGTCAATACGAAGGACCGGCTGGTGACCTTCTGGTTGAAGGGGGGCGGGCCCAAGCACTACGCCACCCTCTTCAACAAAAATCGAAGGCAGTACGACCAGCACTCCCAGGTGCTCTGCAAGTCCGTTCAGTTCCTGCTGGGCTCGAGCTGGAAGGTCGTGGTCTTCGACAATGGGGTCAGGGAATACGTGGAGGAGCCCACTACCCCTGCAATCTCGAAGGAAGAACTGATAGTTCCCTTTCGAAAGAAGAAGAAGTTCAAGATCAAGCCTGGAGCAAAGTGATGGCCGACATCGTGGAGTTCGTCAAGCCGGAGCTGACCCTGCATGAGCGGCGCAACCTGCTCACGTATCGGGAGCGCCTGGCCTACGACGCGATGGTGACCTCCCACGCCGCCCGGCCTCCCATCGCAGCTTCCACTGCGGTTGGAATGTTCCAGTCTTTCTTGGCTGGCAAGGAATGCGATGAAATCGCTAAAATCAGCGGTGCTTTCACTCTGGCTGAAGTGGTTCGAACCCGAGTCGAAGACCGGTGGGACGAACGGCGCAAGGACTATCGAGAGTCCCTTCTCAAGGGCGCCCAGGACAGTGTGCGCCAGGAAGTACTAGCCTCGACCTACTTCGTCCTGGACCAGCTGGCGGCCACCCGAAAGTACCACGGGGAGCGCATCGCCAAGTACTTGCAGACCGGCGAACAGGAGTACATCTCCTCGCTCTTCATCTTCAACCCCAAGTCGATGAAGGAAATGGTCGACGTCTTGATGACCCTCACGGGCCAGAACAAGCCCAAGAACGGGCAGATCGACCACACCGGGACGGTGACCCACGAGGTGAAGGCCGCCTCTGATGGAACCCCCGGCCTGGACACCAATCTGGTGGATGTGATCAAGAAGAAGGGGTTGACCCCTGAACAGGCCGCAGTTGTCATGAAGGCCCTCTCGGGCATCCCGGAGGACCAAAGGTAGGGTAGGGCCATGGAGACCTTCAAGGAGCTGTTGGTGGCCATCCTGGAGGTCTTCTTGCTCTTCTACACCGCATTCCTCTTGACTTTCTTCCTGGTCTGGCTGATGGCGCGGGACTACCTGCCTCAGCCGCTTCAAGACGTTGCAATCGACGTGATTGCCCTGGGTGGCCTCGTTCTGGTCCTGCTCAGCATCCTGTCCCATTCCGTTCGGTCATAGACCGAGTGGTATTGGTTGACAGGAGCAAATCATGTCTGATGAGACCGAGGTCCCCGATCGCGCCACCTTGCTGAAGAGGTCCTTGTTCGTGCCCCTGCGCACGAAGGAGGCCTTGCGCGACTGGATTGCCACCTACCTCAACCTGGTCATCCCCGACACGAAGGTGGACCCCACCAGCACTGCCAGTCCGATGGACGCCCTTTGGTACACCTACCGGGCGGGCCTCTTCAACGACAATCCGGACTTGTCGACCATTCTCAGCTGGTCCAGCCGCGACTCCTTCAAAACCTTGGCTGCGGCCATCCTCGAGGTGCTGTTCGTCGTCCACCTGAAGCGCAACGTCGCCCACATGGCGGCCATCGAGCCTCAGGCAGTCAAGGCCCAGGTCTACGTCAAGGGCTTCTTCCGTCGGCCGGGGTTGCGGGACTTCATTGCCAATGACGCGAAGCGTCGAATGGTCATCCGGCGGTTCGAGCACCTGGTCACCAAGGAAAACATCAACACCAAGGCCTTCGAGGCTCTCCCCCCTGCGGAGAGGCTGAACTACACCGAGATCGAGAACTACATCGTCGTGGTCATCTGCACGCTCCAGGGTGCGAACTGCGTCGACCCATCCACCTTGGTGACTTTGGCCGACGGTGGAGCAAAGGAGGCCTTCGAGGTGCAGGCCGGAGACCGGGTCCGCTCCTTCGACGTGGCTCGGCGAGAATTTGTGGAAGGAGAGGTCGAGTACACAGGAGTTGTTCGCAAGCCTCGAATGCGAGTCACCTTCGACGATGGTGGCTCGTTGGTCTTGTCGGAAGATCACCTTGTCTTTACCGACTCGGGCTGGCGGTACGCTCGGGCGCTCCATCTCCAGGACCAACTCTTCTCAGCTGCTGAGGGGCCGGGCGCTACTCGTGAGTCCGGTGAAATTGACCTGGAAGACCACGGCAAGAAGAGCGATCCCGTGCAGGTGCTTCTTGGCACTCTTTTGGGCGACGCCAGCATGACGTGGCCGAAGAACAAGATGGGGGAGAAATACGGGGAAGGGCCTCGATTGGCCTTTAACCACAGCTCGAAGCAGTTCGACTACCTCGAATACAAGGTCGAGAAGCTCAAATACCTGGGATTGGACTTCGCCTGCATCCCCGACGGGAACGGCTATAAGGCCTTCACCAAGATCTCTCCGACCTTGAGTGGCCTCTTCCAGGAGCTGTATGGCTCGGGCAAGAAGGTGGTTACCCAGGCCTTCCTGGACCAGCTGACGATCGAGGGTGTGGCCTACTGGTTCATGGATGACGGCGCAGGCAACCCGGAGGAGGTTGGTTCCAGGAAGGACCACCCCCTCAGCCTGGCAACGTGTGGGTTCTCGCAGGAAGAGAATCAGATGATCGCCGACTGGTTCTCTAAGATGTTCCAGGTCCAGGCCAAGGTGGGCACCGTCTCGAATAGCTCGGAGAAGGTCTACCCGGTCATTCAGTTCGACCTGGCTTCGTCCCGTCGACTGTCCCAGCTGATGGCGCCCTATTTTTACCACTCGTTGAAGTACAAGCTCTTGGCGCCCGAGCAGGCTCTTCATGGTCGTTGCATCGACTGTGGGGTGGTTTTGGACCGTCCGGTCGACCGGAACCGGTTTGTTCGCTGCCAGGCTTGCCCCAAGCCGAATGGGCGCAACGATCGGATGAAGGCCCAGGACTTCAAAGCCCGGTTCACGAGGAAGATCTCCAAGCTGGAGTTCCTGCCCTCAGCCAACCTCATCGACATCCACATCAAGACCGAGGACGAGAACCGGCGCAACTTCATTGCCAACAACGCCTATCTGCTCCACAACTCCGAGCACGTGCCCTTCATGGTCATCGACGAGGTCGACGTCGTTCCCAACCCTCGGGCCTATGAAGAGGCCAAGATGATCCCGGCCCCGATGGGCGGCTTTCTCCCCATCACCCTCTTGACTTCCACCCGGAAGGTCTCGACCGGCCTGGTGCAGAAAGAGCTTGACAACGCTCCCAAGTCCGGGTTGGTCGATCTCCACTGGAACATCATCGACGTCACGGAGCGCTGCCCGCAGATCAGGCACCTGCCCCACGAACCCAAGATCCCCATCTACGTCAACGACGACCGGCTCGAGGCCTTCTCTCCCGAGAAGTACAACACCTTGTCAGAGAAGGAGAAGTCGAAGTTCCGGAAGACGGAGGGCTTCGCGGGCTGTTTGAAGAACTGCAAGATCTTCGCTGCCTGCCAGGGCAACCTCGCCACGAAGCAGAGAGGCCAGGCCGCGGGCAAGGACCATGACCCGACCAAGCCCATCACGCTGCTCAAGCCGATCGCCCACGTGCAGAACCTCTTCGGCAAGCTGTCTCCGGAGTCGGCCCAGGCGCAGCTGTTGTGCCGGAAGCCCTCGCAGGAAGGCCTGATCTACTCCCGGCTGAGCCGCGAGAAGCACGTGAAGTCGGCGGCCCAGATCTACGAGATGGTGACCGGCGAGAAGGCCCCCACCTACAAGAACGAGCCCTACTCGAAGAAGCAGCTGGTGGCCATGTTCAAGGAGCGCGGTGCTCGCTTCTACGGTGGCATGGACTGGGGCTTCACCCACGCCTTCGCGGTGCCCATCGGGGTGGTCGACGGCAACAACCTCTACATCATCGACGGGCTTGAGGAAGTGGGCCTCGACCCGGCCGAGAAGGTGCGGTACTGCAACGACAAGGTGAAGCACTATGGGGCCACCTACTATCCGGACCCCGAGTCGCCGTCCGACATCGCGATGTTCAAGAAGCACGGCTACAAGCTGGTCGAGTGGTCGAAGGGCCCCGGGTCCGTCCAGGCTGGTATCGAAGCCCTGCGCCTCAAGATCAACCCCTTTGCCGGGGAGCCGCAGATCTTTTTCCTGGAGGGCGATGGCGGGGCCGAGACGGTCTTCATCCGCCTGGCCCAGTACAAGTTCAAGCTCGACGTGCAGGGCAACTTCTCCGACCAGCCGGATGAGGAGGACGACGACACGCCGGACGCCACGCGCTACCTGGTCATGAACGTCTTCCCGGCCGGGAAGAAGATCGGCGGCTCGATCCACGCCTCCGAGACCACCGTCCATGACCTGGGGCTGGTGGGGAGCACGCCGAAGCAGGTGCCTCCCACTAACCTGCTGCGCGACCTCATCGAGCACGCCACTGGCCTCGAGTACGAGGAACTACAACAGCATGACGACAAGGGGTCCTCGGTCATCCGGTCCGGCGGCCTCGTGATCGACATCTGAGCCCATTGCTTCTCGGGCAATCTTCACCGATACAACATCTAACTGAGGCTGGCCATGGCCAACGACGCCCTCTTCACCATTCAGACCAGCCTGCTGGCCATCGACGACTCGACCCAGAACAGCAACCCGCTGCGGAGGTACTTCGACTGGGTGCGCTCGAGCAAGGGCGTCCTGGTCTCCAACCCCAGTGACGTGCCCTACTCGCTGACCGCGGGAGAGACCCAGCTGCTCTTCTCGGGCGTCCGTACCCTGAGTCTCTCGGGCTCGGTCAACTTCTCGCTGCTCCAGTCGACGCTGTCGGCCTTCAACTACGTGTTGACTGCCCCCTCGGTCGCCGTCTTCCGGACTGAGCGGGTGATGACCTTCTCGGGCACGCACACCATCACCGCGACCGTCAACACCAACGGGACGCTGCTGCTGACCGCCAACGGGGAGACCCCCTTCGGCGCGGCCCTGGCTGGCGACGCGGTCTTCATCCCGGGCGTCTCGACCGGCGATGGGGCGGGACCCTTTGACGAACTGAACGTCGGCTACTGGGTCATCGTCCAGGCGACCTCGGGCACCCTCCTGCTCAAGCGCCCGGTGGGCCTCTCCTTCGTCGGGGTGGGCCAGACGACGACCAACGTGGCCGTGGGCCAGCTCCAGGTCTTCTCGAGTGCTGGCGTCCAGCCTGGCGACTCGGTGGCCCTCAGTGGGGCCTTCTTGCCCGTCTCAGGCACCTTCCAGGTCCTGAGCGTCACCGCCCACCGGGTCATCTTCAGCTCGACCGAACCGCTGGCGACCTTCGGCAGCGTGAGCGCGACCTCCAGCGACCTCCAGGTCTACTCGAAGAAGAAGAGCTGGATCTGGGTCGAGGCCGACCAGCCCTGCACCCTCATCGTCAACGGCCTCACCTACGCGCCCCTCAAGCCGAAGGTGCCGGGGGACAAGGAGAAGGTCGCCACCTTCCACATGGACGGCGATGTCTTCTCCCTGTCGGCCACCAACCTCAGCACCTCCTCGAGCCTGAACCTCAAGCTCTTCGCGGTGGAGTAACCAATGGCCCTCACCATCCCCCCTACCAATCCAGTCGCCGGGCTGATCGCCGAGGCCCAGAAGAAGGCGAAGGCCATCGTCATGGACTTCGTCAGCGCCCCGTGGGAGTCGGAGCCCGAGCCCGCCAAGGACAAGGGGGCTTCGCCCAAGCCGGTGCAGACCATCAACCCGACCACCCTCACGAAGTTCGAGGCTGAGCGGCCCCTCGTCAAGTCCATCCTCAACATCCTGGACGGCGAGGGCCAGAACTCCATCGAGCGGCTGTCCTTCGAGACCGACCCGACCCACAACCACTACGCGGGCCTCTACAAGCAGAAGTTGCGCGGCCTGCCGGACATCATCCTCAAGCGCATCGCCATCCAGGACGACCTGGTGGCGACCATTGTCAACACCCGCTCGAACCACACCTCGGCCTTCGCTCGCCCGCTGGTCAACCGCTTCGAGAAGGGCTTCCAGATCGAGCCCAAGAAGGGCGTGACCGACTCGATGAGCCCGGAGCAGAAGGAAGCTCTTCAGAAGAAGATCGACAAGGCCATCAAGCTCCTGGTTTCCTGCGGGCACACCGAGGGGTACGACGGCGACGAGCGGATGACCTTCTCGCAGTACCTGTACATGACCACGCGGAACGCCCTGGTCTTCGGCCGGAGCGCCACCGAGATCGTGTGGGCCGAGACGGATGACCCCGACAAGCCGATGTGGCACTCGTTCCGGCCCATCGACGCGGGCACCATCTACAACGTCAACCCCTTCTCCCAGAGCCGGGAGATCTACAACCTCCGCAAGGAGGCCATCACCCAGCTGAAGCAGCTGAAGGCCCAGACCGACTCGGACTTCGACTGGGACGACCTCTTGAAGGAAGACGAGGACTACCGCTACCTCCAGGTGATCGAGGGCCAGCCCAAGCAGGCGTACACGGCCCGGGAGTGCATGGTCCACAACTTCTACCCGGTCACCGACATCGAGATGGACGGCTACCCGCTGACCCCCATCGACACGATGGTGGCCGCGGTGACGACCCACATCAACATCACGACCCACAACAAGCTCTATTTCCAGTCGGGTCGCGCTTCGAAGGGTATGCTGGTGCTGAAGTCGGACGACGTCAACCCGACGGTCATCCAGCGAATCAAGCAGCAGTTCCAGGCTTCCATCAACGGCGTCTCGAACTCCTGGCGCATGCCCGTCTTCGGCATCGGCAAGGACGACGACATCACCTTCGAGCCGATCGACCAGGGCTCGAGGGACATGGAGTTCCAGTACTTGTCGGACCAGAACTGCCGCGTGATCTTGTCGGCCTTCGGCATGAGCCCCGACGAGCTGCCCGGCTACAACCACCTGTCGAAGGGGTCGAACTCGCAGTCCCTGTCGGAGGCCAACAACGAGTTCAAACTCGAGGCGGCCCGAGACGTGGGCATTCGGCCGCTCCTGCGCCAGCTCGAGGACACGATCAACGGGACCATCATCCCGCTCATCGACGAAGAGGTGGCTGAGCTGTGCAAGTTCCAGCTGGTCGGCCTCGACGCGGACACGCCGGAGAAGGAGGCCACCAGGCTGTCGGAGCAGATGCCGATCTCGATGACGATGGATGAAGTCCTCGAGAAGGTGGAGAAGGACCCGGTGGGCAAGGAGTGGGGTGGCGACTTCCTCTTCAACGAGGCTTACCAGAACATCCTGAACTCCTACTTCCTGTGCGATGAGATCCGGCTGCACTTCTTCAACAAGAAGCCGGACCCCAACAACCCGGATGAGTGGCACTACGCCCGAGACCAGTTCTACCAGGGCCAGCAGCAGCGCCTGGACATGCTGAAGCAGGCCGCCCAGCAGGCTGCGCAGCCGCAGCCCGGGGCGCCTGGACAGCCTCCGGCCGGTGGGGGTGGGCAGCAGCCTCCTCCTTCTGGCGGCCAGCAGCAGCCTCCGGCCACTGGGGCTCCGGAAGGGTCGACCTCGGCGGGGTCGGTGCAGCCCACTCCCGCGGGTGACGGCGAGAACGCTCCTTCTGGTGGTGGCGACATCTCTTCGTCGCTTGACCAGATCGCTGGGGCCCTGGGCAAGTCCGAGGACCATCTCCCCGCTTCCCGGCAGCGCTTGCTCGGGCAACAGAAGAAGGCCGTGAAGGGCATCCTCGAGGCGTTCGAGAAGGACGCCAACGACTTCCTCAAGCTGGCCTCGCAGGTGGTGGCCGAGAGCAAGAAGGACTAGCCCATGAAGAAGCTCGACGCGGGCGGGGTCTCGTTGATCGAGGGCCACCTGGATGTGGTCTTCGCTCGCTTGAAGGCCAGGCTCTTCGGCCAGGGACAGGCCTTCGGCGACCGGATGGGCACCTGGAACTCCCAGCACTCGATGCGCGGGCTGTACCTGGCTGCTGCTCAGGAGGAGGGCGTCAAGGTCGACCACGAGCACCTGAAGTCGTTGCAGGCCGTGGCCGAGAAGTACCTGGATGGTGTGCGGGAGCAGACCAAGGCCCGAGCGATTCAGGCCATCCACGCCCACCTGCGGGGCGACGAAGAGCTGGACCTGGAAGGGGTCATCCGGAAGACGATGGCCAACGTCCAGACCATCGTGAACACCGAGGTCCAGCGGGCGAAGCAGCTCTCGCTCCTGGACGGCATCACTCGAGTGAACTCGATGGCTGGGATTGAGGACCCGGTGGTCTTCTTCTGCTGTGCCCGAGACAAGGACACATGCGACGAATGCCGCACGTTGTCGACCTGCGGGGATGGCCACACTCCGAAACTCTGGCTTTTGAGCGAGCTGGAGCAGGGGAACCACAAAATCGGGTCTGGCCGTCCTTCGATCGTTGGCCAGCACCCGAACTGCCGATGCACGATTACTTCGGTGATGCCGGGGTACGGCTTTGACCAGTCGGGTCGGCTGGAGCTGAAGGCTCGGGGGTACTTGGCATTGGATGTCCAGCGACGATAGGCGGGTCACGCAGGACCGCACTGAAGCCGTGGCCCATCGGCATGGTCGGGGCGGCCACCACCGACACGACCGGAGCACGGAGGCCCGAGCCAGAGTTGGCGGGGTCCAGGTTCGCGGGCAGGGGCGGCGCTGGAGGATGCGGGGCAGGAGGATTCACGCCCGGCGGCAGCGGCGGCTTCGGCGGGACCGGCAGCTTGTAGGGCGTCATGTCGTTTCGGTCGTCCTTGGACAACCCCAGCAGCTGGAAGACCAGCACGAACATCAGGCAGCAGATGGCGTGCGCCAGGTGGGACAGGCCCCACTCGGGGTCGTTGTTCTCCCCGTCGATGAACGAGGACAGGTGCCGTTGGGCCGCGTCCAGGTAGCGGCTCCAGACAGGTGAGTTGATCCAGTTGCCTGGGGAGTACTTCCGGGCACCCTTGGTGAGCACCTTCGCCACCTCGAAGAGGGCGATCGGCGGCAACAGGGTCATGCGAGGCTTCTCGTCGTCGTGCTTCGTGAACGTGGTTGGGTCGACTTTCACTTCGGACATGGTTGCTCCAGGGGGAGGGTGGACTACTTGAACCGGCGGCCGAAGCCACCGAGGCTCTGGCGGTTGATCGTGCGCTGGGCGTTGGCTTCCTTCACGCCGTCCGCGAGGGCCTTCTCGAGCAGCCCGTCTGGCAGGATAGCAGCCTCTTCAGCCAGGCGAGTGGCCTCCGAGAAGGGCTTGAAGTCGGGCGAACGCACCCCGTTGGCATTCACGGGCGCGTGGACCTGGGTGGTCTTGGCCTTGATCTCCACCACCCGCCCGGTCTTCTCGGCGTTTCGGACCACGATGGGGCGGGCCTCGGCCTTCTTGAGCTGGGCCTTGAGGTCGGTGATCTCGGACTCTCGAGCCTGGATCTCCTCCTTCAGCTCCACGATGGCTTGAGACTGCCCCGCAGGCGTTTGGGCCGACAGCTCGTTGATCATCCGGCACCCGGCCTCGAGGCTGGTCTTGTTGTCCTTGACCTGCTGTTCCAGCTCCTTGATACGGGCGTCCTTCGTCTTGATGGTCTCCTTCAAGCCCTTCAGCTCGGCCAGCATCATCAGATTGGCGGGACCGTTCTTCGGCTGCGAATCTCGGCTCATGGTATGCTCCGTGGAGGTGCAGTCTTATAGCACGTGAAGATTTCCACCCGCAACCAGCTACCTCAATCTTTTTCTTCACTCAGGGCTTGACGGCTTCAAAAAGCAGGAGTAGGGTCCTATCCATGCTCGGTTGGTCAAACGGGATGGCGTCTCTCCCACTACAGGAGGGAGGTTGTGGGTTCGACTCCCACACCGGGCGATGACCATAATAGAATAGAAGTGCTGTGTACGTGGGTCGTTTAATGGAAAGACCCTGGGGGCGGACTACCTGATTAAGAAACCTGGGAGGCATCCTGGGCGACCGAATAACCAGAGGCATCTGGCTATGCAGGTGGGCACTCCCGGTGATGTGGGTTTCGATTCCCCACCCCGCGGCTTGTGGGCGCGCAGAGCAGTTGGAGGCCAAAGGGAAACCTGCGGCGTTGGTTCGATTCCAGCCGCGACCATCTTTGGGAAGGTAGCTCAGTGGTAGAGGTCGGCCTAACCTCGCAAGAGGGTCAAGCCTACGGTCGCTGGTTCGATTCCAGCCCTTCCCAATTTTTGTGTGGATGAGAGGTTCCACGGTGGGACAGCAGCCTGTAAAGCTGTGGCCTCCGGGCAAGTAGGTTCAACTCCTACCTCATCCACCATGTCCGGAGACGTCCCGGTAAACCCTAACTCGCGACGGTGGGTGGTGGGCCCGAGCCATGAGCACATGGCGGACTCCTTTCTGAGTGCAGAGGCCCTTGCTGGGCGACCGACTGATCCTCGGACGTAGCTGGTTCAAATCCAGCCTGCACTCCCATCATTCCCGAACCAAACGATCTGGGATTCGCAGCTGTATGGGCTACCTGGACTCAGGCTGAGGGAATCAGGGAACGTCGCCGCTTATCAAGACGAGACTTGCTCCGTTCAGAGAACGCGAGGCCCAGGAATCTGGCGAACAGGTTGCCGCGACTCCCCTCGGGGATGAGTAGCCAGCTGGTGCGGGAGGAAGGAGAATGCAGTTCAAATCTGCCAGGCGGCTTGTAGCACTCTGGTCGAGTGCGCCTCCTCCCCGTTTGTTGTACCCGTGGTAGCTCAATGGCGAGAGCATGGCTTTGCCGGTTGGCGGGCCAGATGCTGGTTCGAATCCAGCCCGGGGGTTTTTGGGAGATGGACTATAGGATGAAGTCTCTGAGTTCTGATAGAGGTGTGGCCACATCGAAGTCGGTCGTACGTCACTTCACGACGTAGGATAGAGGCCAGAAAAGCTGGGTTCGAATCCCAGCTCTCCCAAGTTTTTGAGCGAGTCGTCTAGTGGTAGGACGGAGTCCCCGAGGATCAAACGGCGTTGATCGCGCCGTAGCCGGAAGGCGCTCGGGACCGAGGCTCAGACTCAGGTTCAATTCCTGGCTCGCTCTTTGGTCGAGCAGTGGTCTAACTGGAAGGACGCCTCCCCGTGAAGGGCTAAGGAGTTGTGGGTTCGAGACCCACCTGCTCGGAAGTACTTGTGGTATCAGTTGGCAAGCACTGGAGCTGACCATGAGCGACGAACAGAAGCACGTACGAGTTGAATCTGGTGGGACCGGCCACACCACTCGAGTCTGGTTGGATGGTCAGCCGCGAGGCGACCTCAAGTCGTTCAAGTACGAGTGCCAGCACGATGGGCTTGCAACGCTGACGCTCGAGTTGTACACGATCAAGAAGGACCTGGTCATCGACGGCAAGGCGACCGTCAAGATCGTGGAAGTCGAGAAGCCGGAGGAAAGTACCCCCGCGTAGGCAACTGGTGCTCTTCGAAAGGTTGGCTTTGGGCAAGTCGGAGATCAGCCCCTGAATCCCTTGCCGGGGAGACTCGGGCCCGAGATACTACCCAGAGGCATACCGATTAGGGGCTACGTCCTGGTAGGGCGGCAATCCTGCCAGAAACGGTTGAGAGAGTGGGTTCGAGTCCTACACGTGGGGTTTTTGCCCTGTAGGCAATGGGTGCCACCGTATAAGACCATCTGAAGGACAGGTCAGGACCCTTGCTGGGGACCGGAACCCCCTTCGAAATCAAACTACGGTCGCTTGGCCTGGACAGCAATCCAGGGTGGCGAATCAAGGTAAAGCAGGTTCGAATCCTGCACAGGGGTTGTACCATGGGGTGAAGGGTCCGCGTGCGGGCTCTGGTCAAACACCGGTCAGGTGAGTTCGAGTCTCATACACCCCATGTTTTTCGGGCGAGCCTTGCGGATAGCGAAGAGCCCCGGATGTCCTTAGAAAGCAGGGCTACGGACATCTCCTAAGCGGGAACGGAGTACATGCGTGAGCTGGCGCAACAAAGAGTCCCGCAGCCAGTGTTGTTTCTCAGCCGTATCAACCAGTCCTGTTCACAAGGATGGTTTGGCCCCAGATAGAGGAACCTCTCGAAAGAGGGGAACGGCCCTAGTGCCTCTTGCCTCAAGGTAAGGCCTGTTGACTGACTGAGAGGGGCGGTCCCCGTAGATTTGGGAGGGTTGTACCGGGGCGCTTCAAACTGACCAACTACTCTCTCATGTTGTTTGCCGTCTCAGCTTGCTGGCGCAAGTTCCACTCACACCAGGTGGGGAGCGACGTTCGATTCGTCGGGGCGGCTTCGTGGTATACATAAGTCTCTGGGTCGTCCTGTACCGCCAAGCAGTGGGGACGTTGAAGTACCCTGCCCAAAGTGGCAGGTTTTTGCCCACCAAGCTGTCGAGGGAAAGCAGCGGCCGATTAAGCCGTGCCTGCTCAGTTTTGCAGGAAGCGTGGTTCGACTCCACGGGTGGGCGTCATCGCGGGGTAGCTTAGCCTGGTAAAGCATCGGACTCATAATCCGACCATCGCAGGTTCAAATCCTGCCCCCGCGTCTTTTTGGGACCAAACGGCGAAAGCATGGACGCCACACTGTGAGCATCAAAAACTCACGAATTTAGCCGGTTTGACTCCGGCTTGGTCCCCCACACAATCTCTTCCGTAGCAAGGAGCGTGTCATGAAGAACGACCAAGTAGTGCGAGGCATTGGCAGCACCGGTTGCATCGGAGTCGACGTCCTCGGCTGAACATCTGTACCACTACGTGATCCTGCGCGGGGACGTGCCGAAAGGCGTTCAGCTCGCGCAGTGTGTCCACGCGGCCGGAGAGTCTTCTCCAGGTCCTAGCATTCCTTCCAACACCCACGCCGTCGTACTCGAAGCCAGGGATGAGTCAGTTCTCCTGCGACTCGAGCAGCTCCTTCTCCAAGAAGGAGTCGCTCATGTTGCAATCCGAGAGCCTGACGCACCCTGGCTTTCTGCGTTGATGGCCATTGCTTTCCCGCCCCAGGACCGAAAGCTCCTGAAGCGGTTCACGAAGAAGTTTTCACTCCTGAGGTAGCCAATGAAGCTGAACCTGTCGAAGTGGAAGTCCACCGTCCTGGCCGTCGAGAAGCACATCCGCATGCTGAAGGTGATCCGGGATGAGCCCGGCCAGCCGAACTGGCCCGACCAGGGCTACAAGCTGGCGAGCTTCAAGTCCGACGCTAACGCCCTCTACACGGTCCGAGCCCACCTGCGGGGCAAGCAGCATGTCAAGGTGCTGCCCGAGGACCAGGAGATGATGGTTCGGAACGCCATCGTCCGGCTGGTGCCCTACAAGCTCACCACGGAGGAAGCCGAGGTCTTCGTCGACCTCGAGGCTCAGAAGGCGTAGTGGTCCTCGGCGATTGATTGCTCGGGGCGCCAGTCCGGGATTGGCACCTCGAGCTTGCCCTGGTCTAGCAACATCAACAGGCAGTCGGCACAGTTGATGTCCTTCAGGTCCCCCGAGTTCCTGATCGTGGCTACGTCGCCATCTCGGTCCGGCCTTTCGATCAGGCGGGCGCAATAGGTGACGTGGTTCTGGGAAGGGCCTTTCCCAAGGATCTTCTTGGCCGCCTGCTCAATGAGTTCCGGGGTCAGAATTGACCCACCCGGGATCTCGATGGGGTCACCTGAGGCAAAGAAGTTGGGATCAAGCAGTTCGTCTTCAGAGAGCATAGACGTCCTCGGGGATGGCTTCGGTTGGGCGCCAATCGGGCCTGTTCTCTTGCCTCAGGAGCTTGAGAAAGACCTTCATGGCCTGTCTCTGCTCGCTTGCCTTGCGCTTGTACATCTTCTGGACGAGGTCGATCGAACAGCTACGCCTCTGAGGGTCCGTGAGACCCACTCTAAGCACCCACCGGCACGTCCACTCCTCTTTGCTGACGTAGATACGGAAGAGCTTGTGGTCGGAGTAGATTTTCCCGGATACAAAATCGGTGAGGAATTGAAATGGGTCATGCTTGACCATTCCCTCCGGTCCGTACTTCGGCTGAGAGATGACGTTGCCGTACTTGTCGCAGGGAACCCAGCCCATCGTCCCTCCAGAGTGAGCCCATAGCCTACTCGAACTACAACCTCTAAGTCAACCTATTGCCTTCCAGGGATAATCTAAGGACTACTTTCCCTGCCGAAGCAAGAGGTTGTGCCCCATGGAACTCCCCAGCCAAAGCAACGCGACGGGCATGCTCATCGACGGCATCGCCTGCTCGGAGGCCATCGACACCTCCGGCGAGGTGCTCGACGTGGCTGGCTCGGACATCTCCGACGTCGAAGCTGGGCTCGCCACCCTGAACTGGGAGCATCGGGACGACGAATCCCAGGGTGCCTCCGCGCTCGACCACGTGGGCAAGATCATCTACGTGAAGAAGATCTTCAAGTCGGCCGACTGCGAGAACGACCGCCAGCGCTACTTCTGGGACCAGGTGGAGCTGCCCTTCATCTACATCATCGGTCGCCTCTTCGACGGGGCTGGTCACGCGGGCGCTCTGGCCCTGGCCGCCATCATGCGCGACCAGATCAACAACGGGGAGAAGCTCTTCTGCCGGTTCTCGGTCGAGGGCAGCACCCTGAAGCGCGACGGCAACCGGCTCAAGACCACCATCTTCCGTCGCTGCGCCGTCACCGTGAAGCCAGCCAACCGCTCGGCGAACACGGGCGTCTTGGCCGACCCACGCCCACCCCCGGGTGTCACTGCGGCCAAGCTGAAGGACCTGCCTACCGATGAGGAGATCGAGAAGTCTCTCATCATCGACCCGATGTACCGGCACCTGGGCTCGTTCGAGATGGAGTACGACCCCATTCTCAAGGCCGAGGACATGGGCGGTTACAATGCCCCTCCGAGCACCCTGACGAACGGAGCGGCCCTCATGCGTGAGGACCGGGCCCTGCGCCAGCGCTGGACTGCCATGGCCAAGGCGGCCTACCGGGACCGCCCCAAGGACGGCACCCCCTTCCAGCGCTTCCTGAAGTTCCGGATGCCGGACGCGGACCCCAGCTTCATCGACGCCTTCGCAGCCATGGCCGACGACTACCACCTCCACAAGGGCGAGATGAACGACACCCAGGTGGAGACCGCGGTCCTGGACTACCCGGAGTCTCTGGGCAAGGCCGAGAACGTGGCGCTCGAGGAGCCTCAGGTCTCGCCGAAGGTGCCTGGCAAGGAGAAGGAGGTCCCGAAGAAGGAAATCATGAAGATGCTGCCCGAGCACGCCGCCAAGTTCAAGCGCGTGGTCGGCTCATCGGGCCGCCTGGTGAAGAAGAAGGCCGACTCCTACTTCGATGAGAACACGGGCGTGCTCCACACCCACGTGGGCTCGTTCCCCATGCACATCCCGAAGGACCAGGGCTACCTGGACATCCTCAACGCCCCGGAGACCAGCGAGCCCCACGACGCGGCTGTCAAGAACTGGATCCACCTCAACAACGCCCTGAAGGCTGGCAAGCTGCCGCCCGAGGTGGCCATGCACGCGGCCCTGTTCTCAGGCATGTCCCCTTCGGCCCCGGTGCCCCTCCAGGAGATGGCGTACTCGCACCTCCAGGACATGATGGGCAACGGCCTCGACCCCACCAAGTCGGGCGCCACCTCGGATGCTCTGCGGGAAGAGTTCATCAACCGCACGGGCCCAGGCGGCCCCCTGCCGGAGTACATGAAGGAGTTCTGGGCTGGTCCGGGCGGCGCTGCCACTCGCACCCAGAAGGGCAGCGGGAAGCAGCGAGGCATCCTCTACCCCGGCCAGAAGTGGTACGCGGTCGAGAACTACAACCGCTTGCACCCCTACCTCAACCAGCTGATCGACCAGCACCGGGGCGACGTCCGCTCGATCACCGAGGACCTGCTCCAGAACAAGGGCGCGGCCCAGCTCCACGACGCCAAGGCCAAGCGCGACGCGGCCAAGGGCATCGTGACTCCCGACTACGAGACGACCACCGGGAAGTCGGCGGTGAAGGGCTACGCCCCGAAGACGGTGCGCTACCTCTTGGGCATGCTGGGGGGCGGCAACGTCCACGTCCCCGACACCCACTTCATCCGCCACACCTTCGGCCTCCCCACGGACGGCGAGATCAAGGACCAGACCGAGAAGCACCTGGGGCGCAAGCTCCGGGAAGGCCCCAAGACCCAGGAGGTCGGCTTCACCCCCAACGAGCACCTCAAGGACATCCTGTGGGACGATTCGGTCGCGGGCCACATCGGCTCGCAGATGGATCGCTACTACGCCCAGCACCACCCGGTGGTGAAGCACGTCGCTGAGCGACACGGGCTCGACCCGCAAGACGCCCTGTTCCCGGCCTTCTGGAAGCACTGGCTGTCCATTGCTCCGGATGAGCGGCGCCGGGGTATCTACAACGAGAACAACCAGGAGGGCACCGACCACCGTGTCTACTGGAACATGGTCAACAAGATCATGCAGAAGTACGGGCTGCCCAACAACGGGCTCATCAAGGCCGACCCGGAGAAGCCCGAGGTCAAGCCCCCGTTCGAAGAGGCCGATTCGCGATTCGCGGACATGCCCCCGCACATCCGCTCGGCAATGGCGATGAACACCATCCACCAGCTCTTCGGGCCAACGGGCGCCCAGTTCCACTACTACCACTCGATCGTGCCTCTGCTCATGCAGGTGGCCCGGAAGCGCGAGCTGTACGAGGAACCCGAGGCCGAGGTGGCCAAGTTCGAGTCGATGCTGGTCGACATGCGCAAGGCTGCCAACGAAGCCACGGAGGAGCTGAAGAAGCCCCTCGAGGTGGTCTTCCAGGGCAAGCGCATCCAGCCTGGCAAGGGTGAGTTCGGCGTGAAGCCCCCGAGCTACCCGGACTTCAACTTCAGCATCCTGGGCAAGGACCACCGGCACTACTTCGTGGTCCACCCGAGCAGGCTCCCCAACTTCAAGGCCAAGGACATCGCCAAGATCCCGCGTGACCGGGAGAACTTCACCTACCAGGTCAACGACCACCCGAAGGACCTGGACGCCAAGGCCATCGTGGACTCGGCCGTCCATGGTCTGCCGGACCTCAATACCTCGAAGGAGCAGCACGACCTGGTGCATGGCCTGCTCCTGAACAACAACCCCATCAATGCTCCGGCCGGGGCGATGACCCAGGACTTCCTGGGGGTGAAGAACTCCGAGTGGCGGAAGAACGCCCAGGGTAAGCCGGTCTTTGTCAAGGCAGGCACGCCTGGAGAGGCCGCTCACCTGGGGGCCGAGTCGGACTCGCAGCAGGTGCGCAACGAGATCGCCTACCACAACCTCGCTCGAGACTTCTTCGGCATGGGGATGTTCGTCCCGACCACGGCTGGCTTCGTCCACCCCCAGACCCAGCGCCTGCACGCGGTGGTCGAGGGCATCCCAGGTGCCATCCACGCCCACACCGAGGACCACCCGGGCGGCTTCTACCCCAAGGTCCTGAAGGCCCTGCACCAGACCGGCCTGCTTCACCAGGCCGCCTTTATGAACGCCATCTTGGGCAACTCGGACCGCCACCAGGGCAACTTCATGCTCACGAAGGCTCCGGCCGACGGGAAGGCTCCGCTCCAGCTGATCGACCACGGCTTGTCGTTCATCGACCCGCGGGACCACTACAACATGCCGGTCTACCTCCACGACCACCTGATGCACACCAACATGGAGGACCAGCCGGTCGACCGAGTCGGCCGGATGAACGCGGCCACCAAGAAGGTGGAGTACCGGGAGGAGCGCGGCCCGCACCAGTTCAAGAACATCGACCGGATTCGCCCGGAAGCCTCCCGGTGGCTGATGTCGTTGAACCCGAAGGAGCTGGCGTCCCAGATGAAGCTGATGGGGATGAAGCGTGATAAGATCGCGAGGACAGTCGAGAATTTGAAGTTCTTCCAGTCCCAGGCCCAGGCTTTTGGGCCCACCTACTCGGTCAACGACGCTTTCCTCCAAGGGCCCGGCAACAGCACCAACGACCCGAAGAAGCTCCAGGAAGAAGCCGCTCGCCAGCACCACGAAGGCCACGAGGCCTAACCCATGAATGAGCCTTCCATCTACTCGGTCTTCAACATCCACCTCCGTCCCGACGGGTCGACCTACCGTCAGGAGGCAGGGACCTACTACATCTTCGATGGCAACCTCGAGGTTGTTCACGACCCCTTTGGGTTGCTGAACAAGGTCTTGGGGTCGAACGGGCCCATCACCCATCGGAAGGTCAAAGCTCTCCAGCGGTTGGAGAATTCGTCCTACTACGATGTGGTCAAAGAGGGGCCCAACGGCGACATCATGAACGGCGACCGGCCGGACCTCATCCCAGAGCTGGAACTGAATGACCCCAACGGGGGCCAGGTGGAGAAGGTCACGCCCCAAGCCAAGCCCCCGGCCGTCTGGGAGTACCTGCGCTCGGGCCTGTCCACGCCCCAGATACTGGAGGTCTACAACGACAAGGGCGTGCTGAACGGCCTGCCTCTCTCGACGGAAGAGCTGGCCCAGATCCGCAACAACGTCAAGGAGGGCATTGCCACGCTGCGTTATCCCGAGCGGCCCGAGCTGGTGGTGAAGTCGATGGAGGACCCCTACTACGAGCGCCTCTTCAAGAATGAGGAGGACAAGTACTCGGTGTCCCAGAGCGACGTCGCCGACGCCCAGCGTTCAGCCGGGCACTTCGCCAAGCTCCAACAGCTGGTGCAGCAGGGCATGCTCGACCCGGAGACCCTCCAGCACATGCGGACGCTGGCCTACGGCGACACGGTGACGGGTTTGGGAAACAAGCTCGCCTACAAGCACTTCCTGGCCAACAAGAAGCCGGGCGGGGTCCACGTGATGCTGGACGCCAATGACTTCAAGCCCATCAACGAAGAGCTGGGCCACGATCAGGGAGACAAGGCCATCGCAGCCATGGGCGGCGCGATCAAGCAAGCCCTGGACGACACCCACCAGTCGATGCCAGTTGAGAACGATTCGTCCGCAGGCAAGGCGCACCGATTTGGCGGGGATGAGTTCCACGTCCATCTGCCCACGACGGACCATGCCTCGCTCTTCTCGAGGAAGCTGGCCCAGCGGTTGGAGCAGATCCCGGCCCTGGGAGGCACCCACCACATCGGGATGTCACTCGGGATTGGCCAGGACCCGCGGACGGCCGACGAAGCGCTTGATCGGGCGAAGAAAACCCTGAAGCAGCCCGAGCTAGAGCAGCTGGCTGGCCGGAAGCTGGGCAACGGCGAGCGCCCGTTTGACCCCGTGACCGGCAGGGCCATCCGGGCGCAAGGGAAGGTGTACGCCTACTCCCTCCACCCTAGTGCGCCAGGACCCGTACCTCAACCGGGACACGCGGTTCCTCCTGGAGCGATTCCTCCCCCGATGTCTGCGCGAGAGACGGCCCCGAGGCCGAACATCCTGCCTCCACCGATGCCGGTTGCTCCGGCGGGCGCCACACCGGGACAGCCCAAGGCTCCGGCTCCTTCGGGGGCCACGGCTGCACCGAAACCGACTGCGGGGTGAACGCCTGGAGGTAGGCGATAGCCTTCTCCAGGGTAGGGACACTCTCTCGAGCGTGACCCAGTAAGACGTTGCAGTGCATGCACAACAACATCCTCAATGCGCCGGTTGCGTGGTCATGATCGACTACCAACCGGCGTTCTCCTTGTGGTTGGCAGCAGATGGGGCAGCAGCCTCCTTGTAGCTCGTACTGCTTCTGGTACAGCTCGGGGGTCAAGCCCCACTTCTTCAGGTGCTGGGCCCAGGCCTTCTCGCCGGGCTGGCGCTGCTTTCGTTTCCGCTTGACGTTGGTGTTGATGTCCTCGCACTCGATGCACCCCGAGCGCTTGGAGCGGAAGTCCAGCAGGATCGGCTTGACCACCTCGCACTGAGCACACTGCTTGAGCCCGGCCTTTCGAAGGCAACGGGTGCAGTTTTCCTCGGTTACCTGGCGCCCAGGCCACTTACAGGTCGGGCAGTACCAGCGGTAGTGGTGCATCGCATCTTCCATCGCTTCTCTGGTTCGGTCGCGCATGTCCTGAAAATTACCGTCGCAGTCTGACGGAAATGGCTCGCACTTGAACACCAAGTTCAATCCTCATTCTTGCCGAGGGAGCTGGTTCCCTCAAACCTTTTGGAGAAGTCCATGACTGCTCAGTCTTCCGTTCGCGCCCGCATCCTGCTCGAGTCCATCGCCGACGAGGCGCTGCGCAAGTTCCCCACCCTCGCGCAGACCCCCGGCTTCAGCGCGGTGGCTGGCATCGAGGGCTCGCCCACGCTGCTCCTGGGCACGGGCGCCACCGACACCGACTCGGTCTTCATCCGCATCGCCCCCTCCGTCCAGGCGTGGGCCAAGGACGTGCTGGGCAACGCGGCCCAGGTGTACGGGCCGCTCGTCGCGGCTGTCGTGACCGAGACCGCGTCGACCGCGCTCGTGGGTGGCAGCTCGCCCGTGCGTGACTGGGTGCAGTCGTACCTGGCCGCGTCGGGCCTCGAGGTCGTCCATTACAACACGGCCCACGCCACGGGCCCGAGCGAGGCAGGCATCACGGGCACGCCGGTCTCGGACACGGTGCTCGACACCAAGTGGCCGGGCATGCCGGGCAACCAGCAGTAACGGGCGGTCGAAAGGAGACTACGACCATGCCTACCATGAACGGCCTTCCGCCGGACCACATGCTGAAGAAGGCCATCGCCGAGACCGAAGACGCGATGGCGAAGATGTGGGCAGAACTCAAGCTCCGCAAGGACGTCGCGCCCGAGGGTTCGCCCGAGGGTACGCCGCCTGCTGAGGAAACGCCCGGCGAGGGCTCTCCCGGTGACCCGTCCGGCCCGACGGCAGACCCTTCCGCTGGCTCGAGCGACCCTGCCTCGGCTGGTGGTCCCCCGGCCCCCGCGGCTGGTGGCGACGGTGCCCCTGGCCCCGATGGCGCTTCCGCTGGCGGTGACCCCGCTGCGGCGGGTGCCCCGACGGACCCGCAGGCGCTGATGGACGAGTACTCCAAGCTCTCTCCCGAGGACCTCCAGGTCCACCTGACGGCGGCCATGCAGGTTGCCCAGCAGATGGGCATCCAGGTCCCCGGCGCGGGCGACGCTTCGGCTCCTCCGGCCGGTGACCCGGCTGCGGGTGGCCCGAGCGCTGGCGCTGACCCCTCGATGGGCGCCCCCCCGGGCCCGTCCGCTGGTCCCTCGGCCGCTCCTCCGGGCCCGTCTGCTCCCCCGGCTGGTCCGAGTGCGCAGCCTGACCCGAATGCGCCCCCGATGATGGGCAAGGCGGCCAACGATCGCATGGCCGCGGTGGCTCCTTCGAAGGCTGGCGGCGCTGGTTCCAACCGCCTGGCCCCGATCGCGCCGACCAAGGCTGGCGGCGCTGGCCAGAACCGGCTCACCCCGGTGATGCCGACCCGCAAGCAGGAGAACGCGCTGCCCCTGGGCAACACGCCCGGCCCGATGTCCGGCCCGGCCAACGGCCAGAACCCGCTCGAGCAGGTGAAGAAGTCCCTCGAGGCCGAGATCGAGAAGCTGAAGAAGTCGGCGGTCGAGAAGGACCTCGCCCACCAGACGCTGCTCAAGACGACCACGAGCCTGATGTCCACGCTGACCGGCAAGCTCAAGCCCGGCACGCCCCTGCGCAAGTCCATCACGGGTTCGTCCCAGGTGACTGCGCCGGTCCGCGCCCCGGCGCCCACCAACATGTCCCGCGCCCAGATCCTGGAGACCCTCCAGGCCAAGACGCGCGAGGGCAAGCTGAGCAAGTCGCAGCAGGCCAAGGTGATCTCCTTCACCATGGGCAACATCGACGCCTCCGAGATCTCCGACCTTCTGAAGTAACCGAAGCACAACCCCCTTTGGGCCCATAAGCCCCCAAAAACCTGAGGTAAATCACATGGAAGCTCTTCTGCGGTCGATGGAGTCCCTGACGAAGGCGCTGGATGCCGGTGCCTCGAACGCTGCCCCCAGCACCCTGGTGCAAGGCTCGGCGCTGATGGTCGAAGACCTGTCGCCGGTCATGGAGGTCGTGACCTGGGACGACAAGGCCATCAAGCTCCAGAACCTCATCTCGGTCGACTCGACCAAGTCGCTCCTGGCGCAGTTCAACCGCCAGCTGAGCTACGGCCAGTTCGGCGGGTCCGCCCAGCTCGAGGGGTTCATCGGCCAGGAAGAGACGGACGTGTACGTCCGGATCGTGGTCCCGATGGCCTTCTACTCGCACATCCGCCGCGTGACCCTCGTGGCCAACATGGTCGAGACGAGCGACGGCAAGAAGGCTGAGGAGCGCGCGGCTGCCTCGGCGGCCAAGAAGATCGCGGCCGACATCGAGTTCGACCTCTTCCGCGGCAAGGGCGACTTCGCCGACCCGACGGGCGTGTTCAACGGCAACCCGGGCCTGATCCCGACCATGCCCAACATGCTGGGCATCGAGGCGCAGGTCCGCATGTCGGACAGCGAGTACAAGTCCAAGGACCAGATGTTCGGCGAGTTCGGCAGCGATGACTCGATCGTCATCCCCGGCGGCTCGACCCTGACCCAGGACAACGTGGAGGACGCCGCGGTGCGCTCCACCATGAACCACGGGCAGGCGGAGAAACTCCTGGTCGACCCCCGCGTGCTGAGCAACTACAACAAGATCACGCAGGCCAAGGAGCGGGTGGTCCTGGCTGGCTCGCCGATCGGCGCGACGGGCGCGGATCTCCGCAAGCAGTGGGTCAGCGGCGGCACGGTGGACGTGGAGGCCTCGCGCTTCCTGTCCGGCAAGACCCGCCCGCAGCAGGCGCGTCAGCAGGGTGGCCCGGGTGCGTTCGGCACCACCACGCTGAGCTACCCCGCGGGCAACACGGGCTTCATCGCGGGCCAGACCTACACGTACTACGTGACGGCTGGCAACCAGAACGGCGAGTCGCTCCGCAACGCCGCGGTCGTGGCGACCGTGCCCACCACGGGCTACGCCATCCAGCTGTCGGTGGTCAACCCCTCCGCGGGCACCGCGACGCTCTTCATGAACGTGTACCGCTCGAGCGCGGGCGGCGGCCTGGCCGACGCGAAGTTCATCGGCCGTGTGGCGCTGGTCCAGGGTGGCCCGACCATCTTCATCGACCAGGGCAACAAGCTGCCTGGCTTCGTGACGGGCTACCTGCTCCAGCTCGACACCTTCGCCATCAAGGAGCTGTCCTCGTACAGCCGCGTGAAGCTCGCCGTCACGGAGCTGGCGCAGCCGGAGGCCCACTTCCGGTTCCTGACGCTGGCGAACATGCAGCCCCGGAAGAACGTCCTGATTGACAGCCTTCGCTAGTCGGCACCACCTCAGCAGCAGAACGCTGAGACCAGAGGCCCGGCCCCTTCCACAGGGACCGGGCCTCTTACGTTGTTGACCTTGTAGTTCGTCCGAGGTAGGATGCAGAACCTTCCTCGGAGGACGCATGTACAACAGGCTTTCTATGGTGTCGTTGCAGCTCCAGATCGCGTTGACGGAGAACGAGATTCGTCTGCTTCATAGGGCCGCCACGGCAACCGAGTACAAGGAGTACATCGAATCCTGCTCGCGTCGACACGCCGAATCCATGCTTGGGGTACTGGTGCTCAAAAGGACGCCCCCCGAACAGAAGCACATCCCTCGCCTGTTCGTCTTCAACATCTGGCACCTGGAGGACTATATCGAGCGTGTCAAGGACTTCTTGGCGAAGAACAACGCCGTCATCAGCACCCAGGACTACAACGACCTGAAGCGCCTCGAAGGGGAGATCCGCGAGCTACATCTCAAGGCTGAGAACGCCGTCAACAAGCTCGATGCAGTGGCCAAAACCTTTGATGTACTGCCTCCTCGACAGTACCCTCCGATTGACGGTTGACTCTCCGTCCGAAGTCCAGTAGGCTGCTTCTCGGTCAAGCGACCACCTGAGCATGCAAACCGTCAAGAGGGCTCGAGACCTCGACCACGGGCACCATGCGAGGGCAGCTGGTAGTCCAGTGGTAGCGACGGCCCCTCACCCGGGCAGACATGGGTTCGAGTCCCATCCAGAGCGGAGTTCAAAAAGGGCCACCCTCACGGTGGCCCTTCTCTTTTGTGGTACTATGAGTGCATGTCCAACACCATCCCCTTGAAGTACCAGGCCTTGGCCACCGGAGGAGGCTGGACCACCCCACAGGCAGGCTCGACCTCTGGCAAGATTCGAATCCGATACCGAGGGCCGCCGAAGATCCACTGGTTCTCGGGTGGCCACCGGGCTTGCAACGCATCCAGAACCGAGAGGCTCACGACCAAAGGTGGCAACGTCACGTGCGACCGCTGTAAGCAGACCAGGCACTACAAGGAAGTCTGCACCCAATGGTTTTTGATGAAGCAGCAGGTCGAGGAGGCGATTGGGAGGATGATGAACGACTTCAGCCCTTTGTTGCCCCCGCCTGAGGTCTGGCAGGATGCTCTGGACCCGACCATCCTCCATTACCGGCTCACTCTGCCGATTGCGCCGACGAACATCATGCCGTTCAACTACACCTTCTCGGTGCCCTGATGGCAACTACAATCATGACCTCCCAAGGCCCGCTCGTCGTTCCTGGTCTGTATGGAGTGCCAGGCATGCTTAACGCCAAGCCTTCTCCTCGGGTTCACCTCTTCTCTGGTGCCCATCAGGCCTGTAACAAGAACCGGAACCAGCGAATGACCCAGGCATGGGGTTATGTGGATTGCCCTTCGTGTAAGAGGACCAAACACTATCGGGCTCTCAAGGCTGAAGTTGAGCGCGAGAGGGCTCGGCATGTTGCTTGGATACGAGAGTCGGTAGCTGCTTCTCGCATGCTCTCGACCAAACCTTCTCCCGAACTGAAAGAGATGTTGGACTCCATCGTCTATGAACTTGGAAAAACGCCATGAAACGCGACATCATCATCTCGACCCAGGCCCAGTTGGACCAGCAGTCTCCTGAGTTGAAGGCCGCTGTGGAGGAATTGAAGGAGGTGCAGCACGCCAAGATAATGGCCGACCTTGCTCGAGCCCTTGATGCCGGTGGGGCCAATCTGAGCCCGGCTCCACTCGAACAGGGGACTCTCTTCCTGGTGGTCGAGAAGTACGACCTGAACCAGCTGGGAGAGAAGCTCTGGAAAGACGTCCAAGATGACCTTCGTGGTATCTCGAAGCATACCGATCAAGAGTCGGCCAACAAACGAGAGACCCATGAGCCAGACCGAGACGACGAAGATCCAGAAGCCCAGCTACCGTGAGGGCACGAAGGTGGAGTTCAAGATGGGCCGCGCCACCAAGGTCGGCAAGATCGCCTCCTTCAGCAACGACCGCAAGCAGGCGCTGGTGACCTACAAGCAGGACGGCGTGGAGAAGCAGGCGACCCGCGCGCTGACCAACCTGCTCCCCGCCCCGAAGCCGGTGAAGGCGTAGTCGTAGCCGCAGCGATTCGGGAACAAGCCCACCTTTCGGGGTGGGCTTTCTTTTGGGAGCAGCCATGCCGGTCCTGACCAACATCAATCCCCAGATGGAGCACGAGCAGCTCGAGCGGACCAACCCGTTCAAGCTCAAGGTGATGTCCCAGCTCTTCAAGGCCTATGCGGACATGGAGGTCTTTATCGACTACCACGGGACCAGCTACTTCGCTTCGAAGACCTGCAACCCGCTCATGAGCCAGGTCGTGATCGAGACCGACGGCGACGAGGGGAAGACCAACCTCTACTTGTGGCCGCACGCCTGGGTCCACGAGGACGAATGGAACGCCATCCACGCCATGCACTCGAGTCCGCCCTGCTTCTTGCTCGGCTGGATGAATGACACTGGCACTGGAATCATGCCCAACGTCAACCTGAAGGAACAGTTGACCGAGGCTGGAATCTCTGAAAGCATCTGGACCAAGGCTGAGGACTACCTGGCCCAGCACCGTCCGATCCACTACTGAGGCAACATGCCTTCTATCCACTGGTGCGGTACTTGCGGTACGCAGAAGATGGAAAGCCCTCTCATCGAGCCCAAGCGAGGAGAGGAGTTCTACTGCCCTCTCTGCCAGTCGATGGAGCGCAAGGTGCCTGGCCTCGTCGACTTCCTGCACAAGGTGCTCGAGGTGGCGGCCCGCGGCCAGGAAATCTCAGCCTACAAGGCGGCTCGCGCTGGACCCAAGACCAAGTAGGTGCTAGGGTGCGGCCACACTGGAGTTTGACATGACGAAGATTTCTGCACGAGTGATCGAGGACTCAGCCTATCCAGGAATGGATGCCAGGCTGACCACCCTGGTCCTCACCTATCCCCGGTTCATCCATGCAGAGCTGATGACGCACCGCGTCTTCTCTCGCAATGCGGCTTCGTCTCGGGCCATTCCAGTCTCGAAGATGCTGAAGCGCGCCGAAGAAGACCCGGCCAACCCCATCTTCTGGGGCAAGAACCAGCCTGGCATGCAGTCGTGGGAAGAGCTGGACCCGGACGAGAAGCGGCTGGTGCAGGAGGAGTGGAAGTCCCTCCAGGACAAGACCATCCTGTCGGTGGCCAAGCTGAACCGGCTCGGCTTCCACAAGCAGTACGCCAACCGCCCCCTCGAGTGGTTCGGCTGGATCGAGACCATCCTCACCGGCACCAACTTCGACAACTTCGTGGCCCAGCGTGCCCATGGCGACGCCCACCCCGAGTTCGGGCTGTCGCAGGAGATGAACACTGGGCTGGCCGTCGAGGTGCTCAACGCCTTGAATGCCTCCCACCCGCGCGTCCTCAATTTCGGCGAGTGGCACTTGCCCTTCCTGAAGAAGGAAGAGCGGCCCGAGTTCCGGGGCATCTCGTGGGGCCACGAAAAGTACCTGACCTACATTAAGCGGTCGGCGGCTCGCTGCTCGCGGGTCTCGTACATGAACCACGAGGGCAAGGTGACCACGGTCGAGGAGGACCTGGCCCACTACGAGAAGCTCGCCGGGGCCGTTCCGATGCACTCGAGCCCGATGGAGCACCAGGCTACCCCCTACACGGGCGAGACCCGCGGCAACTTCAAGGGCTTCCGCCAGTGGCGCTCCTACATGCCGAACAACGTGGTCCAGGAAGACAAGCGGCTCCTCAAGTGGGGCGCGGGGCTCGTCGATGAGTGAGGAACGCTTCTTCGTGTGGCAGAAGGTCCACACCATTGAGGCTCTCCGGGCCTCCCGTACCATCCTTCCGGCCCAGGCCAACAAGGACCTGCTGGAGTGCGTCCACGACTTGCTCCTGCTCGAGGACACCGAAGGGGCCTGCCGGGTGTTGGCCATGGTGCCGATCTCCTTCCTGAGGACCAAGGAAGCGGGCACCTACATGGAAGCGGACCCCGAGTTCAAGAAGCAGGTCCACAACATCGCCAGGCTGCTGGACGTCTACGGTTGCCTGAAGTCTCCCCCGATCGTGCTGGTGGACTTCACCGGCAAGTTCAAGATCCCGAAGGTCTGAGGTGTGCCATGGCTGAAACCCACAACGACGAGCCCCTGAAGATCAACAACGTGCCGCTCCTCTACACCGACGAGGAAGGCCAGCGCGCCCTCAAGGCCTTCACGGGCTACGACGTCAACCGATTTTACGCCCCTGGCCTGGTGTCGGTCATCAATGCCCAGGGCCACGTCATCGGCTTCGCCGACACCTTCGACGTGGGGGTGGGGGCTCTGGGCATCGTGGCGGCCAACATCTCCCTCCAGAAGGAGTGCCCTGAGCGCCTGGACGTCGAGAACGGCCTGGCCGACCTGGTGGCCCTGCCGCGGGTGAGCAAGGGGCTGGTGAGCGAGACGGAGCACCACCTGGACTCCCGCATGGCCGTGGGCGACGTCCTCTACACCCTCGAGTCCATTGTCTTGTCCTACTCGGGCCCCTACGACGTGCGCTGCGGCAAGCTGGCCCTCAAGTGAAGTCGCCGACCGTCCTGGACATGACGGCCGAAGAGCTGGACGACTTTTTCGGGCACTTGACCAGCGTCACCGTGGTCGAGCTGATCGCGGCCACGTGCGCTTCCTCGGAGGGCATGGATGTAATGGTCCAGGGCCTCTTCGCTTTCGGCGCCTTCACATTGATATGCGCCCTCCCCTTTGCCATCCTTCGGTGCTTCCTCAAATGACCCTCTTCTCAGCCGACCAGTTCTTCTGGCATCTCGTGGGAGACTACACCATCCAGTCCGACTGGATGGCCCAGCGCAAGACCAAGGAGTGGGTGCCCGCCATCGCCCACGCCTTCACCTACGCCTTCTTCTTCACCTTCTTGACCTGGTCGCCCGCGGCCCTCTTCTTCATCTTCTTCAGTCACCTGATCATCGACCACTACCGGCTGGCTCGGTATGTGTGCTTCGCCAAGAACTACCTTTTTGGCCCCCGTTACAGCTACGATGAGGGGGACGGCGAGGACCGTTCGGCCACAGTTACCATCAACCACTCTGGTGACTACGAAATGGTGGAGGTGGGCGGCTTCATCACGCTCGATGAAGGGCGGCACGTGGTGACCGGGAAGGAATACCCCAAGATCTTCATGAAGCCCATTTTGACATGGTGGATGCCATGGTCGGAGTGCGACAAGAGCGGCTACCACAAGTCGCGGCCGGACTGGCTGGCCTACTGGTTGCTGTTCATCTGCGACAACACCCTCCACCTTCTCTGCAACGCCCTGGCGCTGCACTTCCTCTGAGGTAGACATGAGCAAGAAGATCATCGCCGTGGACATGGATGGCATCCTGGTCGACCTGTTGGGCAAGTGGCTCGGCTCCATCAACCGGGAGCACGGGCTGAACGTGAAATCCGAGGACATCGACGACTGGGAGATGGGCAACTGCGTCAAGCTCAAGCCCCTGGGCAAGAAGGTCTACGAGTACCTGGAGCGGCCCGGCTTCTTCTTCGACGACGTGCAGCCCATCCCGGGCGCGATCGAGGGCTTCAACGCCCTGCGCAAGCTGCCCGACTCCCACGTCATCATCGTGACGTCGGCCACCTCGAAGGAGCACCCGGTGGTCGGCAAGCTCCACTGGCTGAAGAAGTTCCTCCCGGACTTCTCCCAGAAGGACGTGATCTTCGCCTACCACAAGCACCTTATCAAGGCTGATGTCTGGATTGACGACTCAGACAACAACCACAAGAGCATCATGGAGCAGTGGACCAACGCCGACCACTACGGCATCCAGTACGCCTACAATGGCAAGATGACCGAGTACAACAAGGGCTGCGTGCGCTACTTCAAGAACGATGGGACGGCCTGGGAGAAGATCGTAGCCCATGTCTCCTACAACCTGCACCTCTAAGGTCTAGTCGGGCAATCTTTCCGAGCGGAGGTAGTCATGCTTCTCTCTGCTCGGGTTTTGGATGCTGTAGGCAACGTCAACATCTTCACGGTCGTCCAGTCCCTCGAGATCACCGCGGGGGACTCGGGGACGTTGTACTTGCAGCTGATCGACAGCAGCCTGGACGGCAACGCGCTCCAGTTCAATCCGCCCGGCCGTCGGTACGTCCCAGCTGCTGGAGCCACCCTCACGGTGGTCTTCAACGCCCTGGACGACGCCCGGAAGGTCACTCGAGCGGCTTCCCAGCCCTTCCCGGGTGACGGGTCGATTTGGACCGTGCCCTTCCTGGCTGGAGATGCCCTCTCGGGGCTGGTGGACGTGCTGCTCACGCTCACTGAGGGAGTCAAGGTCACCACGGGCCGTGTGCAGAAGGCCATCTTCGCCGATTCCGGCCAGGTGCTCTGCTAATGTCCTTCTTCGAGACCCCCAAGCCCGGGATCGGGGCTACCTACCCCATCAACGCCACCGACGCGCTCACCCGCAACTGTGAGCCCCTGTTGACGCCCCAGAAGCTGCGTCAGCGGCAGCTGTTGGGCCTGGCGCTGGTGTCGCGGATGCAGGACCCCATCACCAGGAAGTTCGCCCAGGTGACCGACACCATCCTCCAAGACTACATCATGACGGCCATCGCCGAGATCGAGGTCGAGACCGACCTCACCATCTTGGCCAAGGTCTTCGAGGAAGGCCATCCCTTCGACCGCAACCTCTACGACTCGTTCAACTACATCGAGCTGCGCCACAAGCCGGTCTCGGTGCTGATTGACGGCAACATCGTCTCCTCGGACAACTCGGTCATCTTCCGGGCGCCCATCGAGTGGTACGATGTCTCCTACCTCCAGTTCGGCCAGATCAACATGGTCCCGCTGGGCCAGGCCGTGGGCACGGGCGGCTTCATTCCCTCCGCGCCCCAGACGGGTGCATTTTTTATCAACATGTTGGCCCAGAAGGGCTGGATTCCGGCCTGGTGGCGCTTCAAGTACCAGGCAGGCTTTCCGGATGGGATGATGCCGATCGCCATCAACGAGCTGATTGGTGTGGTGGCGGCCATCAACCTGCTCTCGACCCTGGCGGCCACGTGGGCGGCCCAGACGAGCCACTCGGTATCTCTGGATGGGCTCAGCCAGTCGGTGTCCCTGCCTGGTAGCCAGATTTGGATGCAGCGCATCAAGGACCTGGAGACCAAGCGGACCATGCTGATCGGCCGCTTCCGGAAGCTCTACGGTTCGAGCATCGCGATGGGCAACATCTAGGAGCAGGCCATGAAGAACGTCGAGGTCGCCGCAGTCGCTGCCCTCAATGCACAGGGCGAGATGCTCTGGGGCAAGAGGAAGGACTGTGGCAAGTGGACGACCCCGGCAGGCCACAAGGAGGAGGGCGAGACCGATGAGGACTGCGCCCGCCGCGAGCTGAAGGAGGAGGCCAACCTCGAGCCCAAGGACAAGATGGACTACTTGGGGGTCGAGCACATCGTCAAGGAAGGCGAGGACCTTGCCATCCACTGCTTTAGCTGCGAGGTGACTGGCACGCCTTCCTCCGAGAATGACCCAGACGAAGAGGTCGAAGAGTGGCGCTGGGTGAATATCACCGACGGTCTGCCGAAAGAGATCGAGGATAACCTCTACGCGCCCAAGAACGTGCTCCTGCGTCTTCTCCGGCTCCAGGGGAAGGAAAAGGAGGAGCACATGAAGGTCACCGCCATCATGGCTGCTGCGATGCTGGGAATCGCCCCGAGCCCCACTGCGAAGTCCGAAGCCCAGGCCCACATCACCCAGGCGCCTCCGAAGGCCAAGGAGGCGGCTCCGGTCGAGGTGGCCTCGCACTGGTCGACGAAGGGGCTCGCCCCGGGCCTGCGCCAGATCGCCGTCCTTGAGTCCGGGTTCGGCGAGAACACCAACCACGCCGCCTCGCCCGACGGGGAGTTCGACACGGCTTACGGGCCCCTCGGGCTGAAGACCTCTTCGGCCTACGACCTCTACTCGAAGTACACCCACCTGCGCACGGCCTACCCTGGGCTGGACGACAAAGCCGACTTCGAGGCTCGCTTCAAGTCCGACTGGGGCTTCTACAACGCCATGGCCTCGGCCTTCTGGCGCGAGATGCACTGGCTGTTCAAGGACCACCGGGCGGTCTATGCCTGGCGCCACGGGCCTGGTGCTGCCTCGGTGGCTTCGGATGAGCAGGTGGCCGAGGACTCGTACACGCGCCGCTACTTCTCGATGCACAAGTCCGAGAAGGAGTGGCAGGAGCTGGAGGACAAGCTCCACGAGAAGCCTGTCATCCCCCTCAAGAAGGCCGAGGGCGACGACCCGATCATGAACCTGCTCCGGCACCCCCAGCGGGCTGAGCGGCTGCTGGCCCTGCGGCTGCCGGGCGTGACCGACAAACACCTCGAGCTGGCTGTCCAGGACTCGGACCCGGCCGTGGTCCAGGCAGCCCTGAAGCACCCAGCTGCTCGAGCGGCCACCATCCAGTCGGCCATCCGCACGGGCCGGTATGATGCCATCCAGGAGGCCCTGAACCACCCCAAGTTCGATGAGCGCCACCTGGACTACCTGCTGCACTCCCCCTCGAAGCAGGTGATGGTCGCGGCGGCCAAGCACCCCACCATCACTCCGGACCAGACCGAGTACCTGCTCAACCACCCGGGCATCGACCCCGCGGTGAAGCGGGCGGCCATCTCCAACCAGTCCATCCTGCCTCACCAGCTCTACGACCTCGTCAACACGGCCATTGAGAGGCCCCACGACGGCCAGGCGCAGGTCTTCGCCATGGACGCTCTGTCTCACCCCCGCTGCCCCTCAAAAGCGCGTGGTGCGGCCTACAACGACGGCAGAGCAGCCTTCGTGGACGCCCTCAACACCCCGTCGGACCTGGTCAAGGCCATCAAGCCGGAACACCTCTCCAAGCTGGGTCGGGCGACTGCCACCCATGGCGCGTCCACCGTGGATCACACCATCCACATCTCGGCCCACCCCGAGTCCATTCAGGCCGACGTGGACCACTACCACAATGACATCATGGGCGGCTCGACCATGGTGCAGCCGATGAAGCTGCCCAAGGATGAGGACGGGATCTCGCCCAAGACCATCGTCCAGGATGCGGACGGGCGCCGCTTCATGCTCAAGCCCTACCACGAGGTGGTGGCGAAGGTGACGAACACGTACGCCAAGGCCCCAATCCAGGGCTGGGCCGAGATGGCCAACCAGGGCCTGTACCATGCTGCTGGAATTGGCTACCTGCACCAGAAGGTCCACGTGTCCGAGCACAACATGGGGCCGGGCATGGAGCGCGAACCGTCGCTGGTCATCCACATGGCCCACAACGACGACGACACCGAGTGGATGACCTCCAACAAGGCGATGAAGCAGAACCTTCACCAGCACGACCAGGAGCACACCCGCTTCCAGGCCCGCCAGATTGGGCTGATGGACTTCCTGGCCAACAACCTGGACCGCCACCACAACAACCTGCTCTACGACGGGGGCTCGGGCAACCTGCTCTCGGTCGACAACTCGAGGTCCTTCCAGTACAACCGGCCCGGCCACCTGAAGTGGACCAAGGACGGGGCCTTCAAGAAGTCCTCGGACAACGACGTGGACGCGCTGGTCCACTACCTGTCCTCAGGGGTCTTGTCGGGCACCGGCATCCCCACGTGGGCAGGCTTCTCCAAGAACGCCTCGGTGTCCACGCCCGAGGCCCAGGAGGGCATGAACAAGGTGATGCAGTGGTGGCAGGACGCCTCGCCCAAGGTCAAGGAGGAGTTCGAGAGGCACTTGACGGCCATCAAGGACGAGCACCTCCGAGACCACCTGCGGCGCAACTTTCATGCCCGAGCGGAACACCTGGACTACATGTCCAAGTTTCCGATGGAAGACCAGGGGGATGACTGGGACGTGACGGCCGTTCCGTTGTATCATCGGCCCAAGGTCTAAGGAGCCTCCCCATGAAAGTCATCGTCTACAACCTGCTCGACAAGACCACCGAGACCTACGAGGGCGACCGGCCCACCATCTACGCCAAGATGGCTGCGGACTTCCCCTGGTACGACAACGAGGACACCGCGGGCGACGTCGACCGGCTGGTAGAGCTGGTGGCTCGAGACCAGTACTTCCAGGTGCAGGTCGAGCACGACCCCTTGTACTTGCAGAAGAACGACGAAGACGCCCAGGGCTCGGTGGCCCACATGCTGGGGCACAACTACATCGACTGGCCCGAATTCAAGGCTGCGGCGGTCCTGGCTGGCGACCACGAGCCCTCGGCCCACGACATCCGTGTGGCGCTGATGGAGCATGAGCAGGACCGCGTGGCGATGGCGCTGATGGCCTACGGGCTGCCGGTCGATGACGAGCACCGGGAGTCCATCCAGGCCATCCTCGACGTGCAGGAGCTGACCAAGGGCAACGACATCGAAGGGGAGGCGCCGGTCCAGCCCCAGTCGATCGAGGCCTTTGCTTCCGAGGGTGAGGAGACGGCCGAGGCCATTCGACGGGCCTTCAAGCGCCACCAGGTCTTCAACGTCAAGCTCAAGGGGAAGCACTCGTCGGGCTCGATGATCGCCAAGGACCCGGACAGCCACAAGTCCTGGCTCATCAAGCCGGGCTCGACCACGCAATCCCCAGCCCTGGGAGCCCAAGAGGATGCCTCGAGCCAATCCCAGCGTGAGGCGGCCTTCTACTACCTGGCCAAGGCCTGGAACCTGGACCAGTACCTCCCCCAGTGCGACCTCCTGCTCGTGGATGGGTCGACCCACTGGGCCGTGATGGAGCTGATTCCCAAGGACTACTTGTCCCTCCAGGAGTCAATGAAGGCCAACGTCAGCGGGACGATGAACCTCCTCAACCAGTACCGGCTCGAGGGGACTCTTCATCGTTGGGGCGCGCTCGACTTCGTGGGCGGCAACACGGACCGCCACGGCGACAACGAGATGGTCGACGACGAGGCCACCCGGGTCTACCTCATCGACCACGGCTCGTGCTTCGCGGGCAAGTCCTTCGACCCTGCGAGGGACAAGTCGACCTTCATCCCCTACTACCTGCGCCCCTGGTCGACCTACACCAACTCGAAGCTCCAGCAGCTGTCGTTGCCCGAGCGTGTGGCCCAGCTGCCGGACACCTCGAGGGAGGGCGAGCTGATGCTGGCCCACTGGCTCAAGGACATCCACGCCGACTCGATGAAGGCCATCCTGCACCGGTACGGCATCAACCCCGAGCCAGAGCTTCAGCGCCTCGCACAACTGAAGCGCCTGGCTCTGGCCCAGGGACCCTCGAAGGCCGTCAACCTGCTTTGGGCAGGTGCCTGAAGCGCAGCTCGGAGGCCTCCCGGTTCGCGCGCTTGATCCACGAGTGCGTGCGGTTGGGCTTGTAGATCATGGCCGTCACGCCGACGAAGCAGCCATCCTCGAGCAGGTAGCCGCCCGGCCCCACCGTCGACAGCACCACGTAGATCTGCTGTCCACCCAGCTGCACCAGCACCTGGTACTGGACCTTGCCCTGCACCGTGAGGGGCGCGGACAGCGTGCCGTTGAGGATGAATCGCAACAAACGCTTCTCGGCTTCAACCTTCTCCAGCTGCTTGAACGAGTTGTTCGAGGGCAATTGCTCGTTGAGACGCTCGAAGAAGTGGTTGGAGAACTTTACGTGGCGGATCTGCATTGCACACCTCCCAAATGCGAGAACCCGCCCAAACTAGCACGGGTTCTCCCAGACTACAACATCATTCTGATTTTTCTGGTGTTGGGGGCTTCTGGGCCTGGAACTTCTCTTTGCGGTACTTGATGCGGGCCTGGTCCTTCATCTGGTCGTTCCACTTCTTCAGGTAGTCGACGCTGGAGGTGATGACGGTGACCACGAACAGCATCGACTGCGAGACCGGCTGGACCCCATGCCAGTCTCTGGTCAAGACGAGGTAGGCTTCCTGGCCGAAGACCTTGATCTTGCACGCATAGTAGTGGTCGCCTTCCTTGCGGGAGAGCGGTCCGAAGAGGTTGGTGTGGTTGACCAAGTGCGTGAGGTAGTCCCCCTGGGCGCTGCGGTCGAGCGCGTGGTAGGGATTCTTGGGGTGGATGCGCTCGGCCAGGCGCTTCTGGGCGTGGCCGGTCAAGATGAGGGACTTGAGAGCCATGGTCAGGTCTTCTTGCTTCGAAGCTCCTGGAGCTTTCGAGCGATAGCCAGCATCTTGTCCTCGTGGAGGAGGGCGAAGTTCTTGGCCTTCTGGAGCTGCTTCTTTCGCATCTCCTCGTAGGCAGCCACTTCATCTCCAAAGACGCGCTTGTCGTTGACCTCGAGGACCTTGTCGTTGGTCCGGAAGCCCCATGTGTCTGGTCTGGAGTTCGTGTGCAGGACCATCATGTCGCGGTCTTTGAAGACATCCCGGTTGTCGAGACATACCCAGCGTTCCTCGACCATGGAGCGAATGGTGATCCAGACCTTCTGTCCCGTCACGTAGGGCATGTCACTTCTCCTTGTAGACGATGTAGGGACCGTGAAGGATGACCTCCGTGCCCCGGGCGACCTTCGAGCCGATCTCGAAGGGCAGGTCTTGCTCGAGCACGAAGCGAATCGAGCCGGTCGTGCTGTAGTCGGGCTCGTGGCTCAGGCGAGTCTCGAAGAAGGAGTTGGCGTCGGAGAAGCGCACCACCCAGACATCTGGAGCAGGAGGGTCCTGGGTGATACGGACCGACGTGTTGCAGCCCAGCAGGGAGCAGCAGAGCAACCACTTGTAAAGGGTCTTCACGTTTTTGACTCCTCGTTGAGTGCTTTCTGGAGCCCATCCATGGCTCGCTGGAGGTTGGCTTTCTTGGTTCCGGCTGATTTGATGCCCTCGAGCGCACTTTTTATTGCAGGTGAAACCTTGTTGGTCTCGGACTCCCGGATGAGAAGATGGAGTTTGAGAGCCAGCTCTCCTACGGCTTTTGACTGCGGGTTCATGTTGATGACTAGCTTCATGGCTGCCCAGGCTTCGTCGGCCGCGCTCACTTTGACTCCGGGCGCACAAGGGCTTTGCAGAGCATCTTGAGGACCATTCGCTCGTTCTCGAAGGCCGCATCGACGTCCGCGAACTTGCGCTGGACGACCTTGAGCATGGGCAGGATGTGCTCTTCAGTCTCCTTGATGTAGGACACCACCTTCTCGGGCTTGAAGCCGCTGGGTGCCGTGGAGAGGTTGTGGATGCGGTCGGCCCCCTTCACCAGGGCTGGAGTGCAGGACCAGCAGTCGGCCAGGCGCTCCATGTACTGGGCCTCGGTGAGGCCGTTCTTGTTGAGGACGTCGGCCAGCTCGATGATTGTCGAGTCGCCACCCTCCTTGAGGTCGGGGGTCCGAAGGTGTGGGTAGTCCTCGATGACGTCGTGCATGAAGGCGAGGGCGAGAGATACGTCCACCATGTCCTTGGGAATCGGCAACGTGCGCAGGTAGTGGCCGATGGCCATCTGGTGGCTGAACTCCGGGGAACCGTCCTTGCGCTTGCCCGTGTGGACCTTGATGGCGAAGTTCATCGCCTTCAGGGCCTGGAGATAAGGCGCTCCGAGGAGAAAGTGGCGCATCACAGCAACTTCTTTCGAAAGCTCTTGCTCGGTCATCATTGTGGGCTCCTTGCTTCAAAGTCCCCCGACTCTACCACGGTCGGGGGAGTACTACAAGATCTACTTCTTGCGGAACGGGATGCCGTGCTTGGCCTCGAAGATCTTTGGATAGGTCACGATGTTGGGTTCCCAGGGCTGATCGCACTGAGCATCGGTCCAGATGGCTTCTCGGCCACGACGGTCCCGGTAGTGATGGTCCTGCACGCGCTCATCGCCCGGCATGAAGGCTCCGTGGGTGCAATCGTAGCTGCACCCCATGCCCTTGTAGGTGGCCTTGCAGCGCGACTTGTCCTTGGTCTGCGAGCCAGGGTCCAGTGGGTCGGCTGGTCCAGGTAGCGGTTCAGGAAGCAGACCTCGAACTTGGTCTTGGTGACGAACTCCAAGATGCCCTGGATGGTTCGCAGCTCATCGGACCAGAGTTGAGGCAAGTACTGCCGACGGAACTCGCCCCGGCCGTACTCGTAGGGCTCATTCGCGTCGTTGACGTAGTACTCCATCCGGGGCGTCTCGCCCCGACGCACCCAGTTCAACTTCTGGAGGCGCTCCTGAAACCAGCTGGCTTTGGTGATGAAGTTTGGCCGGTAGATGATCGGGGCGTTCATGCTCAGCTCCACATTTCGGCCGGGGTCTCTTCAACCTGGCCCTCGTTGTTGAAGTCCGGCTCTTCCGCGTCGCTGAACTCCACCGTGTTGGCCGTGAAGCAGGACTGGCACAGCACCTCGCCGTCGAAGGGCTTTCCACCCTTGGCGCCGCACCACTCGCAGTTGCCGTGGTCGATTTGGGAGAGGACCGTCATTGTGTGCTCCTTGGTCGGTGGTTCGTCCGACCTGAGAAGCAGCCTACTACAACCTCTTCCGAACTACAACATCTATTTCTTGAGAGCAGCCTCGAAGGAAGCGTCCAGAGCAACTGCCTCTTCCCGACCGTAGAAGCTCCCACCGCACTTGTTGCAGGTCGGGATGGCCACCTCGTACGCCCCCACGTGGTTGTCGATGTGCTTGTAGGGACCCTTGGGGATGCTCTTCTTCAGCTCGATGTGACCTCCACAATCGAGAGGGCAGGGCATTGGATTCCGTTGAGCCCAGTCCTCGAGGTCGATCTTGCTGAAGACTTTCTCGAGCACGGCCACGTCACCCGAATTCATCGTGTAGACGGCTTTTACGAGCCCCTGGGCCATCTGCTCCGTCTGCATCTCATCGGGCAGGCGCAAGAACAGCTTCCCGAAGAAGTCCCGAAGGGCCTCTTCCTTCTTGGCGATCCCAGCTCGAGTGGTCTTGGCCCAATCGTTCTCAGGGTCGCGCTGGCAGGTTTCGCACTTCATGGTGGTGCTCCTTGTTAGGTGTGGCAGTCCATACGGTCGGCCGGGGGCACATCCTCTTCCTCGAAGGGCCGGTCAAACTTGTAGAACTCGCCGTCCAGCTGGCCAGCCTTGGTGCCCGGGGTGAACATGGTCGACCGACGGTAGGGGCGGTTCATGTCGTCGGGGCGCATGGGGCGAACCTGGAGAGCCCGGTCCTTTGACATGGTAGGAAGCGGCTTCATTTCTTCGAAGAAGATGTGGTTGCGGATGTCTCGGACCAGCGCGTCAGCCCGGCAGCGGATCTTGAACACGGCCAGCTCGCGGTCGGCCAACATCAGCTTCTGGAACTTCGCTTCCTTCTTGGCGTTCGGGGCGTTCATTGCGGACTCCTTCGCTGCGAGGTAGAAGCATCCTCTCACATCTCGAGCTGAACTGCAACATCATCCGCACGAATCTTCGTGGATGGGCTCCAGGTAGATCTGCTCTCGAGGCACCTTGCAAGTCGTGTGGGCCAGCTCATTGCCAGTTCCTCGCCTGTTCCGTGATCTTGAGGATTATCTAGTAGTGGCTCCCGCGGACCTTGCCGTTGAGCGCCAGCGCGTGGTACGTCTTGCGCTTGAGGTCGCAGTTGTAGACGAAGACGTTGGTGCCCTCGGGCTTCTCCATCGCCACCTGGCGGGCCATCTGCTCAGCCCGCTTCTCGGTGTAGCAGAGGCGCTCGGTGTAGCTCTGCCCGTCCGTGTGGTCGACGAACTGCACTTCGTAGGTGGTCGGGGGAGTCGTGCGGGGCGAGGCCATTTGGTAGCTCCTGTGCTCGAGGTAGAAGCACCCTACCACCACTTGAACTACAAGGTCAACACCCGGTCGGCCTTTTCTTGGCGCACATACTTGTTGAGGACCTTCTTGGCCTGGGACGGCTTTCGAATGTCCCCAATCAGCACCCAGGCAAAGCCATCGTCGGGCCGACCTTTGGCGTACAGGTCGTAGTAGTGGATCGAGGGGTGGCGAGTGCGGTGTCGGATTTGGAAGGTGAAGCCCTTCCATCGGGTCTCTCTGTACTTCGAGCCCTCGACCTCGTACCACTTGGGCTGGCTTGCTCTCGAGACGGGGGCGTTCATCAAAGCCTCCGACGAATGTGCTTGAAGTAGCGGTTGGTATGCTTCTTGTCGTAGTCCTTGAGCCACTTCTTGCACTGAGGGCAGGTGGCCTTCTGCTTTCGGTTGAAGGTGGCGTCGTCCCCCATCACCCAGTGCCTGTTGCCTGGATTTCCCTTGGCCCCGTAGTAGTGGACCACCAGCTCTTTGCGGTTCCAGCGGTCCCACATGATAGAGAAGAGGGTGCCAGACACGTCCAGCTTACACTCATCGCACGTGAAGCGGTCGAGCTTGTGGATGAGGGCGCAGGTGCAGAGAGAGCCAACCGCCAGCGAACTCAGAATGGCAGTCCCTTCGCACTTTGGGCACCTGAACTCGGTCAAGCCAATGGATTCCGGCTGGATCTTGGTGTGCGCAGCATTGCAGCCGAAAGCCAATAGATGGTCGCCCATGGTGGACCTCAGTCGTAGGAGGTGTTGCGGATCTTGATGCGTTCGATCTCTTCATATTCTCGGGCGTCATCCACCTTGGGGTCGTAGCGGGCCACCGTCATCGAAGCCATGTTGGAATGGCAACCCAGGAGAATCCAGTCCTTGGGCCAGACCTTCTCCAATTCCTTCAAGAGCTTCAGGGCCTTCTCTTCCTGGGTTGCCATGGTGAACCTCAGCGAGAGTTGGCGTAGCACGTCTGGCAGTACTGGTGGCCGGAATCGCCGGTCAGGTCCATGATGGAGTGGCCGCAGGTCAGTTGGATTAGCTCCAAGTCGACTTCCAGGCCTACTTTCCCGACCGGGGCGCCCACATCCACGGTCACATAGGCAGTTGTCTTTCCTTCGTTCCTCTTCAGAAAGTCGATGGTCGCCCGAATCTCCACCACGGTGCCCTTGTCGATGTCGGGGACAGGCTTGTCGCACGAGCAGAACTTGGCTCGCTCTGAGAACAGCGCGTCAGGCCCGGGGACCAGCTTCTGGCAGTACCAGCAGTTCTTCGTCATGGCGTGCTCCTTGTAGATGTTGCAGTTTACCCTGGGCTGATTCCAAAGTCCAGGCGCAAGAAGAGGCAGGTAATCCTCAGGATAGTGAAGATGTGCGTGTCCTTGTCCGCCGCATCCCAAGCCAGCTGGACCAGCTCACGCAAGCTCTCGACTTGGATGCCTGAGCCTGCACGTCCCTGGATCTTCGCCTTCCCACTACCACCCGGGTTGCGGACGATGACATAGTGCTCGCCATCCTCGACCGGATAGCGTTCGATGATGACTCGCTCCTTCATGGCTTCTTGGCCTTCTTCAGGTCGTTGTTGAACGACTGGTCCTTGGCCTTCACCACCTCCTTGCGCTTCTCCTTTTTCGCCTTGACCTTGGACTTCACCCACTGGGGAACCTTCGTACGCTTGTCGACGCTCACGTTCACCTCCATGAACCACTACCTCTACCATAGTCCTTGTATCCCCGCAACCAATTTCATGAACAGGAGAAAAGCCATGACTTCGCCCACTTCGATCAAGATCACTCGCAAGGACCTCCAGGGCTCCCCCAAGCAGGTTGGCACCTTGGACGGCAAGCCGGTCTTCCACTACGCTACCAAGGGTGGCTGGAACATGGTGGTGGTCAAGAAGGGCTCGAGCGAGGAGACGTTGGGCTGCGGCTCCCACAAGGCCGTGGCCATCGCCATCGCTGAGCGCAACCCCAACCTCAAGCTGGACTCGCTGGCCAAGTCCGAGCAGATGCCCAAGGCGTACTACGAGGACCTCCTGCCTCGGTGGGAAGCTATCACCAAGCGCATCCAGGAACTCGAGCGGAGCAAGTAATGGCCGACCCAGACGCCAACTACGAGACACCCGCGCTCTCCTTGTCGGCCGACGCCCCAGGCATCTCGGTCGACTTCAACCCGCAGGACTTCGACGACCTCATTCGTGGCAAGGGAGTCAAGTTCGTCCACTTCTCGGCCATCCGGTGCCCAGTCGGCTTCAACACCATGACCGACCCCCGGCGCACCCACCCGGACCACGAGGGCTGCTCCAACGGCTACCTCTACTCCAAGGAGGGCTGCATCACCGCGGCCATGCTGGGCAACTCCAACAAGAAGGAGAAGCTCGAGGCAGGCCAAATCGACGCCTCCAACGCCACCGTCGAAGTCCCCCGCTTCTACGATGACTGCCCCACCAAGTTCTGCTACGTGTCTCCGCTGGACCGACTCTACCTCTACGACAACCACATCCAGGTGCCGTTCTGGGAACTCGTCGAGTACAACAACACTGGAATCGACCGGCTGAAGTACCCGGCCACCCAGGTCTTCAAGCTCATTGACTCAGCGGGCAACTCCTACCAGCAAGGGAAGGACTTCGACCTGAAGTCGGGCCGAATCCACTGGCTCGAGGCCGGTCGCAGACCCCAATGGAAGACCGAGGACAACGGCGAGTCTCATGGCCAGGTCTACTCCATCCGCTACCTCCACAAGCCCTTCTGGTACATCACGCGCATGGACAAGGAGATCCGCCTGGCCCAGGTCGACGGACCCAATGGCCGAGAAGTCATCCGGATGCCCCAGCAGGTATCAGTGATGCGTGAGCACTTCTTCGAGTCCGCCGAACAAGACGCAGACTCCAAGGTCCAGAACGACGGACGCCAGATGATCGGCGTACCCCAGGGCCAGACCGGAGGCAGGTAGATGAGCGTCACCGAGATCTATGAGGAACACGCCCAGGGCAAGATCACCCTCGACGAAGCTGTCAAGAAGGTGGTCAAGCTGGGTGAGGACCTGCACGAGGCCCGCAGACCGAAGTGGATGCCCAAGTGGTTGTGGTCCTTCTTCTACCCCTACCAGTAGGCAATCTTCAACCACATGACTCCTACCTACCGATTCCTTCTCAGCGTGTTGGGCAAGACTGGTGCCAACGCACTCGAGAAGTCCCTCAAGGAAGATGAGGAACTGGCTCAGCTGGTTCTCCATCGGTCGGTACTCGCTTGGCTCAACGCCTTCGATTCGTTTGACTACCAGGGCGTTCTCCCTGGTACGGACATCAACTGCAACATCCAGAAGCACGAAGACGTGTTCGCCGGGTCGGTTCAAGCACAGGATTCCTTGCTGACCTTCTCGAACGCGCCGATTTACCGAGTCGCAGCCGCGATCGTTGTAGCTCTCGGAGGAGACCACCTTCCCGTCTCCACCCCTTCCTCTGAGAAACTACAACCTCTTGGTAAGTCGATCGACCTGCTCGTTAAGAACCAGGCCGTGATCACCTCCCTCTTGACCAAGAAGATCCTCGACCCGCTCCTCGGCTACAGACTCGAGCATGAACACCACGAGTCCAGCCCCGGCATCCACGTCACCCGTGTCTCGGCCTACGCCATGGACGGGTCACATGTGGGTTCGTGTGCGTTCACCCATCGTGGTGAGCAGCTCATCCAGGGACACCCAGACCTGAAGCAGCCCCATCAGAACAAAGGGCTCCTCCACGCCTTCCAGCAGTACGCTCAGAAGGTGACGGGGAAGAAGGTCCTTGCTCAGCACGACCACAAGGTCAATGAGCGGCCCCATGTGGATGCCAAGGATCAAGTGCGCTCGCTGGTCAAGGGCGAGCACCCGCTTGGGGCTATGGCTCGAGCCGTCTCCCAGCTGTGGCAGGACCACATGGATGCCACGGTCCACCATGCCCAGACCAACCAGGCGATGACGGACCTCCACGATGAGGCCAAGGACCGGATGAACGTCGTTCCGCTGTCACCGGAAGAAGAGCGGTTCTACAACAAGCTCACGCCTACGAGCCGCTTCAAGAACCTGCCGCCGGGCCCGCATCCGTTGGACTCCCAGGTGGGCAAGGGCTACTGCGAGCACTGCAACGGGGCCCTCGCGCCTTTCGTTGCGCCCCAGCAGGTGGACTGGCGTCCCAACGAATCCATCCCCGAAGATCATTATGCCCTGAGTGAACTCCAGAAGGCTGAGGACCTGGATGGGCTCTTCCATCGGCTCTTCAACGAGCACGGTGAGGCGTTCCGCCACCACTACTCCATCCTGCTGGACCACAAGTACGACAACACTCAGGCCTCTTCCCTCGAGCCCCATAGCGATGCTCGCTACTTGCACATGGAGCAGACCAATAACCTCAAGCGACTCGCGGCTGAGCATGGGGCGGCTGAGCCAAAGACCATGCTCGGGTCGAAGGTCCCTCCACCGTCCGCTCCTATTGGAACGCCTCACCCTCTGGATCAGCAGGTCACTCGAGGTGCAGACGGCTTGATTTCTTGCGAGCACTGTGCTCATGCCCTGGTGAATCACTCGCTCAATCAGCAGCCCGACTGGCGCCCCACTGAAACCATCCCCGAGGACTACTACGCTAAGGCCGAACCACAAGACCTTCAGCAGGCCCTGAGCCAGGCGTACGCTGAGCACCAGGATGCTGTCGACTATCACCAGTCGGCTGTTCGCAGCGGTCTTTCCAAAGTCAAGCAGGTGGTTCATACACCTACCGACCATGCTCATCGAGGTGCTCAGAAATACTTGTCGGACTTGGCTGATCAGCAGGGCTTGGTCATGCGTGGGGCCAATACCCATGCTATCCCAGTCCAGCCAGGCGTTGCTCATCCTCTTGACAATGAGTTGACCAGCAAGGTCTATGCTGACACCAAAGTAGGCGCCTGCAACCATTGCGCGAAGCTCTTGCTCCCGCACATGGCTGGTAAGACTCCGGATTGGCGCCCAGCTGAGGCCATCCCAGAAGATCATTATGCTCTGAGTGAACTTCAGAAGGGTGACGCAGAACTCCTTGACAAGGGCATCGAAGACCTTGCTCCCGGTGAGCCGGTCGAGCAGCGCATTGGTACCCTGCCTGCTCACCATCAGCAGTACGACTACTCGCATTTGCTGCCCGAGAACCAGAAGCACCTCAAGCTCATCGTCCACGAGCGGCCCGACCAGGACTCGAGCCAGGAGGGCAATGTCCGGTTGTCGAGCCAGCTCTACGACTCGACCAGCAACCCGAAGCAGCAGCCCCTTCGCGTGGGCATGGTCGTGGGCAAGCGCAAGGGCGACGCCATCCACCCAGACTCCAACCTCTACGAGGACTACCACGGCAAGGGCCTGGGCCAGGCCATGTATGAGGCCCTGTACGCGCACGCCTACCACAAGATGGGCGTCCGCGAGATCCACGGGGGAGACCACTCTGCTCAGGCCGATGCAGCACACAAGCGTCTGGCTGTCAAGCATGGCTTCAACTACGTCTCCCAGGCCAATGGGGAGATCGACCACGAAGGCAAGCCCCGCTACGGCTCCTACAACTACCCCCTGAGCACAGGCCAGCCGCCGCGTCAAGTGGGGCCGAGCCAGGCCGACCTCGAGGCCGCTGCCCAGGCTTCGATTCTGCCCCCGGACGACTTCCAGCTCAGCGAGCAGCTTGCCAAGGCGGGCAAGAAGAAGCCGGTCGTCGTGGAACCTGTCCCAGACTCCATGGGGCTTCCTCATCCCTTGCACATGGACCGAACGCCAGACTCAGGCAATCCCGAGAGAACGTACTACCACGTCTCCGATAATTTCAACAACAGTGGAATTGGTCTTCGTTACCACCATCACGAAGGCAAGAGGGGGAGCTATGGTTCCCTCCGCAACCTCCAGGCCCAGAATCCCAACATCAGCGTGCTGAGGAACCCGAAGACGGGCGAGATCCGTGATGACTACGGAAACGGCAAGCCCGAGTACGAGAAGGTCTTGCAACATATGCAGTATCACCTCGCTCCTGCAAGGCTTGCTGAGCACATCGGTTCGTGCCCTGAGTGCAAACAGAAGTACAATCCTGAAGTCGACTGGCGCCCCGCAGAAGCCATCCCGGAAGACCACTACGCCCTGTCAGAGCCGAAGTATAACATCAAGCTCATGAAGACCGAAGACGTGACGGCCTACCTGGCGGACCTGTTCAAGGTGCATCGCATCGCCCTGCACCAGCACTCGCTCCTCAAGGACCACTACAAGCCCACGGACCTGAAGCTGCACCGGCAGCACGACGCGATGATTGCCCGGCACGCCAAGAACCTCACCAACCTGACCCAGGCCATCGGGCAGATCGGCAAGGTCAACCCCGAGGTCATGACGGCCTCGCTCGACCTGCCCACCATGATGCTCACCCAGAAGGAGAAGCAGGCCATCCCGCTTCCCCAAGGCCCGTGGGCGTCCGACCTGGACCGGCAGCTGCCACTGGTGAAGGAGCCGCACAAGCTGTGCCAACACTGCCTCCAGGGGCTGGCCCGCTTCGGTGTGCCCGTGGCCAAGTTCGAGCAACAGCTGGAGAAGCCTCTCGAGAAGACCGACCCAGGCCAGGAGTCGTACGGGGCAACGCTGGGGCGCCTCTTCAAGGACCATGAGATGGCTGGGGACTGGCACGCCCAGTACTCGACCCCGACCAACGACCGCGCCTACCAGGTCCACCTCGACCAGCAGGGGCTCTTGGGGGCTGCGGCTGAGAATGCCTCTGGCCCGCACTACGCCGACTTCAACCGCGTCGCTGGCACCAAGCACAAGTCAATCCTGCCTGATGACCCAGGCCAGCCGCACGACCTTGACTCCGAGTTCGGTGGCGGGAACGGCTGCGAGCACTGCAACCGGGCCCTTCTGCCGCACCTGGCCCCGACGACGCCCGTGGACTGGAGGCCCACCGAGGCGATTCCGGAGGACCACTACGCTCTCTCGGAGAAAGTCAAGAAGTCCGAGGACCGCCAGCAGGACCTGCTGAACCTCTACTTCAAGCTCGCGGACGACCACTCCACGGTTCGAGTTCTGCACTACCACACGAGCAAGGCCGCGGTTGACCCCAAGCTCCAGACCAAACACAAGAATATGGTGGACCGGCACACCTCGGCCGACCGCAAGACCCGCGACATGGTCGACACGCTGGCCCGCAAGATGGGCATCTACGAGGGAATGTGGCCCCGCGGCCACGAGCAGATGATGGCCCGCGCTCGCCCCAACCAGGGACTTGCGGCACAGCCCACGCCATTTGTCCATCCCCTGGACTCGAAGCTGCCCCCGGCCAAGGACCAGAAGAAGGCCATGTGCCAGCACTGCGCCCAGGCCCTGATCAACTTCCAGGAGCCCGAGCAGCTCGACTGGCGGCCGAACGAGGGCATCCCGGAGGATCACTATGCCCTCTCAGAGAAGCCCCTCGAGCTGAAGCTCACCAAGGCCCAGTCCGAGGCCGACTGCCCGATGTGCGGCGAAACGCAATTTCAAGACCAGGTATTCCAAGGGTGCTTCTGCTTCAGGGACCTGGCCAAGTCGGTGAAGACGGACTACAACACGAAGGGCTATGTGTTGCAGTTCGCCAAGCCGTGGGACCAGACTACCCTGAGGGGGCTCTTGACCTCACTCAAACTCCGGTAGCTACCATGTCCCCACGCTTCGTCGGTCCTCCTCAGAACGCACTGGGCCAGACTCTTCACATCGGCGGCTACAACTCCATGGGTGCCGCCGACGAGGGCGAGCGCGTGGACGTACAGTGGAACCAGGACGGCACCTTCCAGCTGGTGGCCCAGCCCCTCGAGAAGGCCCGGAAGAGCAAAGCCCCTGAGCCTCCTCGGTCGCAGGGTGGCTCGTATCCGGTCCCTCCGATGGACAAGTCCCCCTTCCACTACAAGGCGGACCCCAACGTCATCTCGCCTAAGGCGTACGATTTGACCCACCTCTTGCCCGAGAGCAAGACGAACCCGAACCTCAAGTACGAGGTCCGAGTCGAGCCAGGTGGCGCATGGGGGTCCATCACCGACGGTGATCGTCGAATTGCGCACACCCGCAAGATCCCTGGTTGGCCCGGTGGGTCGGCTCCTGGCACCTTGGATGATGTTGTGGACCAGTTCTACGACACGCAGCACGACGAGAACATCCAGCAGCATATGGGGTCTTGCCCCGAGTGCCAGAGCCAGCTCAAGCCCGACTGGCGCCCAGCTGAGGCCATTCCCGAAGACCACTATGCTTTGAGCGAGCTGGAGAAGGCCGAGGAAGACCCGGCCAGCTGGCCCCACAACCAGCCCGCCGACCCGACCAAGCAGAAGGCCAACTTCACGATCCACCTCAAGGACCCGGCCAACCCGGCTATGACGCACTGTGGCATGAATGCCCGAGGCAAGAAGGTTCACCCCAATGGGTCGAAGCCACTGATCGCGGATGTCCAGAGCGCTCGAGAGGTTTTGCAGAGCGAGGACAACCGGAAGTACTCCAACAGCGGCTGGGGCTCGGCCAACGCGCCCTTCTGCCAGGGCTGCGGCAACAAGGCCTTCGAGCAGCTGAAGGACCTGCTCCAGCCCGCTCAGCCGCTCGACTGGCGCCCGAACGAATCCATCCCCGAGGACCACTACGCGCTCAGCCTCGACGAATCGCTTGACATGCTCGAGAAGGCTTTGCCCAACCACGGTCTCACCGGGGACAAGTCCATCGTCTACAAGGACCTCGACCAGCCGCTGATGCACCTGGAGAAGGTCCGGCACGGGGAAGGGCATGTCCTCAACAACATGCTGCCGGACGACCTGAAGGCCGCGAACCACACCCTTGCCTCCACCTACTTCCCAGAGACTGGCCGCATGGCCGTCCATCACTTCAATGACTCGGGCAACATCGTCAACGAGGGCTCGTCTGGTTCGGCCTACGAGGACCATCACCCGCAGCTGTCGGCCATTGCCAAGCAGCTCCACGCCCAGATTCAGGACAAGGCCGTGGGCGAGCACATCCTCGGCTGCCCCGAGTGTTCGGCCAAGTACACCCCAAATGGGGTAGACTGGCGCCCCAATGAGGGCATCGCCGAAGACCACTACGCCTTGTCAGAGGCCCAGCTCGAGGAAGCTCTGGAGAAGATGGCGACCAAGCTCCAGCTGCCGCACCCGATGCACATTCCCCTCCAGACTGATGGGGATGGCGCGTTCTACGACCTGACCCCGCACGTCCAGCACCTCTTCAGCCAGCATGAGGACCCCAGGACCAAGACCATCTGGAATGGCGACCTCCAGTTCCGCCCCAATGATGGCGACCCGTACCTCACCCACATGACCGAGGAAGGGATGTACGGCGTGCAGATGGCCAACGACAAGACCGGGAAGACCCACATCAACTCGGACTACGAGGTCAAGCACATCCCGAAGAACGTGCCCTACCAGCAGATCTTCGATCACATGCGCCAGGGCTTGTCCAACGAGGGCATCCAGGCGCACACAACCAGCTGCCCCGAGTGCCAGCAGCGCCTGAACCCCAAGGTGGACTGGCGGCCGGACGAATCCATCCCCGAAGACCATTACGCCCTGAGTGAAGCCAATCTTCTCCCCATGGATGCCCTCGACCAAGCGCTGGACCAGGTGGGTGACGCTCTCCTCGAGCTGCATGACCGTCCCATGGCCAAAGCCGAAGAGACCGAGGAAGGTCCGGCCCACTGGAATCACCGCATGCTGGTGGACCCAGACCACGTCCACGAGCTGGAGCGCGAGGCGGCCATCCACGAGTTCGGGGGCAAGCTCCCTCGCCCTGAGGCCGAGCACAAGGCCTACGAGGCCTACCGGCGCAAGCAGATCGCCAAGGCTGCGGCGCACCACCTCCAGGGCATGAAGGCCTCCCAGTCAGTGGGCGACCACGAGGAGATGCAGCACCACGGGGCGATGTACCAGATGCACCTCCAGGAGCTGGGCCACGAGGCCATTGGGCCGGTGCCCGAGGAAGTCAAGCAGCACTTGGACCAGCCCAGCAAGGAGAAGATGTACAAGTTCAAGGCCCATCCGGCCGACTCGTTTCTGCTCAAGGGCAAGGGGGCCTAGATGGCCATCAATAAGTGGAGGCGGATCGGGGCGGGCTATCCTCCCAACAATCAGTACGGCGTCTTGTTCGTCTTGGGGGGCTACTTCTACTGCATTGCTGGCTTCAACTCGGACTACAGCGTGGCCAATGGTGACGTCTACCGGGCGAAAATCTCAGGCGACGGGGCGTTGAGCAAGTGGGAGCGAATCGGCACTCACCCCCTTTTGACCTACGCTGCTGCGGTTTGGGTCGATGAGACGACCAAGACGGCATTCATCGTCACCTACCTGGATGGCACCTACACGACCAACACGTTGGTGTCCGTCCACTTCGATACCTCATCGAAGTTCACTGTTCGTCGGCTTGGCCTTGCTGTCGAGCCCGGCGTGGGGGCTTCTGACTTGGTGCTGGACGACCACCAGAACCTCTTGATCCTGGGTGGGTCGAACACGCCGAGTCAGGCCTTGCGGGTCACTGTGGACTCGCAGGGGCGCTTCAACCAGGTGACCGTTCTTCCTCTCCAGGAGTCGGTCCAATTTCGAAGCATTCTCTACTACAACAATAAGCTCATTGAGCTGGAACGCCGAAATGGGTCGACTTTTGTTGAGCCCAAGCACGCGAGGCTTTCGGTCGACGGGGTGCCAACGCGCTTCTTGCCTCATCAGAAAACAATGAGCTTTGGTGGGCAATTCATCAACCTCGGCTTCGGCATTGCGTTGCCGTTGTCCCCAACCCGGTTCTTGCTCTGCTCCTGCTACTATGAGCCCAGCAACGTCCAGTCTCCTGATCGTGTTATCGAGATCGACACTTTCGGAAATATCAAGAAATCAACTCCTTCGGACATTCAGTTGGCTTCGATAGGGATTGGAGCCGGGATTGTCGCTTTTGGAGAGGGGTACGCCTACGCCTCGGACAACAACGGCGAATTCCATTGCTTGAAGTACCGGGGGCTCTAAAATGAACAAGTGGATCAATGCTGGACAGACCTTCCCGCTTCCGACGGGTTACTCGAGCCTTTTTGCTTGTGGTGACTACCTGTATTCGGTGGGTGGCTACACCCCTGATTTTGGCAGCTTCATCGACGGCATCTACGCCTGCAAGATCAACGCAGACGGCACGATGGGCAAGTGGGAACTGGTCGGACGAATCTCCTACCCGGCCCAACCGGACTTCTTTCTGTTTGATCAACAGAACAACATCGCCTTCTTCTACGGCAGCATCAATGCTTCCGGCTACGGTTTTTTGGCCATCAAGGTCATCTCGCCCAAGAAGGTGGTGGTCAATCTCTATCCCATGCCTGCGGACTATGCTCTGCCAGCTGGCACCAACATGGTCGTTGACGGACACGGCAACCTCTTTGCCTGGGGTGGTGGGGGTAGCTCCAACCCGACCACCTGTTACCGCTTCAGCTACGACATGCAATCGGGGGCCCTGAAGAGCCGTACAAAGATGCCTGGTCAGCCTGCGGTTAATTCCAGTGAGCCTGTTTTGGATAAGGGCCGAATCGTAGAGCTGGAGCACTTTGTGTCAAGTGCATCCAGTCTCAACCAGAACAAAGCTCCACTGGGTAGCGATGGGTCGATTGGTGCTTTCAGGCGTCAAAACCGGCTCAAGACTCCGGCAGAGGGGCTTGGTGGTTCTGGCTCAGGCTCGGGCAAGTCGGTGTCTTTGGGGAACGGCAAGTACTTCCAGTATCCATTGACGACTAGCCCAGGAAACGTCAATAGGGGCGCCGTCATCTTTGAGCTGGACGCCTCGGGCAATGTGGCCAAGTCTTTCTTCCCAGAGGTCGGGCCCGGCTTCATTGGAGTGGGAGGCTCTCTAGTTTGCTCGACTAGCAAGTTCGCCATTGGGGTCAGCTACGACAACTACATCTGGACCCTGAAGCTCTAGGGCGCGTTCACGAAGGCCTGGAGGCGGGCCAGCCGGTCGGCCTGCTGCTTGACGAAGTGGGCGTGCGACTCCACGTAGGACTTGAGCGAGCGCACCTCGGGCACATACTTGCACGCGATCACGTTGTGGTCGCGTGCTTCTTCGTCTCCCAACACGTACATCTTCCGGACCTCGAGGCCAGCAATCTCGCGGCGCCAGCCTAGCGTGTACCAGCCGGGCCCTTCGAAGCCCTCCTTGATGCGCTGCTGGTTCATCTCGAAGGGGTTAAGCGGGGCGCCCAGCTCGGCCAGGGCCTCATTATCCAGGCCTTCCTCGACCTCCCCTAGGTGACGGCAGAAGTAGGCGTTCCGCTCGAGGTCCTTCAGGTACTCTTTGCGCATGGCTCGATCCTGGTGAAGAGGCCGAAATCCCGCAGGACCAAGGTGCCGTCCTTGCGTTTGCCCCAGTTGTAGGGTGCAGAGTCGCCTGGAAAGACGTTGTTGTCCAGCAACAACTTGATGGTCTTCTTGTAGGCCTCGACGAAGGGCCGGTAGGGCTTGGTGGGCTTCTCGTAGTACTTGGCGAAGAAAGGCTCTTCTCGGTCCATGGACTGGTAGCCCAGCTCCCTCATTCGAAGCTCGTGCTGGTTTCGCATGTACTCCATCATCGCATCCTGGAAGGTCTCGTCATTCAGGATGGAGTCGGGCAGGTCCCTCAAAGGCTCGCGCTCGACCACGTGCAGGTACTCTTCGTCGAAGGCCCGGTAGTACTTGTCGTAGACCTTGTGGGCCCGGTAGATCTCGGGGAGATGGATGGCCTCGGCCGGGTGCTTGGCCTTGATCTGCATCAGCCAGCCCACGATCTTGGATTCGTCGCAGTCGCACGAGACCTTCACTACCGTCTTCTTCTTGGTGAGGTAGGCCGTACCCTGGACGCCAGTCCCGAGCTTCTTGTGGAGCTTGAGGTAGGCGTAGACCTGGCGGTTGTGCTTCGCCAACTGCTCAGCTGAATCGTAACCCATCGTTGCGGACCCCTTTGTTGCTCACCAATGTACCACAAAACCGCTTGTCTCTCACTTCCGAGGTGAAGGTGAGAGACAAGACGGACTACTTGTACTTCGTGCCCGTGTCGGTTGGGGTGCCCGCGGGGCCGCCGTAGTTGCGCTGGTCGTCGGCGTTCCAGTGCTTGTCCGAGTTCAGGTCCTTCTCGAACTGGTCGCTGGGCTTGGGCGGCTTGATGCTCGAGTCGAAGGTGATGTGCTTGCGCCAGAAGTCCTTGGGTACGTGCATGTACTGGACGCAGTCCCTCTTGCCGATTGGGATGATGTGGTTGCCCTCGAGCGCAGCCTCGTGGTCGGCCCAACTCGAGATGGTTGCCAGGAAGTTGCCCACCTCGATCCACCCTTCATCGGTCAGGGTGTTGAACTCCCTGATCTCGCGGGGCATCCCATCTGCCGTCGTCCTGTTGTAGTCCTCGGGCTTCATGCCTGAATAGCCTGGCCACCAGGCGTTCAGCACGGACTCGGGAATGCTCTCGACGGAGACCAGGACGTTGTTGGAGAGCTTGATGTTGATAGGGTCTGCGTTGTCGCTGAGACCGACCAAGTAGTCGTGGACCTCGATCTTCTCCTTATGGGTCAGATTACTGAAGGGTATGCCCACAGGTTCTTCCCCACCAGCCTCGTCGGTACTCAGAATTCGGTCGCACGGGTTGGCATCGAGAGGCTTGATCATCTTCGAGGCCTCGTACAGGATCTCGTCGGGGATGGTGCCGAGGACGACCTTGATGGCGCCCGAGACCGGCACCACCTGGGGCCAGCCCGTGCCGAACTTCTGCTCGGTCAGGGTCTTGAGCAGGCACTTACGGCCCTCTGTTGTGAGGGCGCGGTAGTCGAAGCCGGTCTTCCAGGGGTCCACCCCAGTCCCCATGGACGACACGTTCACGAAGTCCGAGGCGGCCCTCTGGCCAATGGTGTCTCTGACTTCGGTGTTCTTCTTGTTCTCGTACTTGGCGAAGTGCTTCTCGTCGATGGGCCGGAAGAGGTCGCGGGTGCGGTACTCGAGCTGGAAGGTGGCGCGCTCGAGGGCCATCCGCATGTTCTTGGAGACGACCCCGCCGTCATCCAGGGAAGCGTCCTTTGCCAGGTTGGCCAGCTCTCTCACCACTCGGGCCGCGTTGTCGTAGTGCTTGAGCTTGACGGCCTCGTCCTGAACAAAGTCGTGGATGGCGTTGTAGCCGAACCGGGTCAGCTCCTCGACGTTGATGGCGAAGTCGCCCTTGTGGTTGGGGTCGAAGGCGTCGCCGATGCGGGGGAGCGGCTTGATGGCCTTGAGGGGCTCCCGGTTTCCTCCGAGCCGGTAGTGGTCCTTGGGAATGGTCTCCTGGGGCCTCCAGTCGGTCTTGGGGGTCTCGCCAGGGCCCTTGCGCAACGGATGGCCGGTGGGAGTCTTCTTGTGGCTGCGGGCCTTGCTGGGGGCGTCCGGCGGCAACTCCTCGAACTCCTTCTGGTTGGTGGCGTCCTTCTTGGTGCGGGTCTCGCGTTTCGGGGACATGGGCAGCTCCTGGTGACAAAACCGACCCTACTACATCTAGGGCCGGACTACAACTACTTCATCTCGATCAAGGCCTTGACGTTGAGGTTGGTCTGATTCTGGGCGGCGGCCGACAGGCTCTTCAGCTGCTTCGAGCCTTGGCGGATGACCTCCTCCACGTCCTTCAGGACGTCCTCCAGGTCGTTGCCCACGGCCAGGCGGGGCTGGCCGTTGAGCAGGGCATTGCGCAGATTGATTGCCCGCAGCAGCTCCCCAGCCGCGTCGCTCGTGTAGGAGTCGAACTTCATGGCTCGGACTCGGCGGAAGTTGTCCTGCAACTCGGTCAGCTCCTGCCGCATCTGATACAGCTCGTCGTCGGTCATCTTGGACTCCAGGTAGGGGTGAAAAACGCCCCGAAGGGCGGTACAGCCACTAGCGCGGGTCGTGCTTGGTGTTCGGCCAGTCCTTGTACGGGTCGAAGCTGGGCTTGTTGTCCGACTTGCCGAGGACCTGCTGAACAACCGGCCCCAGGCCCGTAGTGGGAATGCGCTTCTGAATCTCGGCCATGAAGACGTGGTTCGGGATCGTCACGACCCGCACCCGCTTGCCCGAGTCGTAGTAGACGTCGGCGTTGGGGGAAGCAATGGTGGCGTCGATCTCCTTCGTGGTCATCTTGCCAATGCGCTCGGCGACCTGGGCCTGCTGCTCGGAGGTCAGGTTGTTGTAGTGCTCGTCGGCGGGCACGTCACGATCGAACTGGGGGGCCTTGTAGGTCTCCCGGTGGTTCTTCATGAAGTTGTTGAAGGTCTCGAGGGGCATCGAGTGGAGGGACACGTTCCCCGGCTTCCCCTCGGTGCTCTGGAAGCGGTACACGTGGCGCCGTCCAGACGAATAGCGGGTCTGGAGCAGGTCGGGCGGTGTCTCTCGGAGCACGTTGCTGAAGAGGAGCTGGTCCGCCTCCGACAGGTCCATGTAGTTGATGGTGCTGGCCTTGAGCCGAAGCTCCTTCATGATGCCGATGAAGACGTGCTGCGGGATGGAGTCGAGCGGCACGTCGTAGTCCTGCTCGAAGCCGCGGATCATGACCGGGGGCGCGGCCTCGCTCATATAGTCCGCCTCGAGCTTGTAGAGGTCCTTGACCTTGCCCAGGACCTCGGCCACGCGGACCTGGTCCTGGAGTGAGAGCATCATGTACTCGGCCTTCTTGGGCTCACCGCGGAACCCAGCCGGGTAGATCTCGAAGGGCTTCGGGGCTTCCTTCTTGCCCTGCCCCGAGCCCAGGATCTTGTTCAGCTCGAGCTGGGCCCGGGAGACCGCCAGGAGGATGACGTCTCGAGGGACTTCTTGGACTCGGTGACATCGACCAGGTGCTGCGGGTAGAGCAACAGCTGGTTGCGCAGGTCGATGAGGTGGCCCGCCGACTGGACGACCTTGTGGAAGGCGTCGGTGGCCAGCATCGACTGGCGCTGGACCTCTTCCTTGATCTCGGTGACCATCTGGGCCGACTTGAGGCCGTTCTGGGCGATGGTCTGCTCCAGGCGCTTGCGCTCGTTGGTCTCCACCTTCAGCTGGTCCTCGAGGTTCTTCAACGTCGCTTCGATCGTCTCTGCCATGGTCTTGCTCCTGGGTGCTGCGGGTGGGACTACTTCTTCCAGAGGTCGTTGATCTTGACCGCGTCCTCGTAGACCTTGTCGATCTCCTCGGGGTCGTCGAGCACAACCGCGGTCCGGAAGCTCTTGCGGATGCGAGTGTCCTCGTAGGGCTGGCCGGTCATGCAGCGCCCGTGCTTGTTCTCGTTGGCCAGGCGCGTGTAGGCTAGGGCCACGAAGCCTTGGCGGGCGACCTCCACTTCCTCTTGCACCTTCCGGCTCTGGGCTTCCTTCCGGTCCATGTTTCCAGCTTCACATGCGTCCATGTGCTACTCCTTGGGTTTGGCTTCGGCGACCATCTTCTTCCACCGGGCCACCAGCTCAGTCTTGAGCTTCTCCCGGTACTTCCCGTTGAGCAAGTCGTTGTACTCCACGTAGTGGTCGACGCCAAGCTGTTTCTTGCAGTCCGAGCAGTAGAGGTAGTAGTTCAGCTGGAAGTTCGAGGCGTACAGGGTGACCCGGCGCTCCCCACACGTGCATCTGAGACATCTCATCGCCACCTCAGAGTCTTGAGGCGCTTCTCCACCTTGCGAATTGTGGGCATAGGCAGCTCCTTGAATGGAGATGCCACCCTAGCATAGGCCCGCTGCGAACTACAAGTACTAAAACCACAAAACCAGCACGAACCTCAACCCAGAGGCAAGGTTCGTGCGGGGAACTACAGGATGACCCGCTTCAGCTCACCCTCGCTCGAGAGCACGTCCGGCCCCAGTAGGGTCTTGGCGTCCTCGGCATCGTAGACGGTGGGGAAGGAGAAGTACGCGCGGGCCTTCTTGACGATGACCAGGCCGCACAGGGTGGCGTCGCCGGTCACCGTCTGGTTGAGGGGCAGGGTCTTTTTGAACTCCTCCACCTGGGCGTCGAAGGCGTCGTTGATGGCCTTCTGCTCCGGCGTGTCGATCCTGCGGTCCTCGAGCTTCAGCACCGGGAACGGGAACTCCTTGCTCACGGGGATGAGGAGCGGGATGCTCGAGAGCTGGCACAGGGCCCCGACGACGAGACCGGCCGCGCTCAGCCGGTTCACCTGCTCGGCGAGGTACTCGATGGTCTTCTTCTCGTCGGGGAAGTTGCCCTCCTCGTCCATGTCGATGGTGTTGGTGAGGAAGATCGTCAAGCCCGTAGCGACGGGCAGGTGCGGCAACTCCGGGTTCTTGGTCCAGCGGCGCCCCTTGTGATCGACCTCCTCGCCCTCGGGGTGCAGGGCGTAGAGGAACGAGAGGGACTTGATGCTGCGCTCGAAGGCCTTCTGGCTGGCCTCGCTGAAGAGCGCCTTGTTGTCGGGGTAGAGGTCGGTCGTGTTCAGGACCGAACCCTGTGGAATGGGCTTCTTGAGGACCTCGCTCATCTCTTCGAGGGTCTTCGCCAGATCTTCCGTGCTGTTCTCAGCCATGTGTGGTGCTCCGGGTGAAGAAAACGCCCCGTAGGGCTTACTGAATGAGCTGCCAGGGCAGCACCGACTCGTTGGTGATGGTGTGCTCGCCGTACTTGCTGCGGGCCGCTTCCGAATTGAAGAGGTGGACGAAGGAGAAGATGCCCACGGCCCGGCGGTAGATCTGGGGCCAGCATTCGTCGCTGGTGGCGAGGACCTCGCCCGGCCGCAGCTGGGTGCGCTCGAGACGCAAGATGTCCTTGACCTCGGCCTCGGACCGCTTGCCGGTGACCGTGTCCCACACCGGGCCACCAGACTTCGGGAGGAAGGTCGTCTCACGGTCGCCGGGCACCAGGAGCGAGACCTCGACCAGCGGGGCCATGGCCGACACGATCTGGTTGTCCTCGGCCAGCGAGTTCAGGATGTTGATCACGAAGTCGATGGTCCGCTCGCGGGCGGGGTAGTTCTGCTGGTACTCCATCGTCATGGCCGCGACCTGCATGCAGGGGTAGACGTGGCGGACCTTCTCAGGGTCGTGGACCGTGTTGGGGTCGAAGTTCTTGATGATCTGGGCCTGGATCTCCTCTTGAGTGAAGAGGCGGCCGGACCAGAGCCAGGGCTTTCCCTGGTAGTCCTTGAGGTCTGAGACGTCCTTCGGGCTGCGGTCGACCTGGACGATGGTGCTCGGGGTGATGCGCTCGAGGGCCACCTGGGCTTTCAACGATGACCTCTCTTTGAAGAAGGGCCAGACGTCCTTGACCTCACGGGTCAGTCGCTTGGACATCCCTTCGTGGTCAAGCTGGTCCATCACCTTCGCCATCTGAGTCACACGCATGAGTAGCTCCTGAAAAAAACCGCCCCGAAGGGCGGGTACGACTACAGGATGGTCGGCTGGGTGTCCGAGTTGAGGTCGAAGATGACCCCGCCACCGATGAAGGCGGTCGCAGCGGCCACGTCGAAGAAGTGGACGATGGACAGCAACATCATGTGGGCCTTGGCCACCTTCGGCCAGGCGAACGGGTCGGCCTGGACAAACACCTCGTTGGCCTCGAGGTACTGCCCGGCTTCGTTGTAGTACATCTGCTTGTCCTCGGGGGCCAGGCCGAGGGGGCCGCGGACATTCGGCGGGAAGCACTCCTTCTCGATGAAGACGTAGCGCTCGGCCGAGGACAGCGGGGTCATGGCCGCAGCCAGGTAGTTCTTCTCCGACAGGGCATCCAGCCGGGCCTTCATCCAGTCCAGCCCGCGGTCCACCCGGAAGGACCCGTCGGCCTCAGGCTTCAGCAGCACGGCCACCACGGCGGCCTCGGCCATGGCGCGGACGAAGGGCTGGTCGGTGGAGATGTTGCCTTCCTCGTCCTTCTTCTCCACGGGCGGGCCATCGGGGCGGTTGAACTCGTACTTCGTGCCGATGCACTTGTTGTCCAGCGCCTTGCGGGTCGTCTCACTGAAGAGGAAGCCGTTGGTGGGCCAGAGGTCGGTCACCACGGGGTTCTTGGGCATGCTGCTGAGGACGGTGATCATTCACTGCTCCTAGTACAGGTTGATGGGCCCGTGTTCGTACACCCACTCCTGGGCCTGTTCGCAGAGCGGGATGAAGGTGAACTGATACGTGAAGCCGTGACCAAAGGTCAAGCCCTTTTGTCGAACCAGCGTCAGCTCGATGGACCAGTCCTTGAGGTACTGGAGGTGCCCGTACTTGCTGGGGAGCAGCTGGAGCCTTATTTGGCGCGAGGCCACCACGGTGGCGTAGGCGCGCAGCTCCGGGGAGTCGATTTGGCGATGCAGGAGCTTCAGCAGCGAGGGCGGCGCCGGACTGATGCAGGGCCCGTCAATCGAGTACTTCGGCAAGGTGAAGATCATGGCTTCTTGGCCTTGAGGGCCGTCAGATCGGAGATGTTCATTCGGGCATAGAACAGCTCCCGGTCAGCCTCTACAGCTTCGCGCTTGGCCTTCTTGACGGTCTTCTGGGCACGGAGCAGGGACACGTCCACGTGCTCGGCCCGGATGAGGTAGCGGAACAGCGGGCCGAGCGGCACCAGGATGGGCTCGCAGGCGATCTCGCGGTCGAACCGATACCAGCCCTTCTTGATGAAGACGAAGGACTCCATCTCGGAGTCTTTGATCTCTTTCAAGTTGCCGAAGGTGTGGTACTTCCGGGCGGTCGTCTTCATCTCCTCCAGGGACTGGCAGTAGAAGTAGTGGGCGCCATTGACCTTCTTCGAGCGAGGGGTCGTCACGGCTTCTCCTGGGAAAGGGCCACGAAGGCCTTGACGTCGTCCTGGGCGTGTTCGATGCGCTTGTGCATGAGCACGATGGTCCGGGCGTAGGCCTCGGCCTGCAAGGCAATGCTGGTCTCCAGGCCCTTCACGTTGTCTTGGCTCTCGGTGAGGTGAAAGGAGATGGACCGGATGCCGTGGCGCCACTTGCCCAGGTAGGGCTCTTCCTGGATAAAGGGCGAGGTCTGGGAGTACCAGCCAGGCCCCACGAAGTCCTTCTTGATGATGTACTCGAGCCAGTAGGCCGGAGCGGTGGGCTCGAAGCTCTTGATGTAGTCGAAGGCCTCGTTGGCCGACTGGAAGTAGAAGAAGGTGTCGGCGCAGACTTTCTTGGTCGGGATCATGGGGAAGCTCCTACCACATCAATACCATCAGGTCAACGGCATCCCGAGCAGCTTGTACAGGCCGTTGGGGAGCTTGGTGATCTCGGGGTGCATCTTGGGTAGGTAGTCCCGGAACTTCTGGAGGTGGTCCGGTGCTGTCGGGCCGCAGAGGTCGATCACCTCGGCCATCAGCTGGTCCTCAGTGAACTCCTCCAGGCCCCGGTCGCCCATGAGGATGGCGCACATGCACATCGTGGCCGAGAGGCAGTTGGGGTCGTCGTAGGAGGCCTTGGGCTGCACGTACTTGATCCATTCGTCTTCAGGCAGGGAGACGCTCATGGCTTCCATCCGAGCGGGCGCATGTCCGCAATGGACACGACAACGGCCCCGGGCCTGGAAACGTGGAAGCGAGGAACGCCGTCATGGCCAGGACTGTAGGAATTACCCACGAGTCCTACGACCCAGTCTCCAGCGAAGTCTCGGACCAGGACTCGATCGCCGGGCTTCACCTGGAGGAGCTTCTGTCCACACTCCTTGCACTGGGGGCTCATCGCTTCCTCTTGGCTTCGTTCTCGAGGAACTCCTTCACGAACTTCTCGGCCTCGTGCTTGACCATCAGGTCAGAGTACCAGTCGATGAGCCAGAAGAGGCCCGACAACATGGCCGGGAAGACGTACTCCCTGTGGAGCACGATCAAGGCTCCCAGAAGGACAATCCCGACGCAGGCCAGCGTGAAGGCCTTGTAGAGGAAGACGACCTCCGGGAAGTTGAGCCCGAAGCAGAAGACGATGAAGAGGCTGGCCCAGATGGCCAATCCGAGCTTGGTTTGACGGTCCATTACTTCCTCCCGAAGAGATACTGCCAGATACCCTTTTGGTTGACAATCTCTCCAAAAACGCTTCGCTGCGATTCGGTCAGCCCTTCGAAGTACTTCACAATCTCGGGGTCGCCCGAGATGTCCTTGTCCGAAGCGTTGAACATCCAACCATCCGGCGGCTTCGGCGGGGTAGGGCTCTTCGTCTCTTGGGCCATGCTGCCGCCGACCCTGATGTTGGAGACCTTCGAGCCGCCCGAGGCCGTGATGGTTACCGACCCACGCTGCTCGGCCAGCTCCTGGAGCCCGGCGTTCTCCTTCTCGAGCCGGGCGATCTTCTCCTGGTACTCCACGGAGTTGTTCAGGAAGCGCCCTCGAGGCATGGCCGTGTAGTAGGTCCTTTCCAGATAGACTGTGTACCAGCCGGGGCCCGTGAAGGTGAGCTTCTCCGGGTGGACGTTGGGCCGGAAGCGGTTCCGGTAGTTGGGATTGGGGCGGATGCCGTTGGAGGCCGTCTCGTCGTCCAGCCACTGGGGCTCGTTCTCTGCCTTCTCGATGTACTCGGTCTTCAATGTGCGGGCGGCCTGCACCAGCTCATCGTGGAACTGGACCTCGAACCACTCGTTGCCGTCGACCTGAACGCGCTTCATGACAGCGCCTCGATCTGCTTCAGCTCGGCGTAGTCCAGGTCGACGACCTCCTGCGCATCGCGGATCTCGTCCTCCTTCTCCTCGATCTCCGACTTGAGGCGCTTGGCGTGCTCCTCGGCCAGCTGCCACGAGCAGAGGTTGACCCCGACGAAGATGCGATACCAGCCCACCTTCCGGAGCAGGACTGAGATGGGCATGTCCAGGGGCTTAATGTTGTGGCCCGAGCGCTTGGACAGGTCTGCGTACTCGGCCGCCACCTCGTCGTGGCGCACCTTGATGGCCTCGAGCAGCTCCTGGTTGGTGGTGCAGTAGCTCCAGAGGATGTTGGCGATGGTCTGGGTCTTCATGACTCTCCTTCGGCGATCTCTTTGAGGAGAGCGCTCTCATAGATCAGATCGTTGACGGTCTTCTCGACTCCCCGCCGCTCCATCTCCTGGCGGTCCTTCACCTGCAACTCGTACTTCCGGGCCTGCTCGAGTTTGATGTTGACCTCGTTCTGGAAGGAGTAGAGTGGCCGGACCACCATGTATTTGGGGCGACAGATGGTGCAGGGGCACTTGCCCGGACCCGGCTCGAAGTCCTTCAGCGCGTAGATGAAGGTGTACGCGGTGGGCACCGAGTACTTCAGCTTCTCGGGGATGACCTCGATGGTGAACTTGTGGCCGTGCTCGTCAGCCCAGGGTTCCTTTGCCAGCTCCAAGGCCTTGGCGAGCATCTCGCGCTGGTTGTTGAACCGGTAGAACTTGGGAAGCGTGGCCATGGCTACCTCGGAAGGAATTCGAGTGGGAGACCCAAAGCAGCAAACGAGAGGCGGTTGGCGGCTTCGAGGTAGATGTTGTACTCCAAGTAGCGAATGTCCGCAACAAGCACGGCCCAATCGACTGGAGGGGCGAGACTCTGAAGGTAGGCGGCCCGCCAGTCCCAGTAGAAGAACTGGCGGGCCCTCCTCGCCTTGCGCTGCTTGGTCGACAACCGGCTCACTTGAAGAGCCAGGCCTGGAAGAGGATGAGGGTCGGGAAGACGAACATCCCGACGGCGAGCTTGCCGTCCTCTTTGGCCGTGGTCTCCTTGACCTTGCGCGAGCCGAACAGCAGGGCGTAGAAGAGCGCCACCACCATGAACTGCACCTTGCTGGGCACCGGCCAGGGCAAGTACCAGCCCCAGATGAGCTGGGCGACCCAGTACAAGTACACCTGCATCGGGATGTTCCAGAGAATCAGGAGCAGGGTCTCCACCCCAGTCGACTCCCGGCCCTCGTCCTCGAGCCCAGCGGCGTGACGGTCCAGAGCGCGCTTCAGCATCTCAGCATGGTCGACGTTCATCTACCTCTCCTCGTTGAAGGGAACTACTTCCACCAGGTCAACATCGCGCCACCCAGCACAAAGACCCCGGCCGCCTTGAAGCTGGTGCCTCCAGCAACGAAACTGTAGGCCCAGTCGAAGTCCTTGCCAATCTCCAAGTGGTCCATCTTCTCAATCTCACCCCACTTCTTGTGCTCGGCCAGATTCTTCATGGCCTCCTGGGCATTGGAGCCGATCGAGAAGACCGACCGACCTTCGTGAGCCACTTTGGCCTCCGTGAACAACTGGAGCGCGTACGTCAGCGTTCCAATGGAGGTTCGCATCATCTCCTGAGCTTGCTCGTGTCGGGTGTCGGCCATCTACCTCTCCTCGTTGGGGTTGTCTTCAGCGATGAGGGCCTGGAAGTCCTTCGACTCCACGACCTCCTCGAGCTTGATCAGGTCCTTGTCGATGTCAATCAGGTCGCTCTCAGCCTGCTCATTGAGCGGCCTCAACCCGCGCAACCCCTCGGTGACCTTAGCCACCAGTTTGAGCTGCTCTGTGGCCTCATGGAGCAGGCGCCGGGTGTCCGACAGCTGCTCCTCCAGGGCGCGCTTCTCTTCAGCGTGGGCATTCTTCAGATCGAGGAAGTCGAGGTTGGCCATGGCGTGCTCCTTTTAGAGGGTCCGGCAGAAAGCGATGAACTCGCGCTCGGTGGAGAACTTCTTGAACTGCTCGGGGGAGTCCCACAACTCGACCTCGAGCAGACCGGCCCGAGCCACGTCCATCCCCTTCTGGAACTTCAACTCGGAGACCTTGACCCAGCCCATCTTCGAGAACAGGTGGTCCATATCGAGACTGAACACGGTGGCGGGCATTGCAAACCTCCTTGGAAGGTGAAGACGTTGTATCACGGTCCAAGGAGAACTACAAGCACTACGCCTGCGATTTGCTGCGGATGTACTCCTGCATGATCTCGAGGGCCGCGTCCTTGTTTAGCTGGTCGTTCCAGCCGTCAGCCGAGTCCCTCCACTGGGCCCGACCGTCCTTCAGGACCCGGGTCTGCTCGTTGGGGGAGGTCCAGAGGACGATGTCGTGCTCCTTCGCCTTGAGCATCCACAGCCGGTTGGCCTTCACCTCGTTCTCGTACGTCTCGAGGGCCTTGTCCCAGGCAGCACACTCTTCGCCCACCTGGAAGGTGTACTCGGGCCGGAGGGAGACCACGCCCTGGTTCGCATGGGGGTGCTCGAAGAAGACATGCGTCTCGTCGTCGCGCACGAACTTGACCTTGCGGACCTCCTCTCGGTCGGTGAAGCGGGTGGCCACCAGGATGTACTGGCCGGGGATGTAGGCGCAGACGCGGGCCTTCGCCTTCGGGGGCTTCTCAATCATTTCGGACTCCTTGTGGATGACCACGGTTGCAGACACTTCACCTGTCCCATCGCACATGGTGCAGGGGTCGTAATCGTTACCAAAGCCATAGCCGGAATCAATTCGGCCTCGGCCTTTGCAGTTGGGGCAAGAGAACACACCATCGGACTCGCTGGACATCAAAACCTCCTGGGTTGCGAAAGGACCGTACCACAACACCAAGAGGACTACAACTACTTCGATTCGTGGGTGTGCTGGACGTAGGCCATCAAGATCTTGTTGGCCACCTCAGCGCTCTGGGTGTAGGTCCACCCGTTCTCCGAGGCGTTCTCGACCTGGACCCGACCGTCCTTCATGACCCGGCCGGATCCCTCAGGATTGACCCAGAGGACGCTGGCCGCGAGGGCGGCACGGTCACACTCTCGAATCAGCTCTTCCGTGTGGATGGCCTTTTCTTTCAGCTCCTTCAGCTCAGCCTCGAGATGCCACTTGAGGCGCTCGATGGCCTGCACCTTGTTCTTGTACTTGAAGCAGTTGTTCCTGTGAATCCAGTAAGCAGAGGCTTTGGTCTCCTTGCCGAAGAAAACATGGTCGACCAGGATGGCCTCGGGCTTCTCTTCGCCCATGGCGTAGGCAGACTGGACGTGGAAGCGGCTGTTGGGGTTGACGACCAGCCACACCTGCTCGTTCTTCGCGTACGTCAAATTCGGGGCCGTAGCCATGTTCACTCCGTTGTAAGCAAAAGCACCAAAGTGGGCGAGATCTCCCACTTTGGTGCAGCGAGTTACTAGCGCTCGCGCAGGACCAAGATGACGCCGCGGATGATGTCGGGCTGGTACAACCTCAACAGCTTCTCGGCCTTGGCCAAGTAGTTCCGCCGATTCGTGCCCATGTCGGTCCAGGACTCGTATCCCCAGCTGCACCCATCGGTGTGGTTGTAGGGACACGCTTCGTGAAGGAACTCGGCCAACTGCTGCTCCTTGGTCAGCTCCCGGTCTCCGGGCTTGTGCAGCCCACGGCGGGCCAGCTCGACCTTGAGCGCGGCCAGGCGCTTCTCCTCAGCTTCCACTTCCTCGACGTTCTTGGGGTTCACGGGCAACTCCTTGGGCAAATCGTCATCTCGGTCCATCCACGAATGGCACATCGTTACCTCGGGCCTGCGGCGCCGTCCCGGACCTGCATCCACAGCCGCCCGAGGTGGTTGAACCCGTTCCACGAGCCGTCGGGCAGCTTCTGGGCACCCCAGAAGACCCCGGAGGCATTGGGGCGGCTGGTGACGTCCTCGATGATGGTGAAGTCTCGGGGAATCTCGAGCAACTTCTTCATCAGCTCGGGGTGCTGGTCGGCCTTGGCGGCCAGTACGAAGCGCATGGCCTCCAGGTCCTGGCCTCCCCGAGGCTCGTAGGCCACCTTGTCGAGGTACTTCTTGGCCATCATCTTGGCGCCCATCGGCGACTTCTGGTCGTGGATGAGCTTCTGGACCTCATCGTTCCCCGTGAAGCGCAGGGCCTGGAAGAGGTGCTCGGCCGTGCGCCAGACTCTGCCGTCCGTCCAGCAGATCACGTGAGCAGACATGTTCCCCAGCCAGCCGTAGGGGAGGCGGACCTTCGTGAAAGTGACGACCTTGGTGGAGTTGATTCGCATGGTCAGTCCTTGATGGTGTAACGGATGGTCTGGTGCTCCACCTCGGCGAAGAGGTCGAGGAGCCGGTACAGGTGGTGGAGCGAGCTGGAGTACCGGATCTGCTTCACCGGGCTGTCGTTGTTCACTCCCTTCTTGTGGGGCTTGTAGACGACGGCGATGTAATTCTTCCGGGCGTACTCATTCCGAGACAGGACCCACTCCGCCTCCTTGGTCGAGTGGTAGACGATCCAGGGGTGGTTGTTGTGGAAGATGACCTCCGTGATCGAGGGGTGCTTCTTCTGCACGACCTTGATGGCTTCCTTGATCTCGACCTTCAGGATGGCCTTGATGTTGTCCAGGGCCGCCTTCTTGACCACTTCGACCTCAGCCTCGACCTGCTTGATGGTCTTCATGTCAGTCCTCGTAGGGAACGATCTTGAGCACTGCGGCGACCACTGCGTTCAACATGGTCTCGGCGGCCAGCTGGGCCCCTTCACCATTGGCAGTCCGAACGATGATCTCGAGCTTCTTGGAGCGGTAGGAGACCACCAGCCAGCACCAGGCTTTGCCCTTGGCGAAGATCACGCCCCGGACGTCCTTGGTGGACATCGACTTGATGGTGCAGAAGTTCTGCTCGAGCGAGTCGACGATGCGGGCCATCTGGCCGGGAGTCATCTTCTGAACGATGTAGCCGGTCGAGAACTCGTGGAAGGACTCTTCACGGCTGGAGACGAACAGATTCGGGTTCATGCAAAACTCCTTGAGGCGAGGTAGAAGCACCCTACCACACCTCTTGGAGAACTACAACATCTACTCCAACTTCAACTGGGCGACCAGCGACGGGACCTCCTGGGCCTCCTCAAGGTCCTTGAGGTACTCGGCCTTGACACGGTCCAGCTCGGCCAGGTCCTCGGTGATGGCGTCGGCCCCTTCCTTGGCGTCGGCAAGGAACACCTCGAGCGTGCGCCCGTAGAGGCTGCCGCTGGGGAGAACGTCGATGGTGATCCAGCCTGGCTTGAAGTCGGGCCGCACCCTGACGTTGGCCGAGGCCTGCTTGATCTGCTCCGGCGTGACGTCCTCGATCTGCTCCTTGGCTGCCGCCTCCATGGCCAGCGCCGCGTCGGCGAGCGTCTCGTGGTAGTAGAAGGTGCGCTTCTCGCCGTTCTTGTTCGTCAGGACCTGGGTCTTCATGGTTGGTTTCTCCGGGGGTTGTACTGCAAGTCCAGCAGTAGATATCACCGCTGGGTACGGCCTGTTTTTCAGCGTTCGACGATTTTCTTCTGGCCGAACCGGCACACGTTGGGGTGAACTCGGCGCCAGTTCGGCAGCTCCTTGGACCCACCCGGGATCTCGCAGCCAGGCAAGTGCTTGAAGTCCTCGGGGTAGTACTCGTTGGAGCCGCACAATCGGCAGTGGAACATGCTCATCTCGACGTCCGAACACTCGTCACAATCGTCCCCGTGGAGGTTCTTCCCGTGGAGGCACTGGGCGGTCACTTGACGTAGTCCCCAGGCTGGATAATCTTCCGGGTGACCTCCACCACCCGAACCTCCCGGTCAGCGGCATGCTTCTTGGCCACCATCTCCCGGAACTTGTCCTTGGCCTTGAAAGCAGCCTTTGGGGTGTCGTACTGGGCCACGAACACCCAGTTGTCGGCCGACTGCTCCACTTCCAGGTCGAAGTAGGTGCTGATCTTCATCGAAGTTTCTCCGGCGGAATGTCCTTGTAGATCTTCTGGAAGACGAACGGGCCCCACTTCCACTCTTCGGAAGCAATCCCCTCGTTGTACTTGGCCTGGGTGAAGGGGAAGTAGCCGTACTCCCACCAGGGCCGGTGAAGAAGAAGGTAGAGGACCAACCCGCGATGCTTGTACTCGCGCTTGACCTCCGGATTCTCGCTCCACCAGCCAATGAAGGGGCCCTCGAGCCACCCAGCCGCGAGCTTGGTCCAGGCCATCTAGAAGCGGACCGCTACCAGGGTAGCGTTGTCCTGCCGCTTCCAGTCCCGGCCGACCACCTGGGCCATGATCTGGGTGGCCACCTGCGGGCCGGTGAGGGTCTCCTTGGCCTTCTCGGAGAGGAGCTTGCGGAAGAGGTCGGGGTCGTGGGCCCAGGCGTTGTAGACCCCGTCGGTCATCAGCAGGAGCAGGTCGCCGGGCTGGGCGCGGAAGGCTCGATTCTCGACCATGAAGCCGTGCCGCAGGCCCATGTAGTTGGCCATCCCGTAGGCACCGAGGGAGTGGTCCTTGGTCTCGAGCATGATCTCGCCGTTGTGGCCGATGAAGTAGGCCCGGGAGTCGCCAGCCCAGCCCACCATGACGTCGAAGCCGCGGACCATGGCCGCCACGGCGGTCGAGGCCATGTTCTGGCTCAGGCGCGCGAAGTCACTGGGGCCGCGGGGTTTGGGGCGCTTGTCGTTCTCGGCGTTGATCTCGGCGTTGGCCGCCTCGAGGGCCTCGTTCAGGCCGTCGTAGGTGAACTGAAAGCCCTTCTCACCCCAAGCCTGGTTGGTCCGGTCGACCGTGATCTGGGCCGCCACCTCGCCGTCCGGGTGGCCACCCATGCCATCCGAGACCACGAAGAGGAAGGTGTTGGGCGACTCGACCTGCGCGGAGGCATTGTAGCGGTCCTCCTGGTTGTCTCGCGTGCCCTGAATCTGAATGCTGCCCGTATCCATTGTGTGCTCCCTGGTGACAAAACCGACCCTACTACATCTAGGGCCGGACTACAACTACTTCACGTGCCGAGTAGCGAATTGCTCGGCGTTCTGCTCTTCCAGCTCGAATAGCTGTTCGAGGAGCACGTCTTCGTTCTCCAGCTCGACGCAGTACTGGTACATCATCACCCGGTTGGTCTCGCTTGGAGAGATGACGTAGGCTCTGAAGTCGTGGAGCTGCTCGGCCAAGAAGGCACCCAGCCACACCAGCGAGTTCTTGAGCTGGTACTGATCGTCGTCGACCAAAATGAAATAGTCGGCGTTGCGAATGGCCTCGAGATGTGAGGCCATCTCCGTACGACTCTGGGGTCCTTTCTTGTGTTCGGCCCGAATGGTCCAGTCGAAGGCGATGGTGTAGCCAAGTGCCTTCAGTTGGGTCTGGAGGTCACGGACGCGCTCCCAGTCTTCGAACTTGCCCGTCACGTAGACCTTTTTGCTCCGGTCCTGGATGTACTTCACCACATCTTCACGAGTGGCCATGGCCAACTCCTTGAGCTTGAATTCCGCCGAGATCCTGATAGTCCCGAGATCGCTCCGAGACTCGGTGAAGAACAGTGGGTCGAGCTTCTGGTCAGCCATGGTTCACCTTCCTGGAGCAGCGTGAGTTGTGACCCGTCGACCGGCGGCACTCCGGGCAGCCGTACTCCTTGGCTGCCTCCCATTGGCCGCCCTGGTAGTGGTTGTGGTTCCGACTTTCTCGGACTTCGACGTGGGTGACCGGAGACGGATAGTCGTCCATCTGGAGCCCATCCTCCCGGCGCTCGAGGGGCTTCTCACCCTGGAGCCGGAGCGACTCCATCGAAAGGATAAGCCCCATCAACGACGATCCCTTGAGGCGCATCAAGACTGCCTCCGGGGGCACCGCGAGTTGTGGCCGTCCTTGCGCTTGCAATCCGGGCACCGGTAGGGCTCGATGGCCGGACCCATGGGCTTGGCCCGGACGGTCGGGATGCGGAACTGGGAGGGCAATACGGCCTCCGTTTGCGCCACCAGGCCCGCCAGGACGCTCTGGGTCAGGTTATCCATGGCGGGGGCAGGGTCGTGGCCCTGGAAGACCAGGGCTCGGTGCTCGGGCTTCCAGGCGTCGATGTCGAGGGTCTTCCCGAACCTGGGCATTGGAGGGTCGATCACGAAGAGCACGTCGTGGCGCATGTCCAAGGCCTTCAGCTCGGTCGCGAGGTGTCTCTCGAAGTCCGAGAACTCGGCAATGACCATCGGGCCAGACCTGGCAGCCCGCTCGATGTCCTCCTGGGTCAAGGTCATCGGCCCGTCGTGGTAGATGCTCTTGTCGTCGAAGACGTAGGTGTTGTGGTTGCGGTCGGGCTTGTTGGCTGCCTCGGCCTGGGCCTGCATGAGCAGGAACAACGAGAACATGCTCTTCGTGTGGTAGGACATTGCAGACTCCTGGTCCGAGCAGCTGGAGCGCCGCTCACGAAAAAGACCGTACTACAGGCTTCCGGGAACTACAACTACTTTGTCTTCATCACCAAGGGATTGTGCATATCCGAGACGAATTCGTAGTCCTTCGCCTTCGCCAGCTCGGTCATGGTCTCGTAGGAGACCACCTCGGCGCCGTACTCTTCGTTGTTGTCGGTCTTCCCTCGGACATTCATCGACCAAGCTACTGCGTCTCTCCAAGCCGCAGATCGGTTCACTATGAGACTGCCGGGAACGGGTTGGTAGTTCTGCGTCCGGAGCCAGGCCTCGATCTTCTTGCGGGGAGTCATTTGACGAGCACCTCGTATTCGCCCCAGCGGTCGGTGCGAAGCTCCAGCTCCTTGGCCCGCCCAATGTCCTTCAGGGAGAACCAGGAGCAGATGTTCTTGCGGATGCCGTTGTCCTCGGCCAGGAACGCTTGTCGGACCTGACCAGACCAGGACACGTAGGAGCCTTCGTTGATGCCCCGGTTGTAGGCCCGATTGCTCGTGAACGAGGTCAAGATCAGGCCCTTGGTCTTCAGGAAGTGCTCGAGCTTCTGCCGGTGGGTGAGGCGCTTCACGGCTTGGACTCAACCGCGTGCCCACTGACGTTGACGAAGCGGGCCAGGACCTTGGTAGCCCCGTCAATCTGCTCCTGGGAGTCGCAGACCTCGGTGTGGGCGCCGGGCTTTCCTCGGCGGCATTGCGACCGGGCCGCGATGCGGGCGTTCCCCAGCTCGATGAACTGCTGGTGGAAGATGGTCGGGTTGAGGTCCTGCTTGTCCTTGTACTCCAGCACTGAATAGCGGCCAATCATTGCGGGCTCCGTTGTTGATGGAGAGACCCTACCACGGGTCTCTTCGGACTACAACATCTATTAGACGTGCTTGAGGAACTTCAGGATGGCGAGCTTCTGGTCGTAGAGTCCCTGGTTCTTGTGCCAGTCGACGCCCTTGAGGGAGGCCAGCTCCTTCTCGAGGTCCACCATGGGCTGGAGCAGGGTCTTGAGGAGCTTCTTGAACTTGTTACGTGCGAGGCGCTTGGCCCTCTTGGCGATCCAGTCGTGCTCCTCTTCCTCCGTGATGCCGCCCTTGCGGTCCCACCAGGCCGAATGGGCTTCCAGGCACTGGGGGCACCAACCAAGCCCTCCGACCTCGCAAGGCTTGTCGCAGATGGAGCACTCGAGTTCTTTGGCCACGGCGGCCTCCTAGACCTGACCGTCGATGATTCGACCGTTCTCTTCGTTCTTCAGGACCGGCGGCTTGGCGACGGCCAGGAACTTCTTGGCGCAGTCGGAGCCCACCCACATGCCGTGGACCTTGTTGTCCGCGTCCTTGCCCCACACGGGGATGGTGCCCGACTTGATAATGGTCTTGTTGCAGAGACCGCAGGCCACGCCACCGGACTTCACGGAGCTGCCGCCAAAGCGCGAGTCGAAGTCGGTGCCCTCGGGCCACTGGGGGTAACCCACCCACAGCTCGGCCTCCTTCGAACCCCAGACCTTGCCGTCCGAGCCCATGCGGGCGCTGCGGAACTTGCTGGCCCGGAACGACTTGAAGCACTTCGGGCAGTTGCCCAGCACGCCGTAGGTGTGGCGCTCGTTGTCGTAGCCCGCCTCCTTGATGGCCAGCGAGAGGTACTCCTTCTGCGCCTTCTCCTTCTTCTCGTGGGCCTTGTGGAGCTTGACCCACTCCGTCGAGTAGAAGTCGAACTGGCTCAGCTCGGCCTTGTCGGCGTAGGTGATACCCGGCGGCATCAGGATGACCGTCTTGCCGTCTGCCTCGAAGCGGACGAACTTCTCGCCGTAGCAGGACGGGCACTCGACCTCGCACGGCACCATCCGCTTCTCCTTCACCCACTTGATGTCGCACAGCTGCCAGTTCTCCGGCTTGGTGCCCATGATCTTCAGGGTGGTGAGGGCCTTCTCGGAATGGGTCGTCATTACGGACTCCTTGACTACGAGGGCGGGATTGCCCTCAGCGATGAAGAGACACTACAACATCTACGTTCCGGCCGTCAAGCGGGTGGTTCAATAAAACGGATCTTCGTAGTCGAACTCCTGGTTGAAGGAGCCTGGATCGAGGTCCCCGAAGTCGTAGGCGACCGCCTTGCCCTTCCGGTTGTAGCCATACTGGAGACCGTCGAGACGATGGGCCCAATCTGGCGCGTTTGAATAGCTGTGGCCCGGGACCTCGTGGTATGGCGTGACGCGCTCCATGACGATCATGGCGCAGTCGAAGGTCAAGGGACGGCACCGGGCGAAGACGATTCCCCTCGGGTGGTGTTCTTTTTGGTATCTCTGAGAAAGCTCGACTTCGACTCGATTGGCCCCAACGGCATAGAAGCCTTTGGCGACCTTGATGACCGAGTTCTTATGCGCGAACACGCACCGGGTGCAGCCCGACCCAATGAAGTCAGCGCGCTCCTGGAGGAATTGATAATCGGTGTAGGTAATCCCGCCTCCATTCTCCGAGCCGACGATCTTCGGCCAGAGCATCTTCAGCAAGTGCTGAAGCGGGAGGTTGGCCAGCGACTCAGGCTTCTTCAAGTACTCCTGGTCTTGCATCATGAAATCGTTCATTGTAAGCCTCCTTTACAGCAGGGACATGAAGACCACATCCGGACCCGAGCCGCTCCAGTTGGCCTGGCGCTCCACTTCGCAGAAGCCGAAGGACTGGTAGTAGGCCACCAAGTGACCGTCGAAGCAGTTCAACGTGTAGCCCCCGCGGCGGATGGCCTCTTCGATGGCCTTCCGACCGGCGCCCTTCTGGTGGGAGAACAGGTAGCCGATGTTGCCGTTCTCCAGGGTGAACCCGCACGCCACCTGGTCCTGCTCGTCGAAGCCCAGGACGGCCTCCTTCCCCTCGTACTGCCGGTTCTGCTCCAGGTTCTCCTGGTCGGGGTGGAAGGCAATGTTCTTCTCGAACTCGGCGTGGGTCACGACCTGGAAGTGCATTGTAGTCCCCCTCAAAGTGAAACGGACTCTACCAGAGTCCGTTTCGAACTACAACATCTATTTCTCCGTGGCCCTCTCGTAGGCTTCGAGGATCTCGAGCAAGATGTCCGATTTGATGGCCATCTCCGGAACCTCGAGAATACGCATCGGCCGAAGACCGCATTGGATCTTGAGCTTGTAGACGGCCAAGACCAAGGCTTCTTTGCCTTCTTCACGTCGGAGATGCAGGGTTTGGCGCTCATAGTCGGCGTTGATGCGCTCGTTCATTCGTTCAGTGATTGCCTTGTCTCGCTTGGTAATCGCCGCAGGCGAGTGAATCGAGCAGGTCTCCGTACCTTCTTCGGCTTCTCGCATGCACCGGGCATGGCCAGCCAGAGGGTTGCGGTGGGTCTTCCTACGCAGAGAAGCAATACAGCGACTCATGGCGTCTCCTTGGCCTTCTCGGCCTGTTGGATGTACTCGCCCAGGTTGGTCTGGGAGGAGTTCACGTACTTGTCCTCCAGCTCGATGCCGGTGAACTTGCGGCCCGAGCGGTAGGCCGCGATGGCCCCGGTGCCAGCGCCGCCCGAGAAGGGGCCGACCACCCAGTCTCCGGGCTGGGTCGACTGCTCGATCAGGTCCTGGTAGAGCTGGATGGGCTTGGCGGTCGGGAAGTCCGACCGAATGCGGGGGATGTTGAAGACATCGATCTCCCCGTTCTCGTCGTAGGTGCGGAAGTCGGACATGCCCAGGTTGTTGAGCTTCCGGTCCTTCGCCCCAGGCTTCGAGAAGAAGAGCACAGCCTCGTACTGGCATCGGTAGTGGTAGCCCATCCCGATCTTGACCTTGTTCCACATGATGGCCTTGTGGAACTTGAAGCCCGCGGCCTCGCCCATCGGCTTGGCGGCCCACATCCAGTCCGCGTTGGCCATGACGTAGAGGTGCGAGCCCTTCTTGAGGATGCGCTTGCACTCGGCGAAGAAGGCCGGGAAGTAGGAGTCCGGGACCGTCTGGAACCACTGCCCCTTGGTGTCGTCCTGGGCCGCCAGCCGCACCGTCGTACCCCGCGCCCGGTGCTTCTCCAGGGCATCGTAGGCCGGGTCCGTGATGATGACGTCGTAGGCGTCGGAGGACATCTCCATCAGCCGTGTCGTCGCGTCGCCCCGGATGATCTCTTGGTTGTTGCCCATGGTTTTCTCCCTGGCCAGCTTCTCAAGCCATTCCAGCTGGTCTTCGACGTTGTTGTCTCGGACATGACGGCTCCAAAACGCCCCGAAGGGCGGTACGACTAGCGGTGGCGGCGCGGCTTGGGGGCGTCGATGACCACCGGCTGCGTGGCCCTGGTCCCGGACAAAATCTTCCGGGCATCCAGAGAGCCGTCGATCTGCTTCGTATTCACCCGACGGGCCAAGACTTTGTGTACCGCCGCGATTCGCACCTGCTCGGCGCGTTCCTCGTACTCCTTCATCCCCTGAGTGCGCTTGAGGGCTGCCTTCCGCTGCTTGCTGGACTTTCCGTGCATGGACTGCTCCTTGGTTGGACCGCTACCTTCTCATAGTACTTGTAGTTCGTCAAGCCTTCCGATTCATCGAGTCGTCGGCGTTGAATCCGTCCGGGAACCTCAGCCACAATTTGGCGATGTTCTCCTCCATTACCTCGCTCCAGGTGACGTTGTTGGCCACCAGGATGCCGTCGAGCACGCCCAGAATCAGCTCGATGTGCATGGCCAAGATGTTGGCGTTGAGCGGGTGGCCCGAGAAGTACATCTTCTTGTGTATCTCGAGCAGCTCCAGGGCCGACAAGGCCAGCTTGGTCGAGGGACGTGCCACGGCCCGGCGACGCTCGAAGGACTGGCTCATGGCACTGAAGAACCGCCCCTGGATGAAGCACGGAGGCAGGTTGTAGTTGTGGACCGTCATGAAGTTGGCCGCGTACCAGATGGTGTCGCCCGACTCCTTGACCAGGTGGGCTCGGAAGTCGGCCTTCTTGATCTTGCCCACCCGCTTGGTCTCGATGGTCCTGGCGACCTCTCCAGCCTCGCCGACGACTCCCACGACGTGGTAGAGGGTCATGTCCCGCACGTTGCCCTTGGGAGCAGTGCGAAGCGCTTTCTGCTGGTATTCGGCGAAGTCCATCGGCTACCTCAGAACGGAAGGAGTGGAACGATCACGAAGTTCTTTGCAAATCGCATCGCACGGTGCTCTTTGGCCACGTTGCAGTCGTGGCACAGCACCTGGAGCGGTACATCATTCCGGTACTCGCGCCAGAACCGGTAGATCCTGGTCGAGTAGTTCACCTTGCGGGCGTCCCATGTGATGCCGTTCACGTGGTCCAGTTCGAGGTCTGGGTAGTGGTTGGTCTTGCACTCGGCGCAGAAAGGCTTCCCTCCGGACAGAACCTTCAGCAACCTGTACCGGAGGGATTTGGCCCGAGTGTTCTTCGTCTTCGCCATTGGCCACCTGTAGCACAACCACGTGGTCATCGTCTAGCAGAAGTAGAAGCCAAAGCCGAACAACAAGAAGTAGAAGCTCAGCTCGAGGTACTCCTTCAGCGCGGCCATGTGGGCCACGCCTCCCAGTAGTCGGTCTTGTACTCCCAACCAAGCCCCTTCAGGGTGGCTCGATCGCTGTCCGACAGCTCGGCAGGCGTAGGAGGGAAGACCTTCACACTCTCCCCGTCGATGACCTGCTCGAATGACTCGAGTAAATACTGACAGTCATAGTCGGTCGTCAAGACCAGACGGGACTCGTACTTCAAGAAGATGTTCAACGCCGCGACCATGTCGGTGAGCTTCATCTACTTGCCCGTCGGCGAGCAGGCCAGCCGTCCGTTCCACATGTCTTGGACGCAGACCACGCCCGGCTCGGGGTGGAAGACCGAGTGACGGGAACAGCCGTTCCCCATCGACCCGAAGATCACCGCGAACACGATGCCAATGATGGCGAGCGAGATGATCAGTTCGATGGCCGTGAAGCCCTTCTTCTGCGACTTGGAAGGCATGTAGAACTCCTGGTTCAACGAGGAAACCGCACCCTACCACATCAAGCTCTAGAAGTCTTTGCCCTTCTCAAGGACCGCCAGGATGCGATGCCCCTGGTTGATCAAGCCTTGCTTGAGCGATGCCAGGTCTCCAAAGCGGAAGTAATGCGCGTCCTGGATGAGCCCTGAAGGGTCGGACGCGATGATGCAGGCGACCGCACCGTTGAGGCGGGCGTGGGCTTTGTACTCTTCGAGACTGGGGCCAGGAATCCAGGACATATCAACCTCCTTGGTTGGACCGGTGCTGACGCACGCGGTCGGCGAACTGCTTGACTGAGTCCCGATGGATGAGGATTGAGTGGTAGTCGTCCTTGTAGTTGCCCCAGTTGATGCCATCCCCCAGATAGGGCGTACCGGCCGCCTTGGTCAAGTAGCGGGAGATGTACTGGGACTGCTCGTTGAGGAGCTTGTGGGAGACCTCGCCGATCGGGATGAAGTCCTCTTTGGTAGCCAGGACCAGGTTGAGGTTCAAGAGGTACTCGACCTCCTTGGCCACTTCGATGATCGGGCGATCGAAGAGCCACTTCTGCTTCCGGTTCAGGGTGTCCCACAGCTGGTTGACGGCGGCCAGCGTGTCGGCCAGGCGGACCGTGACCTCGTGAGTGCTGGGCTGCTTGTTCAGCTCCTTCAGCAGCAGCTCGAGCTGGCAGTACTTCTTCACGGCCTCCAGCTCTTCGTTGGTGAAGGGACGCTTGCGCAGGGCCTGCTCCACGTTGATTTGCTCGTTCTCTTCCTCGGTCATCTCACGGATCTTCATTGCGGACTCCTTTGCAAAAAATGGCACTACTTCTTCAGCAGGTACATCCCGTCGATGAAAATCAGGCCGCTGGGGTCTCGAGGACGAAGCTCACACTCTCTCGGAAGCGGCGGGGCCTTCACCACGATGATCTTGACCTTGAATTCCTTGCAAATCTCGCGGATGCGCTCATAGACCTTCTTGTTCTCTTCCCAGCTCGCCATGAGAAGCTCCTCGGTAGGTGAGAGGAGCTTCTCATAGTCCTTGTAGTTCGTCAAGTCTTGTCGGCCCAATAAAGCGCAAGGGCTCGCTCGGCGCACTTCTCCTGGAACTGGACAGCCGAGTCACCCTCGTTCTCCTCGGCCATCTGTCTGGCCAGCTCGGGCTGGTCCGGGAAGATGCGGTCGGCCAGCTTCAATCGGCCCTCGAGGTCGAGCCCCATGAACTCCAGCATGATGTCCAGGCGGCCCGGCCGGGTACTGCGCTTCGGGTTGTCGGTCCGGGGGATGCCCAAAGCGGGGTCGAGCTTCTCGACGTGGTTCGTGGTCACCAGCAAGAGGCGACCGGACATCTGCTCGAGCCCGTCAATGGCGTTGAGGAAGGTCGAGTAATCCAGCCCGTCCTCGCCCGCGGCCACGTTTTCGCGGATGTTGTAGATCGAGTCGAGGTCCTCAAAGAAGACGATGTGGGAGCCGGAGCAGCAGTTGTTCCAGTGCTTCATGAACTCGTCGTTGTCCATCGACGCCAGGTCGAAGATGTAGACCGGCATGTCCAGCTCTTCGGCCAGGGCTCGCACGAAGGAGGACTTCCCGCAGCCAGGGGCACCGTAGAAGAGCCCGCCCAGCTTCCAGGTGATGCCGCGGGACTTGTACCAGTCCTCGGAGTCCTTCCAGTGCTTGATGCGCTCAATGACCTGGCGCTGCTCTTCCTTGAGGGAGAGTCGCTCGAGGGCTGAACGAGACTGGGGAGCGCCCAGGTCCTCCTTATTCCACCTCAGGAACCGCATGTCGGGGTCGACTCCAGTCGTCTTCTCTGTTGAAGAAGGGGCCGATGGAGCACAAGCAGCCAATGCTCCTTCAATCCCAGCGATCCCGCTTCGAGTGGCAGCCATCTTCTTCAACATCTTCGGAGAATCACCACGACGATAGACCACCTGGTAGCGGTTGACTGTCTGGACCTTGTCGTTTTCGACCCGCTGGTTGTCGAACTCGATGGCGTCGATGAGCAGTTTCTCGAAGGCCACGGTCCCTCGGATGTAGCGGAAGTAGTTCTCGTCGACCCACACTGGGGCCCAACCGAAGAGGAAGAGGCGCCCAGCCACATTCATGGCCTCGTGGCCCACCCGCTGGACCGTGGAGATAGGTCGAACGTACTGGAAGGTGGAGTTCCAGTAGCGCTGCATGAACGGAGTCTTCTTGGCGTGAGCCTGGAGGTAGCGAATCACCACGTTCCGGGTGTTCCCGTCGAAGCAGCGCTCCTCGACCATGATCAAGCCGATGGCCATCGAGCAGAAGAACTTGAATTTCTCTTCGAAGTACTTGGGGATGAAGCCCAACCAGCTCAGAAAGAACCCCCACTCCAACAGGGTACGCATGATGTCTCCTGGAATTTGGCGAAGCTACCACACGACCTTGTGAACTACAACCATCAGTTTTCTGAGACCTCTCCAAGAAAGCAATCTCAGTACCGATTCTACAGTGACACTGGAGTTCTTCTGTGGCCAACCTGATCACCCACAGGCAGTCGATCGTCGCCATAGGTGGGCACGACGGCACGATTTTCGTCGCCGACAACTCCTTGTTTCTGGTGGGGTTGACGGTCGTGATCGGGGGTCGAGGCCTCGAGCCGCGTGGTTTGAAGGTCATCTCGGTCTCGGACACCAACGCTGTCCAGTTGGCCAGGGCTGACGGTAAGTCGGTGTCTTTGACCTCCTACTCCCCCGATCGGGAAGCCTACGTCGATGTCTTGATTCCAGCAAATGGGCCGACCGTGGTGATCAGAAGGGTCATCTACGCAGGCGAGCTTCACCTCATAAATCCAGAGAACAACGAGGAAGCGGTCATTACGATGGCCGCAGGGGCGTTGTCGGTCGTCGATGCCAACGGGAACTCTCTGGGGTCTCTTGGAGATGGCACCAGTGGTGGAACCAGTAGCGGCACAACGACCGACATCACCCTACCGTGCGAGTCGAACGTCCAGCCCTACGACGCAGTCTACCTGTCTGGACCTAATGTCGTGTCCCGGGCTCAATCGAACTCCATCGCTACCGCCACCCTCTTGGTAGGGTTCGTGGTTTCGAAGCCCACTCCTACCTCGGCCACCATTCGTCCCTCGGGCATCTTGAACGGCTGGAATGGCCTTCAGGCAGGTCGGGTCTACTTCCTCGGTCTGGCTCCAGGCGCGATTGACTTCAATGTGCCCGTGACGGCTACCCAAGTGGTCGTTCGGGTGGGCTTCGCAGTGAATTCCACTACCTTGCTCATCCAACCAGACCCCGAGTCGATTGTTCTGGAGTAAACATGTCTGATTTTCGACCCTTGGTGACGGCACCAGGGCCTATCAAACAACTTCAGGACGCTGACGCCCTGATTGTAGGGTCCGGCATCAAGACCGCGTCGGGCTTCCTGGGTGGGGAGTACGGTGATGGTTCGGACGGGACCGTCACGATCTCGATCAACACCACCCTCGCTCGGGATATGTACTACGACAACCTGACCGTAAATACAGGGATCACGCTCACTACAGCTGGCTTCAAGGTCTTCGTCCGCAACACGGCCACGATCATCGGCTCGGTGGTGGCCAACGGTGCCAATGCGGTGACCATCACGGGTGGGGCTGCTGCTGTCGCTGGGACAGTAGCTACTGGGTCGGCTGGAGCGAACTCAGGTACAGCAGGTACGGCTGGTGTGGCTTCAACGGCGGTCATCAACTCCTATGGTGGAGCAGGCGGTAAGGGCGGCAACGCCACCTTGACCGGCGGGCTGGGCGGCACAGTGACTGCTCCGGTCGCTTCGTTTGGCCACCTGCGTCATGTTCGAAACGCCCAACAGGCCCAACTCGTTGGCTTCGGCGGAACCGCCTTTGCCACTGGCGGAACAGGTGGCGGTTCCGGTGCCGGATTGACAACTGCCCAAGGGGGAGGTGGTGGAGGTGGTGGCGGGGTACTTGTACTATCAGCGAGAATCTTAAACAACACTGGAATCATCTCAGCCAACGGTGGAGCTGGTGCCCAAGGTGGAGTGAACTCTGGTGGCGGGGGTGGCGGCGGGGGCGGAACCGTCATCTTGATCTACTCCCGATTGGTTGCTCTTGGGACGGCCACTGCTTCGGGCGGCGCGCCGGGAGCTTTGAACGGGACAGGTCAAGTAGGTCTTGCAGGTTCAGCAGGCACGGTCTTTCAAATCGTCAACTAGAGGTCTCATATGGCTCTCAAACGCCCAATCGTCCTTCAACTCGGTCAACGTCAACAGCAGCTGGATGCCGACACCCTGATTGTCGGCGCTGGCATCACCACCAGCACGGGAGCCCTGGCCCTCAGTGCAGCCAACAACGTCGTCAACCTGCTGGCCAACCAGGGGCTTGTAGCTCTGACTGGCACGGGCTCCCTCGACTTTTCGTTGGCCACCGGCATCTTCAAGACCTCGACGGGCGCGGTGACCATCGGCCCTGGCGCCGTGGGCATCTCGGGCGCCACTACGCTGACGTCCTCGCTGACCCAGTCGGGCGGCGCATTCTCGCTCACGGGCAACTCAGCCTCCTCGCTGAGCACCAGCGCGGGCGCGCTCACCCTCTCGGGCTTCAGCGGCATCAACCTCCAGAACAACGGCACCACTGTCCTGTCGCTGGGCGCAGCAGCCTTGACCGTGCAGGCGGGCGTTACTCTCGGCACCACGGGCACCGGCAACATCAACCTGCCCAACAACGCCTCGGCCCGCTTCCAGATCGAGACCGTGACGGTGTCGACCAACGTCACGGCTGCCAACCTGGGCACCCTGACGGCCGGTACGGCCTCGAACGCCGACACGCTGCACACGCACGCAGGCTTGGGCATCATGACCGGCCTGACGACCACCGGGCTCGCCTCGGGGGACATCGGCTACATCTCGGCCAACAACACCATCGTGAAGACCGACAACACGGTGGCAATCAAATCGCGCTTCGCGGGCGTCAACACGGGTACGGCCGGTGCGCTTCAAGTCAGTGGGCCGGTGTTGGTGAACTTCTCGACCGGCCTGACCCCAATCGCCGGAGACCGGTGTACCTCGACGCCACGGCCAACGCTGGCAAGGCCACCAACGTCGCCCCCAGCGCCAGCGGCTCCTACGTGACCGAGATTGGGCTGATTCTGGACCAGTCCACCTACGCGGGCTCTTCGACCTGCAAGGTGCTCCTCCAGGTCAAGGCTCCGATCCTCCTCTAGTCTGGAACTGATAGAACAAAGAAGGGGCCCCGATTGGGGCCCCTTCTCATTTTTGCTGTGCTTGGAGCTTCTTGAGCAGCTCGTAGGCCTCACCCAGGGTGAGGTACTTCTTGGGTTCTTGGCTCATCAGCGTTCCGTGGGCTGGCCCTCCAGACGAGGAATAGCGGCCTCGTTCAGGGTTTCCACCTTGTTCTGCTCTTCGACGTACGTCTTGAAGAGCTGGGCCGCCCGCTTCTGGATGGACTTGGCCACCTCGTCGATCGCCGGGAGCGGGGTGCCCGCCTCCTGCGCCTCCTGGGTGACGTCGGCCAGCATGCGGTCCAGGAACTGCTTGGTGTCGCGCATGGTGAGGGTCTTGTCGACCGTCTCCGAGGGCTTCTCGCCGATGATGTGCTGGGCCACGTGCTCGACCCGCATCGGGGTCACCCAGTACTCGGCCGTCTTCGCCCCCAGCTCGAGGCGACCGACCAGCTCCGGGTCGACCTGCATCGGCACGCCGGTCTCCGACGCCCAGCCCTGCTTGTGCTTCACCATCATCCGGTCGCCGTGGTGGTCGGTGACCTGGTGGACCGGGCGAATGACGATGCCCTCCGACATCTTGGGGCCCTGGGGGAAGACCACAGCAGCCACACCCGACGGCCGGTCGCGGAGGAGGTCCAGGGTGTTGATGTCGTTGGACACCTCCTCGAACGGGATGAAGGGGAAGCCCATGGCCGTGGCGATGGACTGCGCCAGGGGCAGGTCCACGAAGTAGGGCTTGCCCTCGATGGGCTCGACCTTGACCTCGAAGGCCCAGAACTTCAGGTCCGGCCGTAGTTGTGGGCCATCTTGAGGATCTTGCCGCCGAAGGCCTCGCCGTAGATGGTGAACGACTTCACCTGGAGACCGGCCTGGAAGAGGGTGTTCTCGATCCGGGCGTAATTGACGTCTCCCGCGGCCATCAGGTTCTTGCAGAGCAGCTCGAAGGTGGTGTGGACCGCCCCGCCGGAGTGGAAGCCGACGTTCCACGAAGCCTTGTCGCCGTCCTCGGGCTTCGGGGCGATGAACTTCACGTTCGCTGAGGTGCCGTGGACCTTCTCCTGAACCAGCAGGCGCTTCTCGTTGAGGATCTTCTTCGACTTCGCCAAGTTCTCGATGTGCTCGTAGCCCAAGTGGGCCTCCTTTGAAGAAAAACCACCCCGAAGGGCGGGTACGGCTACTTGGTCGGGGTCTCCCAGATGCCCTGCTTGCCGTTCCGGTCCTTGACCACCAGGATTCGGTGCCCCGGGAACTCAGCCACAACACGCTCGGCGGCCTGGAGCGACTTGTAGGAGACCTTGGTCACGACCTCCTCCCTCAGGTTCTTGGCGTCGTCCATGAAGGCCTTCTCGGCCGCCGCAGTGGCTGGAGAGTCAAGCCGCTTGGACGTCTCAGTCATGAGAATGGACACGTCGCCCTTCTGGAGACCAGACTCGCGCTCCTTGAAGACCTCCGGCATCCGAATGGTCGCCGAGGACTTCTCGACCATCACGTCCCAGGGCTTCTGGGCCAGCCGGTTGTTCTCGGCCATCAACGACTTGGTCTCCGGCGAGTACTCGTAGCGGACTTCGGCGGTGAGCGACTTCATTGTGGGCTCCTGTGGGGTTTCGGCCCCGGTTGATGTTGTAGTTGTCTCACAGCAGGAATCGGAATGCAAGCGAGGGAACAACAATCTCTCGCCTACAAACCCTTTGGTTCCAAGAGGCTACCATGGCCGTTGCCAACATCGTTCTTTCCCTCATCGCCCAGGGTGGTCACAGCGGCGATTTGCGCGTCTCCGACAACAGCCAGGTGGCCATTGGCCAGGGCGTGGTCATCGCTGGCGA
>JAYUUC010000376.1:0-4672 GCA_043755105.1 Myxococcales bacterium
CGCACGGGCGTTTCCGTGAGCATGGACACCGCGTCCGGGGGAACCTACGCAGACAGCGGAACGGTCACGATCTCCAAGACTGGCGAGCGCTGGAGCGGAACCTTCACTCTGACCTTCCCCTCGGCTCAGCAGGTAACCGGGAGCTTCGAAACCGGCGCTACCGCACTGACGCCATGCCGGTAACCCGGGGTCCACGGAACTCAAGATGAATAACTGGGTTGGACTCTGGGTTCGGTCGTCGGATCTTGAACGTGTCGAACAGCACTGGAGCGAACCTGGCGAGCGAACGGTGTGGTAGGCCCGGCGGGACTCCTGGCTGATGCTTTGAAGACCGACCGATGAAGATTGACCCGGGACACTTTCGCTGAGGTATCAAGAGGGAGAGCGCCGTACTTGAGCGCCCGTTATTCCCGACCATGCCCAAAGACCTTCTCCACCCCCGTCCGATTGAGGAGGTCTCGCCGCGCCGGTCGAAGGGCCCGCAGCAGGTGACGGTGGTGTTGCCGTGGGACCTCGACCCCACCCTCGCCGCCTTTCCGAAGTCGCCCGCGCAGGGTCAATTGCTGGTTCTGGAGACCCGGGCGAAACCCGCTGCGCTCCCCTTTCATCGGCAGAAGTTGACGATGCTGGTGAGCGCCTTGCGTCATTTCGTCGCCGAACGGCGCAAAGCCGGCTTTCACGTCGAACACCGCGTGGCCGACGACTACGCCTCGGGCCTCCGCACCTTTGCCGCTTGGGCGAAGCCCGCCCAGCTTCATCTCACCGCGCCTCGCGAGCGGGCGATCGATGCCCGGATGCAGGCATTGACCAAGACCCTGCCGCTCATCCTTCACCCCGACGGTGGACCCGGTGGGCACTTTCTCATCACCCGCGCCGAGTTTGCCGATTGGGCGAAAGACCAGAAGGGCTCGCTGCGGATGGATCGCTTCTATCCGCTGATGCGACAGCGCCTGGGGCTGCTGGTCGACAAGCGCGGAAAGCCCACCGGGGGCAAGTGGAGCTTCGACGCCGAGAACCGCGAGCACGCGCGCGGCGTCACCATGCCTCCCATTCCCTGGTTCAAGCCCGACGCAGTGACCCGCGACGTGATGCAGTGGGTGGGCAAGGTCGGCCGCTGGGGCACGCTCGAAGGCTTCGGTTGGCCCGTCACGCGCAGTCAGGCGCTCGAGTGGTTGGAGTCCTTCGTCGAGGGTCGGCTGAAGGACTTCGGCCCCTACGAAGACGCCATTCGCAGCGACGCGCGGTTCCTCTTCCACTCGCTGCTCTCGGCCCCGCTGAACCTCGGATTGTTGCGTCCGGCAGAGGTTGCGGAGGCGATCGCCCGAGCCCATCACAACGGCAAGGTCTCCCTCTCCTCGGCAGAGGGCTTCATTCGGCAGATCATCGGCTGGCGTGAGTTCATGCGCGGCGTCTACTGGCACCTGCCGGATCTCCGCTCGGCCAACCAGCTTGGCGGGACGAAGCCGCTGCCCGACTTCTTCTGGGAACCCGAGCGCACGTCGATCCAGTGCGTGAAAGAGGCGGTGCAGAGCGTTCGCGATACCGGGTACACCCACCACATCCAGCGGCTGATGGTGCTCACCAACTACGCGACCCTCGCGGGCCTCAATCCTCTGGAAGTGAGCCATTGGTTCTGGGCCGGTTTCGTCGACGCCTACGAATGGGTCGAGCTGCCCAACGTGGTCGGGATGGGAATGCACGGGACCTCGGCGTTCACCACCAAGCCGTACGTGGCGAGTGCGGCATACATCAAGCGGCAGACCGGGGTTCCTGCCAAGGGGCGCGGCCGGGCGGACATGCATCACCAGGCGCCGTGTTCTCGCTGCCGGTACAATCCGGATCAGCGGACTGGGCCCGATGCCTGCCCCTTCAACGCGATGTACTGGGACTTCCTCAACACCCACCGCGTTCGCTTGTCGTCGAACCTGCGAATGCGGCAACTGCTCACCACCCTCGATCGCTTCGGACCCGAGCAGGTGGAGGCGATTTCTCACACCGCCGCAGCACACCGCCAAAGCCTCGCGCCGCTCACCCCGGGGTGGAATTTCGACGACGACGCAGGCTGAGTCGCTCGATCCTGTCCCTGGGCACTGCACGGCGGTACTGCCACTTGAAGGGGTTGTCGCGCTTTTCGAGCAAGTGTTTTCGCCTCCTGCCCCCCCCGAGCGTCCGTTCTACCTGCGTCCACATTCACCTCCTCGGTCGGGCCCGCTACGCTGCGGCGCTTTCCAAGGAGGAGCCGACGTTGACGAAGGGGACCGACGAGACCGAGGCAGTGGACGAGGGCCCCTCCACCGAGCTCGAAGAAGAGGACGAGGCGATCATCACCCAGAGCCTGCTCCTCCCTTCACGTCGGCGGAAGAAGGCAGGGGCCCTGCTCGCCTTGATCACGCTCCTGGGGCTTCTCCTGGTCTTCCGAGGTCGAACCCAAACCCCTCCACCGGAACCACTCGCCCCGGTCGCGCCGACGCTCGCGCTCGAGCCCTTGACCGCACCCCCTCTGGCGCTCCCGGCGAAGAAGCTGTTCGGGGGAGCGACCCTCTCCCGAGCCCGCGAGCCTTCTCGCACCCAGGACACCGGGATGCGGGGGCCCCTCGCGCACGCGGTGAACCCGACGGAGTTCGCCCACCAGGTGGCGGCAGATCGCAAGGGCGGCATCCAGCTCTGCTACGAGAAACTGCTCAAGCGCAATCCGGCGCTGCGCGGCAAGGTGATGGTCGAGCTCGACCTTCAACTGCCCAATCGCCTCTCCGGCGTGGTGGTGCATGACTCCTTCCACTCGCCCGACTTCACCCGCTGCGTCCAAGGGCTGATGCAACGAATGGTGGTGCCGCCGCTGACCGAGAGCGTCACTGTCGAGATTCCCTTCGCGCTCTCCGCTCCGCAATTCTGACGTTGCCTTCGCGGCAAGCTATCGTCCGATTCCGCCTCCACCTGGCAGATGCGTTTCGACGACCGCTTTGTGCATCTGCGGTGCATCGTGGCGGGGCTTTGTCTCGCTAGAATGAAATCGCCGACGGCCTCCCACGTAGCGCACCCAACGCCTCTCCCCTTCGACCGTCACTTCCCACCATGTCGCTCTCTCTGCTCCGCCTCACCTGGCTTCCCGTCCTGCTGGGCGCGTCGGTATTCGCCGCCCCTCCGAGTTCTCGAGTCGAGTCGGTGCGCGCGCTGGGTCCGATTCGAGTCGACGGCCGCCTCGAAGATTCCGACTGGGCCCGGGCGCCTGTGTTCTCCCGGTTCGTCGAGAGCTATCCTCAGGAAGGGGCCGAACCGTCGGAGCGCACCGAGGTCCGGGTTCTTTTCGACGACGACAACGTCTACTTCGGCATCACCTGCTTCGACACCCACCCCGAGCAGATCAAACGCCAGCTCGGTCGCCGGGACACCCAGCCCACCGCGGATCTAATCGAGGTGGCGATCGACCCCACCCACGACCTTCGAACCGCATACTTGTTTTCCATCAACGCCGCCGGGGTCCAGCGCGACGCGCTCCTCTTCGGCGACGTCAACGCCACCGACACCTGGGACGAAGTCTGGGACGCCGCGGTGGCAGAACACCCCGATGGCTGGACTGCGGAGATCGCCGTGCCGTTGCGGGTGCTCCGCTTTCCTGCAGCGGCGGAGCAAAAGTGGTGCGTGCTGGTCCGCCGGACGCTCCCCCGTTCGCATCAGGTGTTCGACTCGGCACTGATCCCCCGCAGCGCCAACCCCGGTCGCGCCGGTGAAGCGGTGGTCTCGCGCTTTGGCGAGCTGGGCGGGCTGGTGAACCTGAAGCCCCGGCCAGACATCGAACTCAGCCCTTATCTTGCCGCCCGTACCCGTCTGCGCCCCCAGTTCTCGGACCCCTCGACGCCGCTGCCGCGGCTGCTCAGCCCCTCGGCCGACCTCGGGCTGGACCTCAAGGCGTCGCTCTCCAGCGAGCTGACCCTCAATGCCACCGTCAACCCCGACTTCGGTCAGGTGGAAGCGGACCGGGTGATTCAGAACTTCAATACCGCCGAGTCGTTCTTTCCCGAAAAGCGCCCCTTCTTCAGCCAGGGCTTGGACCTCTTCGAACCGGTGGGGAGCGAATACGACGTGCCTTACCGGCCCTTCTACTCCCGGCGAATCGGCCTCCGCACGCCGATCTTCGGCGCCGCCAAGCTCACCGGCACGCTGCGGCCGGGGTTGGAGGTGGGCGTCCTCGACGCGGTGGTGAGTGGGCCTGGCAACCCTTCACTGGGGGCACGGGCGGGGCAGAGCCTCGGCGAAGGGGCGCTGCTCGCTTCCGAAGAGCAGCCCGACCGCAATTTCCAGTTCCATTCGTCGCGGCCCTTTCACTTTGGCCTCAACGACGAGCTCCCTGCTCGGCGGCCGTTGACCACCAACTTCCTCGCTGCGGTGGCCCGGCAGCAGCTGGGAGGAAGCTCGAGCGTGGGTGCCCTGGTCACCTCGGCACTGCCGCTCGAGCCGGCTTGCCGGCGCGCCGACTTCGACTCCGACGAGGCCTACGCCGCGGCCGACTGCCTCGCCCTCGGAGGTGATGCCGCGGGGCTGGATTGGAACCTGCGCAGCGCCGACGGCGTGTACGGGGTCTTCGGTCAGCTCAACGGCTCGGAGCAAGTGGGCGGCCCCAAGCTGGGGCGGACCCTCGCGGATGGCACCGTGCTCTACCCGGGCTCGTTGGGCT
>JAYUUC010000377.1:0-4655 GCA_043755105.1 Myxococcales bacterium
CCGGGCAAGGTCGACGTGATCGGTCTCTACCAGCAGGCCCAGCAAGCCTTCGAAGAGCGCCGCGCCAGCGAGGAGTGCGCCCAGCTGGGTCCGGTGTGCGCCGACTTCGAAGCGCTCGGTCGGGCCTATCAACAGACGCTCGACGACCCTACCCGTGCGGGCGACTTCGCGGCGGCCGTCGAGCGTTTCGAGCAGGAGCTGAAGGCGCAGCGTCTCCGGTGAGCGCTCCGCTGCTGGAAGCCTGCGAGGTGCAGGCCCACCATTCGAATCGGCCGGTGCTCGAGCGCGCTTCGCTCTCCATCAAGCCGGGTCAGCTGTGGGCGGCGCTCGGCCCCAACGGCGCAGGCAAGAGCACCCTGTTGCGCTGCTGTCTCGGGCTTCACCCCCTGAGTGGAGGAACGCTCCGCCTGTTCGGGACGCAGGTAGACAACTGGAAACGGCGCGAGCTCGCGCAACAGCTCGCCTGGGTGCCGCAGACCGTGGAGTGGATGGCGGGTTTCACGGCGCTCGAGCTGGTGCTGATGGGCCGCAGCCCGCATCAGGGGCTGTGGGCCTTGCCTTCGCCGGTCGATCTTCGCGTCGTCGAGGCGCTGTTCGAGGAGCTCGAGCTGACCGCTCTCGCCGCCCGGCCGGTGGAGCAGCTGTCCGGAGGCGAGCAGCGCCTGGTCCTGCTCGCTCGGGCGCTGGCCCAGGAGCCGAAGCTGCTGCTGCTCGATGAGCCGACCGCCTTTCTGGACCTCCGGCATCAGGTGGCTGCCTTGGCCTGTGTGCGCCGGCGAGTGGACCTTGGGCTCGGGGTGCTCGCGGTGCTGCATGACGTCAACCTCGCGGCCGGGTTCGCCGACCATGCGTTGCTATTGCGCGGAGGAGCCGTGCTGGCGTCGGGGCCGACTTCAGGGGTGCTCTCGACGTTGGCGCTGGAAGCGCTGTACGGGGTGCCGATGTTTGCGGCCGAGCAGCAAGGTCAGACGCTCTATTTTCCTAGGCTGCCCCGGTGAAGAAGGGGGGGGTTACCGGGGCCTTCGCGCTCTCGGCCGGGCTTCACCTGGCGGCAGGGTGGGCGCTGTGGAGGGTGAGACCTGCGCTGCCGGTGACCCCGCTGCGGGTGAGCTTGCGCGCGCCCATCCCGCGGGAGGGCTCCGAGGCCGCTGCCGGAGAGGGAACGCGAGTGCTGTCGCTGCAAGCGGGAGAGAGGGGACGGGCCGCGGAAGAGGCGCGCCGTCCCGAGGAAAAGCACACCCGGGCGCGCTCCCCGGGTCCTCCCGCCTCTGAACGCGACGCTCTGAAATCGAACGGAGAGGCACCGGGGCTCGACCGAAGACCCGCGAATGTCCAAACAGAGCAGGGAGTCGGAGCCGATGCTTTTGAAGATGCCCCTCCCGACGGTTCCCTGGGACAAGGGCTGAAGGGGGGCGTTCAACGCACGGACTCCTCGGGAAGCCGCGAGCCGCCTGACTCCCAACGCTTGGGGGGCTCCTCGGAAAGCGTGCCGGTGGGTGCCCAACGCGATGGTTCCTCGGAAAGCAGCACGGAGATGCCCGGCGCCCTCCCCCCCGGCTCCTCGCGAGAGGGGGGGACAGGGGGTGACGCCAAGCCGCGCTCCGTCCGTGGTTCGAGGCTCAATCCCGCGGAGGAGGGTGATGGCCGAGAGGCGCTCTTCCGCGCACTCTCACGCGCGGCCCGCCACTGTTATCCCGCTTCGGCGCAGCGCTTTCGAATCACCGGGCAGGTGACCGTCTCGTTCTGCGTGAACGCAGTCGGTGCGGCCAAGGAGATTGTGCTGGAAGGCACCACCGGCTCGGGAGTGCTCGACCGGGCGGCGCGCGACTGCGTGGTGGCGCGGGCCTCTCCGCTACCAGTGACCAGCGGTTGCTATCGGGTACCGGTGCGATTCGACGCCGACTCGGGTTCCTGAGCGGGCGGCGCCGGCGCCGGAGGCGGTCCAGCCAGCGCGCGAATGCGGGGATCTCCTGCACCCGCATGCGTGACCGGCCCCGAGCCGCCCGTACCGCCCTGGCTTCCCAGTTGCTGGAGGGGAGGCTGCACCTTGCCACTGGAGGGAGTGGGCGACGAGGAAGAGGGCTGCTTCTCTGCCTGGAGTGCGCGCCCGTAAGTGGTCTGCTGACATCCCAGAAGCGAGAACAGGCCGGCCAGGGGCACACCGAAAAAGAACCATCGCTGAGTCGAGGACATGGCAGCTCCTTCGCTTCCGACCTTTGGAACGTAGGAACCCCCTCACCCTGAGACAAACAGTTCGCGCCGCCTGACCCGTCAGCAGCCAGGCGGATGACCTTCAAACCCCTGTCGCGCTTTCAGGGTGTCGGGGGTGCGGCCCGGCCGTTTTCGAGTCCGGTCGAAGTGCCGTTGTCGCGGACCGTGCCCTTGTCGGGGTCGTGCCGGAGCCCGGTGGAGGTCTCGACGTTTTCTCCGCGACCGCTCGAGCCAGAGCCACCGATTCCGCCATCGAAGCGGACGCCTGCGTCGAGGAGGTGAGTGCTGGGACCGAACCCCATCGTCCCGGCGCCACCGGTCCCGTTCTGGTCCGAGCCCGGCAGAGCCATCTGAGCGCGAAGGCGTCCGGAAGCCGAAGGGAGGGGCGAGGAATCATGCACGGTGAGGTCGGTGCGGTGGGACTCGACGGGACTCGGCTCGGTGCTCGCGTACCCGGTGGTGCCGGTGGCGGGAACCGCAGCGATCGGCGCCTCGACCCGAGCCTTCTCGGCGTCACCCCGGCAAGCCACTACTCCAAAGCAGGCGGCTCCTATCATTCCCGCGGTCAACCATCGAGTGGCTCGCCACATTGTCTTGCCTCTCTGAGGACGATGTTGAAGGGGAAGTTAGGTATCGCGCGGCTCGAGGCGACGTCACCGTCCGCGGGTGTCTGGTAAGCAGCCGGGCAGACACTCACCCTGGTCTTGTGGCCGGGGTCTTTGCGGACCAACCCCGAACGCCATCTTCCTCGGAGCCGTTCGCCTGAAAGGAGCCGTGATGTCCATCGCCAGCATCAACCCCGCCACCGGGAAGACCACCCAGACCTTCGAGGAACACACTGAAGCCGAGGTGGAGGCCATTCTGATGCGTGCCCAGCGGCGGTTCATCAGCCACCGGCGGTCTCCGATGGCAGAGCGAACGGCGGCGATGCACCGGGCGGCCGCGCTGCTCGACGCCGAGCAGACAGTACTGGCGCGAGTGATGGTGGAAGAAATGGGAAAGACGTTCCGCTCTGCCGTGGCCGAGCTCCAGAAGTGTGCGCTCACCTGTCGCCACTACGCGGAACACGCCGAGGGCTACCTCGCCGACCAGTCGATCGCCTCCGAGGCCCGGGAGAGCTACGTCCGCTTTCTTCCCCTGGGACCGGTGCTGGCGATCATGCCGTGGAACTTCCCCTTCTGGCAGGTGGTGCGCTTCGCGGCGCCAGCCTTGATGGCGGGGAACGTCTGCCTGCTCAAGCACGCCTCCAACGTGCCCCGCTGCGCGCTCGCCCTCGAGAGCCTGTTCACCCGCGCAGGCTTTGGTCCCGGGGCCTTTCAAACGTTGTTGGTCGGTTCGAAGCGGGTGGGGGCGATCCTCGCAGATCCTCGAATCGCTGCAGCTACCCTCACCGGGAGCGAGGCCGCAGGGAGGGAGGTCGCCGCCACCGCCGGGCGATGTCTGAAGAAAGTGGTGCTGGAGCTCGGGGGCAGCGACCCGTTCATCGTGATGCCTTCGGCAAAGCTGGAGCAGGCGGTGAAAACGGCGGTCACCGCGCGGATGATCAACAACGGGCAATCGTGCATCGCCGCCAAGCGCTTCATCGTCCACGCCGACATCTACCCGCGGTTCGAGAAGGCCTTCGTCGCCGCGCTGAGCCAGCTTCGGCAGGGAGACCCGATGCTCGAGAGCACCGACCTGGGGCCGCTTGCCACCGCCGAGGTGTTGAAGAGCGTTGACCGGCAAGTGCGGGAATCGGTCGAGCGGGGGGCGCGCCTGCTGATCGGCGGCACGCCGGGCACAGGGCCTGGCAACTTCTACCCGGCGACCGCGCTAACGGACATCCCGCGCGAGGCGCCCGTCCATCAGGAAGAGGTGTTCGGGCCGGTGGCGCTGCTATTCAAGGTCCGTTCCCTGGACGAGGCGATCGCAGTGGCGAACGATTCCCCCTTCGGGCTCGGGAGCAGCGCCTGGACCGAAAACCCTCTCGAGCAGCAGCGCTTCGTCGACGAGCTGGAGGCGGGCCAGACGTTCCTCAACGCGATGGTCGCTTCCGACCCGCGGCTGCCCTTCGGAGGGGTGAAGCGCTCGGGGTATGGCCGCGAGCTGGGTGCACTCGGCATCCGGGAGTTCGTCAACGCGAAGACCGTGTTCCTCGGGGCCGAGGGGAACGAGCATCGATCCGAAGCGGAGTAGACCTTCCAGGTTCAGCCCGGGGGCCACTCCAGCGGCCTTCCTGCGAGCAAGTGAAGATGGATGTGGAACACCGTCTGTCCTGCATCGCGGTTGCAGTTCATCACCACCCGGTAACCGTTGTCGGCATGGCCCCGCTCCCGCGCAAGCTGGGCGGCGGCAACGAAGAGGTGCCCCACCAACGCTTCCTGATCGGCGCCGAGGTCGTTGAGGGTGGCGATGTGCGTGAGGGGAATGAACAGCGCGTGCGTCGGCGCCTGAGGCCGCACGTC
>JAYUUC010000378.1:0-4649 GCA_043755105.1 Myxococcales bacterium
CTCCACGGTGCGGCCCTTGTCGTCAAGGTAGGTGTCGACCGGGACCTTCTCTTTCTCGGACAGGGTCACCGTCTTGTGCAGGTTGACCTTCACTCCGCCCAGCACCCTCAGCTCACTCGGACCCAGTGTGGTGGACACCGGGTAGCTCTCGAGGTCCTGACCGTCGGTGAGAAAACCCTCCACCGACTTGCCCCGCAGCAGGGCCACCCGGGCTTGATCCGAATCCTCCACTGTCTCCTTTGATGCCGGAAGCTTGAGGACCTCATCGGCTTGACCGGGCCGCTTGCGCAGGACCTTCAGCCCCTGAGGACCGGCAGTCCCTTCCAGCCGCTCGTTGCCGCCGTCGCCGCTCGATTCAATCTCGAAGGAGAGCAGCTTGCCGTTGGGTCTGGCCTCGTAGACCCGAACCTCGCGGTGGCGGCGCTCTGCGACCTTGTCGCCCACCTTGGCCTTGAACACCAATTCGGACACCGAGCGGGCACGGCCAGCGCTGACGGTGAGGTCAGAGAAGACATAGCCGACCTTCTTGTCCATCAAGTAGAGGCCGAAGTACTCGCCTCCCGAAGGGCGAGGAGCGGTCACTGCGTCGGAAAGCAACGCTGCCAGCGCTGCCTTCTTCTGCGCGGGGCGAGCCTCGGGAGCGCGGGCCAAGGCCTGGCCGCCCTGAGCGAGCCCCACTCCCAGGGCGAGCACAGAGGCGACGCGGCAAAAGCGGGTCAGCTTCATCGCGACCTACAGCCTCTTGGAGAGGACGATCAGATCGTCGCCCTCCTTGTAGAAGTCACGGAACCGCGACTCCTCCTTGTACTTCATCGCCGCATAGAAGCCGCGGGTCGGCCCGTAAGCCTCCATCGCAGACGTCTCTACCCGCATCAGCCGGGCCTTGCGGCGACGCAGGTCACCTTCCATCGCCGAGACCATCGATGCGCCCACACCCTGGCCGCGAACGGTCGGGTCGGAGGCCACCCAGTAGAGGTCGAAGGTCCCGTCGGTCATCGGGGTGGGGCCGTAGCAGATATAGCCGATCACCTGGGCGTCCGACTCCTTGGTCGCGACCAGGATGGTGTAGTCAGGGTTGTTCGGCTTGAGCGCGAGGTCGACGAGCTCGAGAGCGCACTCCACTTCCTGCGGCGAGAAGGTTTCGATTTTGCGAAGGAGCGCGGCGACCTGTTCCCGGTCCCGTGCGGCGATTGGTCTTATTTCCATGGGTTCTTTCCAGTGCGATCTCGACCAGGCGCAAGGCCAGGTCGGCGTAGCTCATCCCTTCGGCGGCTGCCGCCTTGGCATAGCCTGCTTCAGGGTGAAGGTCACAGTTGGGGTTGATGTCGATCACGTAAGGCTGGCCGTCAGCGGACAAACGAAGGTCGACCCGCCCATAATCCCGGCACTCGAGGGCGTCGAACGCCGCCTGAGCTGCCTTCACCAGCCGGGCCTCGGTGATCGGGTCGAGCGAGCAAGGGCCTGACGGGCTGTCGATGAACTCGGGAGACTGTTCGTCCCACTTCGCCCGGTAAGAGACGATCTTCGGTTTCGCCTCGAAGGCCCGACCAAAATGAATCTCGGTGAGGGGAAGCGAGCGGCGAGGACGGTTGCCGAGCAGCGGAACGTAGATTTCCCGACCTTCGATGTAGCGCTCGACCAGGGCGGGCTGAGCAAAGCTGCGCAGCACCTGCAGTGCCGCGCGTCCGAGCGACGGGCGGTCGTACACCACCGAGTCCAGGTCCACGCCGACCGAGGCGTCTTCCCGGGCCGGCTTCACGATCAACGGAAAGGGGAGGTCGATCGCCACCAGGTCGCCAATCGACTCCACCACCCGGAACTCCGGGGTGGGAACGCCGCGGGCGAAGAGAATCTCCTTCGCCTTGTTCTTGTGCAGCGCCAGGCCGAGAGAGAGCGCCGACGAGCCGGTGTAGGGAATCTTCAGCGCATCGAGCAGGCAGGGCAGCACCATCTCACCCCGGCTGTCGGCGACCAGCGACTCGCAGAGGTTGATCACCAGGTCGGGCGGGCGGCGGTGAAGCAAGTCGGTGACCGCTCCGAGGTCGCCGTTCACCGGCACCGTCACCGCGTCGATCTGGCGGCTGCGGAGCGCCTCGCAGAGTGCCTCCGCGACCCGGACCACATCTGCTCGCGCCTCCCGTCCTGGGTCTTCTTCCAACAGCTCATGGTCGCGATTGTGGAGGATCGAGATGTTCATGCGGTACTACTTTGCTAGCACGTTCGGCGGCCGCTTCCCAGGCAACCTTGGGGGCAGTTCTGATAGAGCTTTGGCCCCGATGCGCATTCGAGACCCGATCCACGGCACCATCACCGTTTCCGATGAGGAAAAGGCGGTCGTCGACAGCCCCTTTTTCCAGCGGCTGCGCCACATTCGGCAGTTGGGTTTCGGAGAGTTGGCCTTCCCCGGCGCCACCCACACCCGCCATGCCCACTCTCTGGGGGCGATGCACGTGGCCTCCCGACTGTTCGACGCCGTCGCCGCTCGGGCCGAGCTTCCGGCCCTGGAGCGGGAGCGCTTTCGGGTCGCGGTCCGCCTGGCCGTGCTCTGTCACGACCTCGGCCACATGCCGCTCTCCCACGCGTCGGAGCGGATTGCGCCGGCCCGTGCCCTGCTCCAGCTCCCCGCCTGGCTGGGAAATGGGGAGCACGGTTCGGGACAGGCGTCGCACGAGGACTTCACCGCCCAGCTGCTTCTCGGCAGCTCGCTGCGAGAGACGGTGGCGGAGCGGTACGGCGCCCACGGGCTCGACCCCACCGCGGTGGTGTCGTTGATCGCAGGAAAGCGGGCTCCCGGGGGAAGTCCCTTCACCGCGGCGGGAGTGGATTGGTTTCCGCTGCTGCGCGCCCTGGTCTCGGGAGAGCTCGACGCGGACCGGATGGATTATCTGCTGCGCGACTCCTTTTATACCGGGGTCAATTACGGTCGCTACGACCTCGACTGGATCGTCCAGAACCTGGGAGTCGCGGAGAAGGACGGGAGCGCCTTCCTCGCGCTCTCGCGGTCGGCAGCGTTCGCCTTCGAAGACTTTCTCCTCAGCCGCTACCACATGTTTCTCGCGGTCTATTACCACCACACCTCGGTCAACTTCGACCACATGCTCCGCAGCTATTACGAGGAGGCAGTGGGGGAGTTCGAGATTCCAGCCGACCCGGCAGCCTTCCTCTATTGCGATGACGTGGCACTGGCCCAGGCGCTGCGACAGTCGAAGAACCGCTGGGCCGAGCGAATCGTGCGGCGCAACGGCTTCAAGCTGCTCGCGCAGTTCACCGAACGGGACGAGGGCTACGACCTCGCCACGCTTGCCGACGAGCTCACCCATCTGCAGCTGGAGCACTTCTCGGTCGAATCTCGAGGGGTGCTGTCGAAGTACTTCGAGGAAGGGGCGTTGCCCTCGCTGTATATCGTCGATTCTTCGACCGGCCGGCTCACCGAAGTGTCCCGTTACACCCCGCTCTACCAGCGGTACAGTGGCGCGGTGCGGCTGTCCCGGCTGTACGTGCGGCCCGACCAGTTACCCCAGGCGAAGCAGGTGCTCGCGCGACTCACCTCGCGCGATGGAGATCGGGCATGAGTGAAGCCATTCGGGGTCTGCCTCCTGCTCCGGCGCCGTCCAAGCCCCGCGATGCGGCGGCGGTGGTGATGATTCGAGGGGCAGGTCCGGCCCGTGAAGTGTTCTGGCTCAAGCGCGGGGCCCAGCTTTCCTTCGCGGGCGGTTACTACGCTTTCCCTGGAGGCCAACTCGACCTTCAGGACGGCTCGGTGCCGATCGAAGGCGCGATCGGCGAGGCGGCGATGTTGAAGGTGGCCGCGGCCCGTGAGCTCTTCGAAGAGACCGGGGTGTTGGTCGCCGAATGGGCTTCCCGACTGAGCGCGGCGAGGTTGGCCGAGTTGCGGAAGGCGCTGCTGGACAAGCGGCAGACCTTTGCGGAGCAGCTGAAGGGGGAAGGGCTGCGGCTTCGCTCCCGGGATTTTGCCGACGCGGGTCGGTGGATAACGCCGCCGTTTCTGCCAAAGCGCTTCGATGCCCGGTTCTTCCTCGTCGAGGCGCCGTCGGGGGCCAAGGTCGACCCCTGGCCAGGGGAAATCGCCGAGGGGGCCTGGGTCAAGCCTGCCGCGGCGCTGAGGCGCTGGGAGGAGGGGACCGCGCTGCTTCATCCGCCCAACCTTCATGCGCTGCAGACCCTGGCGCGGCTGGAGAGCCCGAAGGAGATCGCCTTCGCGCTCAGCAATCCCCCGTACTCGCCGGGCAACATCCCGAACCGGATGGAGTTCCAGAAGGGGATCCGGATGTATCCGCTGATCACCCCGACGTTGCCGCCGGCGGCGCACACCAACAGCTACCTGCTCGGCAATGGGGAGCTGTTGATCGTCGACCCGGGAGCGGCGGAGGTGCGCCAATACGCCAAGCTGCTCGCGCTGATCGCAGGTCACACCTCGGAAGGGATGAGGCCGAAAGCGGTGGTGCTGACCCATCACCACGTCGACCACATCGGCGGAGCCGTGGCCGTGAGGGACCGGCTGAGGATTCCGATCTGGGCCCACGAGCGGACCGCCGAGCGGCTCAGCTTCCCGGTTGACCGACTGTTGAAGGACGGAGAAGTGATCAGCCTGGTCGGCAGCCCGGTGATGCGGTTCAAGGTGCTGCTCA
>JAYUUC010000379.1:0-4646 GCA_043755105.1 Myxococcales bacterium
GCCCGGGGCATCGACATCTCCGACCTCGGCCACGTCTTCAATTACTCGCTGCCCGAGGACCCTGCGGTCTACCTCCACCGGGTCGGCCGCACCGGTCGAATCGGCAAGAAGGGAACCGCGATCAACCTCGTCTCCGGTCGCGAGCTGATGACCTTCACCACGCTGGAGAAGAAGTACAACATCAACTTCGAGAAGCGGCAGATGCCTTCTCCCGAAGACGCGATGCGGATGTGGACCGACCGCCACGTGCGTGAGCTGAAAGAAGGGGCTGCGGGCTCGGTGTATGAGGGCTACCTCGCTCTCGCCGGTCAGCTGAAGACCCGGCCCGATGCCGATGATTTGATCGCCTTCATGCTCAAGTTCTTCCTCACCCAGCACCGGATAGAGAAGCTGCAGGCCAGCCAGGGCGGAGCGGCCGGCGTCGCCGCTGCCGCGCCCTCTCCGGTTCGGCTCAGCGATTCTGCTCCCAGCCGAAGGCCTCCCTCCTCCGGGGCAGGCCGTGGAAGCCGAGAGCACGGCGGCAGCAGCCGGGAGCGCGAACGGGGAAGCAGCCGGGAACGCAGCCCTGCACGGGAACGGCCCGCTTCGTCGCCGCGTGCCGCATCCACTTCTGACACCGCGTCCGCCGACGTTCCGACCAGCGCTGAAGCTGCTCCCGGCACCGACGCTGCCGCTGGAGAAAGACCGGCGCGGCCCCGGCGCGAACGAAAGCCCTCGGCCAAAGTCGAAGTGCCTGAAGGTCAGGTACGGCTGTGGGTCAACCTCGGCGCCTCCGACGGCCTCGATGAGTCGGGGCTGAAGGGCGCTCTCGAAGGCGCCGGAGCTCCGTCGGGGAAGTTGGTTCGCTCGGACATTCGCGGGACTTACAGCTACGCCTTCGTCGCCGAGGAGGATGTGGCCGGGTTCGAAGGCACCAGCGGCAAGAAGCTCGCTGAGAAGGACATCAAGATCGAGCGGGCCAAGCGGTAGGGCTTGGCGTTGTGCAGGCGGAGACCTCTCTCCGCTTGCAGCAAGACGTCATCAGAAGGCCGAGGGTCGGCGTTCGACGGCTTGGCGGTTGCCTCCGAAGATCCCCGAAATCGCGTCGAACAGCCGTGAGATCGGGGCAACTCCCTTTGCAGTGGGCGGGGTCACGCACCAGACCGCGACGTAGGCCCAGAACACCTGACCGACGGACATCAGGGTCAGCAAGACGAGGAGCGCCCTCATCAGCGTGAGGTCGAAGCCATAGCGCTCGCTGAGGGCTGCGCAGACCCCTGCGAGCATCCGATCGGGAGAGCCGCGGTGAAGGCGGGTCATCGTCCGCTTACCGCCACAATTCGGGCACTCGGTCGCGGTCGCGCCCAGAAGGGTGTGGCAAGAAGGGCAGTTCATCGAGCTCATGGTCGTCTTTCCTTGAGTAGGGTCGATTTGCCGACCCGGACGAGCTCCTTACGCAGAGGCCGCGTGGCCATTGCGTTCATCCGGGGCGTGCGAGCAGCCGGGTCATCGCCACCCGGTCGAGCTTGCCCATGGACGTTCTCGGGAGCGTTGAAACCTGCCGAAACACCTTGGGTATTTTGAAGCCAGCCAGCTGTTGTCGGCAAAAAGCGTCCAGCGCCTCGAACAGCGGCACCGGTTCAAGGGTGCCCTTCACGACCACCAGTGCCACGGGGACCTGACCCCACTCGGCATCGGCGAGGGGGACCACTGCCGCTTCGAGGATGGAGGGATGGGCCTCCAGCACCGCCTCGATCTCGGCGGGATAGATGTTCTCCCCTCCGCTGACGATGAGGTCGGAACGACGAGCGAACACCGTCAGCCTCGAATCCGCATCCAGGCTTCCGAAGTCTCCGGTGCGAAGCCAACCGTGACTGAGGACCTGTGCATTGGCCTCCGGAGCGTCGAGATAGCCGGCCATCACCGTCGGCCCCCTCACTTCAATTTCACCGATTTCCCCGACGGCCAGAGTCACGCGCGCCGAATCCACAACCCTCACTTCCACCCCGTTCAGGGGGGGGCCGCACGTGTCCGACCCCGCGTCCGTTGCGGTCTCTGTACACACTTGAGAACAGGCCTCGGTGAGGCCGTAGGTGCGCAAAGCAGTTACCCCCAGGCTTCGGGCCCGCGCCAGGACGCTGGAGGGCACCGGGCCTCCGCCGACGAGAAGGGTATTCAGCGAGGAGGGGAACGGCCGCTCTTCGCGGATCTCGAGCAGCCGCTTCAAGCTGGTCGCCACCAGGCTGAGGTGGGTGATTCCCTGCTCGTCGATCGCGGTGTTGGCGTTGAGAGGATCGAAGCGGGGTTGCACCACCAGGGTGTTCCCGGCGAGCGCCGACCTGGCAATCATTGCCAACCCGCCGATGTGAAAAAAAGGAAGGCTGGCTAGCCAGCGATCATTGGGAGTGGAAGGCAAACGAGCGTTGGTCGCCTTCGCGTGGGCGATGAAATTTCCCACGGTGAGCTGCGCGGCCTTCGCCTGCCCCGTGGTGCCGGAAGTGAAGACGAGAGCATGCACCGCGGCGAGCTCGATCTTCGGCTCGGCGAGTGATGCGGACGGCAGTTGAACGGTGTCGAGCGCGACCGCGCCGTCGATCAGATGCGCCAGTCCGGGCTCTGCGAACACCACCGCCGGCTGAAGACGGTCCCGGATGACACTCAACTCGGGCGCGGTCAGCCGGGCGTTGAGCGGCGCGATCCCGGCTCCGATCCGGGCGGCGGCGTGAAACAGGGCCAAGAATGTGAGCGAGTTCCAAGACAACATCGCAAAACGAGAACCGGAGACCACTCCCTGCCGCCGGAGAACCTGTTCCCAGGCCCCCACCTCTGCATCCAATCGCTGGTAGGTCCACCGCTCGTCCCCGCATTCCGCAGCGAGGCGCAGCGGAGCATGCTGAGCCCAGTGAAAGACTGGACAGGCGGCGGTCTCCATCGTTCACCTGCGCTCGGACCGAGGTGGCCCCGCGATCCCCAGTCCGCAAGAATCCGGAACTGAAATCTGTCCATCGCGCGGGAGGTAGTTCTCGAATCGGAAATCGCGATCGACGAAGAGGCGGGTGGAAGAGAGTCCATGCGCGTACGCCGCCCGGGGCATCGCGGCCGCCAGCTGCACGGCACCCGCGTGTGCCACCGCGCCATCCAACGACGTGGTCACATAGCTCCCGATTCCCGCCCGTTCTGCTGCGCGTGCCAGGGACAGGGCCGGCAGCAGGCCGCCGAGCACCATCGGCTTGAGCACCAGAAGATCCACCACAGGACCCCGCGCTCCGTGAAGCAATTTTTCCAGACCCATCACCGGCACGGACTCGTCCGCAGCAATCAGCGTAGACACTTCACCCCGAAGTCGCTGCATCGCCTCGACGTCGTCGGAACGCACCGGCTGTTCGCAGAGCTCGATTTTCATCGGCGCCAGGCCTCTCAGCGCCGCTCTCGCTGACTTCTCGGTCCACGCTCCGTTGGCATCGACTCGTAGGGCCGCGGTGTCCCCCACTGCCGACCTCACCGCGAACAACCTTTGCTCATCGAGCCCCAAGGGATGCGCGCCTACCTTGACCTTGAACGTCGCATAGCCTTGGGACAGGGCTTCGGCGGCGTCTCGACCGAGCGCCACGGGCTCACTCCCCGTCAGCAAGGCGTGAACCGGAACCGACGCAAGAGCGGCGTCTCCTGCCAACAACCGAGCGATCGTCGTAAAGCCCTCCTGGGCCAGGAGATCCAGCAGGGCAAGCTCGATTCCATGACGGGCTGCCGGAGCGCGGGACAGAGCCTCTATCCCCGCCAGCGCCGAAGGAAGCGACGCCAACACGGGCAGCTCACCCCAAGACTCCAGTGCAGTTGCCGCAAGACGCAGGGCTTCGACACTTTCTTCGAAGGTCTCGGTTCCGTGCTCGGGAAGAGCAGTTGCTTCTCCCGCGCCCACCCGGCCTTCGGCAGTCTGAAGCTCGATCTCGAAGCCACGTCTAGAAACGTAGGCACCGGACGCGGTTATAAGCGGAACCTTGAACCGCAGCACAATGGGCTCGATTCGCCATGAGGAGATTTTCAAGCCACCCCTCCTTTCCACAGGCCGAACGCGAACAGCAGCCCGAAGGCGAGGAGCAACCGTGCCGTCGAGGCCAGAGCCTGGTTGAGGATGGCTCCGCGTACCGAAAGCACCTGCCGCGTCGGCGCAAGGGCGAGTGGAAAAGAAAGCAGCGGGACCAATACCCAGGCCGAGGTGCCGGTCGCCCACAGCGCCATCGGCGTCAGAAAAGACACCCCCATCAGCACCAGGTATTGCACGCGACCGAAACGCTCACCAAAGCGCACCACCAGGGTCCTTTTCCCGGCCAGTGCATCGGTGGGACGATCGCGAAGGTTGTTGACCACCAGCAGGGCGTCTCCGAGCGCACCCACGGGCATCGCCGCCCAGAACGCCAGCGGATGCACCGTCAGGGCCTGGACGTAGTAGGTGCCAACCACGGCGACGAAACCGAAAAACACGATCACGAAGGCGTCGCCGAGGCCGTGATACCCCAGCGGATAGGGGCCGCCCGTATAGGCAAAACCCGCCAGCAACGAGCAGAGGCCGATCGCAACCACCGGCCAGCCTCCCACCCACACCAGAGATATTCCCACCAGCAGCGCCGCTCCGAAGCAGACACCTGCCCCGCTGATGACCGCGCGGG
>JAYUUC010000380.1:0-4645 GCA_043755105.1 Myxococcales bacterium
AGGTGCGATTTTCCCCGGGGTTGAGCGTGCCGAAGTTGCAGGAAACGCTGCCCGCCGCCCCTACCGCCGGGGTGGTGCAGGTGCCGGCCCCCGGCGCGATCGACACGAAGGTCGAATGGCGCGGCAAGGTGTCATCGACGATGACGCCGCGGGAAACCAGCGAGCTGCTGTTTTTCGCGGTGAAGGAATAGGTGATGTCGGAGTTGAGGTTCGCGTTTGCGGGGCCCGTCTTCCTGACCGACAGGCCGGGCAGGGTGGCGCCGAAGCCGTCGACGTAGACCTCGCCCCAGTGACCGCCGAGAGAACAGCCGGCGGCGATGATCTCCACCTCGAGGGTGTCTCCCGGCGCTAGCAAACCGTTGCCCGGCGCAATGTCATAAAGCTGCCAGTCGGTATAGGCGACCGCGGTCGCTCCCGAGGTGTCGACCTTCCACACCACGCCCGGTTGGTTGGAAAAGTTGAAGTCGTAGAAGATGGTGGTGCCTTGGGTGATGTTGCGTACCTCGACGAAGAAGTACGGCTGCTGCGTGTCCTGGTGACCCGGGTTCTGCAGTGCCGGAGAGAGTGCGAAGCGGAGGTGGACCTTGTTGTCGTCGGGGTCGATGTCGGCGTTGCTGGTGACGTAGGCCTGCTTGAGCGAGTTGGCGGTGTGGTCGAAGCCGAGTGGAGACTCGTTGACCACCGCAGAAGAGAGGTCGAACTCCGGGTAGAATGGAGAGCCGACCGAGAGCCCGGAGAGCTTCTGCGACTGTACCGCCCCGGTTCGGGCGAAGGTGCTGACGGGGGCCTTCACCGCCGCGCCGATCAAGTGGGCAGCCGCAGTGGTACCGTTAAAACCGCGCGCTACCCCGGTGAAACAGGGAGCGACGCCACAAGTGCCGCCGTTGTTCGACTTGCCGGTGTACGTCATCACTTCGTTGTCGATCTGCAGCATTGATGTGCCACCCGCGAAGGTGGTGGTCGCCGAGACCGGGATGACGTTGGCAGCTGCAGTGACCGCCACGGACAAGGTCGAGGTCGCCGTGAGCAGCCCCAGGTTGGCGACGCTGGTCGCGGGCAACGTGGTGATACCCGTATTGTGATAGGGCGTCACCGTCCAGCCAGTCAGCGCGCCTCCACTGGTTTCGAAGCCACCGTTGGTGACCACCGCAGCCCTCGAGCTGGTCAGTTTCGGAGCAGACGAAGGAGACGATGATTCCTGATGACAGCCAGCACAGATTAGCAACAGGGCAAGAAAACTGCCCGCGGGCCGGCTAGATAGTACTCGACGCATCAGCAGGTGCTCCTTCCAAAAGAACGGCGAGTGTCTGGTCCATCTCAAAGGGCGTCAAGAACACGTCAATCTTCGCGGATCGAGTACTTCTCGATTCCGTGGATGACTAGCTTTGGGCGATTGAAACCTTTTAACCGGGTGGTGATTGTCTGGCTCAGCGCAGGATCTGTACTGTCTTGTCACCCATTGGAGACCACTGTGTGCCCTTGGCCGACACCCTATCTTTGACAGTGCTCTGTAGCGTTACTTCAGCGTCCGCACCGAGAGTGCTCCTGCCTGGGACGACCCGATCGCGAACAACGACTCGCGCAACGCCCTTGCGAGCATTCGGGAGGGTGGCAAGGCGTGGCCCAGCAAGAGAATCCGGTTGTCGAAGCCGGCGAGCCTCACTTCCCGAGCGGCACGATGATGCCCGGACCAGTGCCCCAGCAGTCGCTTCCAGGACAGCCCGCGGGTGGGAAGGACGTTGATCACCGCGACCCCTTTCGAGGTGAGGCGCTTCGCGATCCGGCCCGGCAGGGTCTCCAGGCTGACCGCCGGCTTCACCACATCGCCGGGAACTTGCTGGGAGAGGTCTTCGATGATTACCTCGAAGCGTCGCTGAGTCTTCAACCACTCCGAGGCTTCCGCTTTGACCACCGAGACCTCACCGGCCCAGCCCTGGCCGAGCTGGCGGAACATACGGGCCGCGAGCATCGACAGGTCGACCCCGAAGATCTCGGCTTCCCCGCCGAGCGCACGGTAGGGACCGACCAGCCCACCTCCCGCAAAACCAAGCAGCGCCAGCCGATGCGCCTGTGGCGCGAGGACGATCGCTCCGGCCGCGAGCACATCGAAGACGCTGTCCGTGGGCCCCGGAGAGCCGAGCATTTCGCTCACCACGTGACCGCTGTGGACCAGACGGGCCCCTCGCCGCGTACGCACCAGTTTCAGTTTGAACCTCCATCGTCTGTCACCGGCGCAGGTGCATAGCAGAGAGTGGGAGCGCTCCACGCTGGCGCATCAACACTCATCCCGCAGTCTTTGAGCCCACCGACAAAGCCAGCTTCTCTGCCGCTTTCTTGTGGTCCTTCAACTGCGGAAGCAGCTTCTCCAGCAGACTTTTGAGCTCTCCGTTGATGAGCGCAGCCCGCGCCGAAGCGACCTCGACGATCGCTTTCTGGTGCCCTTCGACCATCATCGCGGTGAACTTCCGGTCGAACTCCGTCCCCTTGATTCCCTTCAGTTCCTCCATCTTCGCGTGCTCGCCCTTCATCTCTTCCCCTGGTTCGGTGGCCAGGGTGAGCCGATGCTTGCCGCTGAAACGGGTGAGATTGCTGTCGGCCTTCTTGTGGTCCCGAATCAACTTCTCTCCATAGGAGCGGACCTGCTTCGAAGCGCTGTTGGCCCGAGCGAGCTCTCCCATCTGGATTTCCATCTGATTCAGGTGGTGAAGCTTGCTGAGCAGCTGGGGCTGAGAATCGTTGCCCTCGGCCACCGGCGCTGCGGTGCCTTCACTGCCCGAGCCGCCGGTGCCGTGCTCCTGGCCCGGGGCGCCCTGAATCACCTCAGGTTGGAAATCGCCCTCGGTGAATGACTGTTCGCGAGAGCCCAATGCGGAGTCGTCGGGGACGGCGAAGGGAGTTCCAGCGCGACCCAACTCGTCCCCGCTTCCGCCCGGCCCCGGCAGGGCCTGGGAGGCGGCACGGCGGGCGGCCCCGGTCTCGTCCACAGGTTGCGTGCAGCCCCCTGTTAACAGGAGGGAGGACGCCAGTGCGGCTGCCCACACCCGGTTCTTCGATTTTCTCATCGCGTTGTCCTCTCGGTTTGGGTTCACCTCGAGAGATGGGGACGACCGGCAGTCTTAGAGCGGCGCAGCGGGATGGATGGCCGAAGGGCAACCGAGCGGCGCTTGCCTCCAAGGGTCGATATAAGGAAGGAATGGTCCCGCCGGTCGGCGGTTCCAACCCGCCCCTTGAGCCCTGCTTCCCTCCCTTCTGATGACCCGTCCCCTTCCCTCCCCGGGCCTCCGGGCGCGCGCGCGCCTGACGGGCTGGGGGGACATCAGCGGCTGCTGGTTGAAGTCCAGCGTCGGCAGAGGCGACAGCTCGGGGCAGAGGGCGCGTATTACGGAGCAGGCTCGGCGGTGGTGCTCCTCCTCGCTGCCGGCTTGATTGGTTCCCGGGCCCCCGGCTTGGGGAGGTTGCTCGCCGTCCTCGCCCCCGTTTCCCTGGCCGGAATCTGGGTCTGGTTCGGTGTGGGACTCGCGCTCAGGAGGGTGGGTGACCCGCTGAGGACCGCGCGGTTGATCGCTCGACGGGTACCCGGCCTTTCTACCGATGTTCTGGCCGCCGTCGAGCTTCGCCGAGAGCTCGATTCCGGAGCGACGTTCTCACCTGAACTCGCCCATGCCTTCCTCGCTCAGCTTGACGTCCGCGCCGAGCGCCAGGACCCCGCCGACATCCTCGACCCTCGCCCGCCACGGCGTGCGCTCCTTGCCTTCCTCGGCGTCGCGGTGTTCGCGGCGTTGCTCGCCTTGCTCCCCGGCCACGGCTGGCCCCGCGGACTCACCGCACTCGTTCCTACCCGAGGGGCCACCGCGGTCCAGGCCGTGCGCGAGCCGGTCACCGGCGAAGTCGATCTCACTTACCGATACCCCGCCTACACCGGCCTGGCGCAGCGCACTGTCCCGGGCACCAATGGAGAGGTCTCTGCGCCCGCGGGCACCGAGGTCCAGATCAAGACCCGGGCGGACCGAGAGGTTCTCCGGGCCGAGCTCGTGGTGGGCGAACGCCGGGTTCCGCTGCAGGTCGGGGGCGGCCGCGAGCTGTCAGGCAGCTTCCTCGTCGACAAGCCGGGCTCCTACCATTTCGCCTTCTTCGGCCCGCGCGAACAGGCGATCGCCGAGGGGCCGGAGCTCTCGATCCGGATCGAAGCCGACGCGCCTCCTCAGGTGAAGCTCCTCGCCCCCGCCGAGGTGCTGGAAATCGACCCCGGCCAGGAGGTGACGCTGAAGTTCGAAGCCTCCGACGACTATGGCCTGAGCGCCCTGGCGCTGGTTTACCGGGTGCCCGGAAAGGGAGAGGAGCTGCGGGTGCCGCTGTCGATCGACGAAGGGCGCCGCGCCTCCGGAAGCCACCGCTGGAAGATCGCCGACCTTCCCCTCACTCCGGGACAAGAGCTCTCTTACTACCTTGAGGTCCGCGACAACGACCAGGTGGCAGGAAAGCAGAAGGGAGTCTCGCGCACCCAGGTGCTCAAGCTCTACAGCGCAGCGGAGCACCGACGCGAGGCGCTTCGACAGGTGGAGAAGCTGTGGGACCGACTGGTGGTTCACCTCGCCGACCGACTCGAGTCCACGGATCGCGAAAGTGGAAGGACTCCTGAAGAGAT
>JAYUUC010000381.1:0-4631 GCA_043755105.1 Myxococcales bacterium
ACCGCTTGCGCTCGAGCCACGGCCCCGGTGAAGGCTGCACTTCGAAGATGTCGAGCGCCCGGCCATCGGTGGTGGAGAAAATGGTGGCGCGCAGAATGGAAATTCGGTGGGCCGAGAGCACCCCGCTGAGCAGCGCGAGCAGCCCGGGTCGGTCCCGCGTCGCCAGCGACAGCTCGCTGAACCCGGTAGAGCGCTGGTGACGCACGGCCGAGACCAGCGGTTGCGAATGACTCCGCTCGAGCATCAGTCCATGGAGGGTGGCCGCGCCCTCCGACGCGGAAAGGTAGTACCGATCCGGCATCACCGCGGCGAGGCCTTCGGCCCGCTGCGGGCCGAGCACCCGGCCCCAGCGAGCAAGGCATTGCTGGCGGACGGTGGATCGTGATCCGCCGCCTCTCTCCGCGGTGCCGAGCAGCGCTGCTCGGGCCTTCTGGTAGAGCTCGGCGAGCAGTTGGCCCTTCCACTCGGTCCACATCTTCGGGCCCACCGAGCAGATGTCGGCGTAGGTGAGCAGATACAGGCAGGTCAGCTTCTCGAGGTCGCCGCAGCTGTCGGCGAACGACGCGATCAGCTCAGGGTCGGAGAGATCGCGCCGCTGAGCGGTGTGACTCATCAGCAGGTGCTGCCGCACCAGGAACTGCAACACCTCTCGCTGCCGAGGGGACAGCCCCCAGCGCTCGCCCAGCGCGATCGCCAGCTCTTCTCCGCGGAGCGAGTGGTCGCCGCCCATTCCCTTGCCGCAATCGTGGAGCAGCATTCCAAGATAGAGCGGCAGCGGGTCACTGAGCTCACGCATCTCGCGTGACAGCCCCGGCGGGGCATCGGCCAGATCGCCTTCGCGCAGTCCGTAAAGTCGTTTCACCGCGAAGAGCGAATGAACGTCCACGGTGTACACATGGTAGAGGTCGTTTTGGTGATGCGCGGTGACCCTGCCGAACTCGGGGATCAGCGTTCCCAGCACGCCCAGCTCGTGCATCGCGAACAGCGACTGACCGCGGGTTCCAGGCCGGGTGAAGATCGCCTTCAACTCCGCCACCACCTCGGGGACTGCCCGCGCTTCCCACAGCCGGGGCAACGCATCCGTCACCTGGTCGCGGGCCCACGAATAGAGTGGAAGCTGCTCCTCCTCGGCAACCCGGAACAGCTTCACCGCGGTCGCCGGAGCGCTCTGGAAAAGCTCGGCGCTTCCCTCGAGCGTCAGCTTCCCGCGGAAGACCTTGAAAGGGGGTAGCCGCCGCTCCGGGAAGGGGGCGGGCCGAGACGCGGCGGTCTCTTCGCAGCGGGCAATCAGCGCGTCCGCGGCGCGCCGAATGGCCTTCGCGGCCAGGTAATAATCGCGCATGAAGCGCTCTACCGGAAGCTGTTCCCCTTCGAGGCCGTAGCCGAGATTCCGGGCGAGCGGCTCCTGCACATCGAAGGTGAGCCGGTCTTCTTTTCTACCCCGGAGCAGGTGCAGCTCGGTCCTCACCCGGAGCAGAAAGTCGCGGGCTGCGGTCAGGGTCGCCACTTCGGAAGCGGGAAGAATCGATTGGCGCAGCAGCGCCTGAAGGCCGCGGGTGCGAAAGCGGGCTTGCGCAATCCACAGCGCCGCTTCGAGGTCTCGAAGGCCCCCTTCCCCCTGCTTGAGGTGAGGTTCGAGGAGGAAGATCGAATCGCCGAACTTTTCCCGGCGGGCCTTCAGCTCGGCGGTCTTGTCCGCGATGAACGCATCGGCCTTCAGGGTGAGCAGCTCGCGGAGGACCTGCTGGGACAGCCCTTCAAAGACGGTCATCTGGCCAGCGAGAAAGCGGCAATCGAGCAGCGCGGTGCGAATGGTGTGGTCGTCGGCCGCAGCGCGGGCGCACTCCGCCGCGGTGCGAACGCTCCAGCCCACCACGCGCTTCAAGTCCCAGAGCTGGGTGCTGAATGCGAGGGCGAATGGCTTCAGCTGTTCGTCCCGGGCCTTGGGTCCGCGGAGCAGCAGCAGGTCGAGGTCGGAGTGCGGAGCCAGCTCGCGCCGGCCATAGCCTCCGAGCGCGACCAGGCAGATGTCCGGGGGCGGCTTCAGCTCGGCTGCGAGCTCTTCGAAAAGTCCAATGTCGAGCCGGTCCATCGACTCGGAAATCAGCCGGCACACCGACAGCCCTGAAACGCCGGCACGGTGTCGCTGCTCGATCTGCTGCTGAGATTGTCGAAGGTACTCGCGCGCCCGTTCCAGCCGCGTCGCGGGATCGCCGCGCGGGAAAGGCGGCAGCTGGGCTCGCTCCTCACGGTGGGTCTGAGGCGGAGCCGACGGAGGCTGCAGGGACGGAAAGCCAGATGGGAGCATGGAGTGGCCAGCCCCCGGTACATAGCATCGCCGCATCAAGCAGGAGAGACTGACCCGACGGCCCGTAGGCCCTTGCTGTCAAGCACGGGTGGGGCAGTGGCGGGTGTTCGCGAAACTCGCCCCGACCTGTCGCCAGAAAGGCTGCCCTTCTCAAAGCTCAGCACCGAGACGGTGCCTCTCGACCAGACGTTGCCGACGGGCCCGTCGCACCTTGCCGAACACGGACAGCGTTTCAGTCCATCTTGGCCAGGCGCTGGCGACGGCCGAGGAACTCCTGCACCCCGTTGGCGATCGCCGCAGCCACCTCACCCTGGTAGCTCTTGCTCCCCAGCCGGCGCTCCTCCTCCGGGTGGGAGAGGAACGAGGTCTCGACCAGCACTGCCGGCATCTTCGCGCCAAGGAGCACGTAGAACAGCGCCTCCTTGCTGCCGAGATCGCGGATCTCGCGGTAGCGGGCCTTGAGCGTGGTCACCAGTCCCTTCTGAACCCGCTGCGCCAGCCGCGTCGACTCTTCGGTGTTCGCCTTGGTGGCGAGGTCGGCGAGAATAAACTGGAGGTCGGAGATACCTTTCCCGGACGAGGCGTTCTCGCGCGCGGCCAACCGCATCGAGTAGCGGTCGGCCGAGGTGTTCAAGGTGTAGGTCTCGATGCCCCGCAGCGCGTGGTTGGCGGCCGAGTTGCAATGAATCGAGATGAAGAGGTCGCCCTTGCGGCGGTTGGCAATCTTTGCTCGATCTTCCAGACGCACAAAGGTGTCGTCCTCGCGGGTGAGCACCACCTCGAGGCCGAGCTCGCGAATGCGTTGCGCCACCTGCCGAGCAATCGCCAGCGCGACGTCCTTCTCGCGGGTGCCGCCGGGGCCAATCGCTCCCGAATCTTTTCCGCCGTGGCCGGCGTCGATCACCACCCGCTGAACCTTGAGCCCGAGCTGCTCCGAGAGCGACAGCTCGGAGGAGACTTCGGATTGCTGCAGCTGCTTCAGCCGCGCTCGGGCCTGTCGGGCATCGAGGCCGGGCGCGTTCAACGGCGAGCTTTCTTCGGACAGGTCGGCCCCGACACGAACGTCGCGAAGCTTTTCCTGCACCTCTTCCAGAGTCGGCAGTGCGAGGGGACCCGAGGGGGCGTCCTCTGCCTCGCCCGGCTCGGGGAGCGTCGACGCCCGCGACCCCGGCCGCGCGGCGGCGACCATTCGACCGTGCGCCCGAGGCGGAGCCTCGGCTCCAGACCCGGCCGCAGCGACATGTCCCTGCGCCACCGCGCGGGCAATCGCCTGGCTGAAGGGGCTGCTTCCCGACTCGGCAGACGTCGCGTCTGACTCATCTCCTGACTCGTTGGAAGCCTCGGCTGAAGCATCCTCTCCGCCACTGCTCGACATCGAAGCAGACCCGGGCGCTTCCTCATCGTCATCGACGGACGCGGGAGAGACCGCCGAACTCCGGGAGAGCGCCTTGCGTGAGAGCGCCAGAGCGCCGGGCAGCGCATGGACTGACACCCCTGCTGCTGCAGGCCCCGCAGCAACCCTCGCCCGCGGATGAGAACCTGCCTCGGCCACCTCGGGTCGACTCCCTTTGCGCGCCACGCCCTTGGGGTGCGCACCCGATTTGCGCGCGGCAGCAACGGGCGCCTCCCGAGGAGGCGGAGGCAAGGTGCTCCAGAGTGCCTTGAGCTCGTGAAAGCGATCGCCCCGCGGTAGCTCGGCAATCGCCCTGCGCAGAACACGTCGGGCCTCTTCCGGGGCATCGAGCGCTTCGAGATCGAGCCTGGCCAGTGCAAGGGCGGCATCATCGGCGAGCCGGTGTCGCGGGTAGGACAGCAGCCGCTGGTAGCTCATCGCTGCGCAATGCAGGTCTGACTCCACCTTCGACCTCCGCCCGAGCTCGCGACACACCTCACCGGCCGTGAAAAGAGCGTCTCCTGCCCGCTCACTGCGAGGAAAACTCGTCGCTACCTTTTCGAATCGGGTCGCCACGTTGAGCCAGGCGTGTCGAAGCTTCTGACGCGCAGGGTCTTTCTTCAAAGCCTGGTACTCGGAGCGGGCCTCCTGGTACGGCCGTTCTGCAGGATCGGTGGCGGCCCCTGCCGAGGAGCTGGCCAGCACGAGGAGGCAGAGAAGCCGACGAATCATTCGAGGTAGGGTTCCCGCTCAAGTCGCTACAGGGTTGTGCGAATGTGAGCACGCGCCATACCTCGTCGCAAATTTTCGGGCTCCAGGGCCGATTTGAAGCCACCAACGACGAACGGTACAGTTCAACGCCCGAACCGATGTCGCCCCCCCGCCCCGACCCTGAAAGTGATTCCGGAGAGAAGACCCGACTGCCTCTCG
>JAYUUC010000382.1:0-4606 GCA_043755105.1 Myxococcales bacterium
GACATCGTCGAGCTGGTGATGGCGATGGAAGAGGAGTTCGAGGTCGAGATTCCCGACGAGGAGGCAGAGAACATCAAGACCGTCGGCGACGCGATCAACTACGTCAACACCCACAAGAAGTAGGGTACCGCCGTGTCAAACCGCCGAGTCGTGGTCACTGGAACCGGGCTGGTCACCTCTTTGGGGACCGGCGTCGAGAAGAACTGGCAGGCACTGCTGGCCGGCAAGTCGGGCATCGCTCCGATCAGTCGGTTTCCGGTGGGCAAGCTCGACACCACCTTCGCCGGTGAGGTGAAGGACTTCGAGTCCGAGAAGTTCATCGACAAGAAAGAGGTCCGCCGCATGGACCTCTTCACCCAGTACGCGCTCGCCGCCGCCCAGATGGCGATGGAAGAGAGCGGGTTGCCGATCGGCCTCGACAAGGCGGGCGGCTATGACCCCGAGCGCGTCGGAGTGATTGTCGGCTCGGGCATCGGCGGCCTCGGCAGCCTCGAAGAACAGCACAAGAAGGGGATGGAGAAGGGCTTCGACCGGCTCTCACCGTTCTTCATCATCCAGATGATCATCAACATGGCGCCCGGTCTGCTCACCATCCGCTATGGCGCCAAGGGTCCGAACTGGTCTCCGGTGTCGGCCTGTTCCACCAGCGCCCACGCGATCGGCGAGGCCTGGAAGTCGATTCGCTACGGCGAGACCGACGCGGCGATCGCCGGAGGCTCGGAGGCGGCGATCACCCCGCTGGGCATCGGCGGTTTCTCGGTGATGAAGGCGCTTTCCAGCCGCAACGACGACCCCACCCGGGCGAGCCGGCCGTTCGACAAGGACCGCGACGGCTTCGTGATGGGCGAGGGCGCCGGCATCGTGGTGCTCGAGGAGTACGAGAACGCGAAGAAGCGGGGCGCGGTGATCCTCGCCGAGCTGGTCGGCTACGGGGCCAATTCCGATGCCCACCACGTCACTGCTCCGGCGCCGGAAGGTGAAGGCGCGGCCCGCTGCATGAAGCTGGCGCTGAAGAGCGCCGGGATGAACCCGGACCAGGTCGGTTACATCAATGCCCACGGCACCTCGACGGGGTTCAACGACGCCAACGAGACCAAGGCGATCAAGACCGTCTTCGGTGAGCATGCGCGCAAGCTGGCGGTCAGCTCGACCAAGTCGATGACCGGCCACATGCTCGGGGCCGCCGGCGCGGCGGAAGCGGTGATCGGGGTGCTCACCCTCACCCGCAACGTGATTGCCCCCACCATCAACTACACCACGCCCGACCCGGAATGCGACCTGGACTACGTGCCCAACCAGCCCCGCGAGCAGCGAGTGGACGCGGTGATGTCCAACTCGTTCGGGTTTGGCGGCACCAACGCGGTGCTGCTCTTCAGGCGGTTCCGCTAGACTCGACTTCTATGAAGCTCTCGATCGCCTCGGACCACGCGGGACTGGAGCTGAAGCGGGAGCTGCTCGAGGTGATGCGGGGCCGGGGCCTCGAGGTTGTCGACCTCGGTGCCCATTCCTCCGAGTCGGTGGACTACCCCGACTTCGCCGCGCTGCTGGCCCGAACGATTCAGTCCGGAGCCGCCGAGCGCGGCGTGCTGGTGTGCGGCACCGGCATCGGGATGAGCATCGTCGCCAACAAGTATCGGGGCATTCGCGCCGCGCTCTGCCACACCGAATTCGAAGCGCGGATGAGCCGCGAGCACAACGACGCCAACGTGCTCTGTCTCGGGCAGCGGGTGGTGGGCGCGGGAGTGGCCCGTGCCATTCTCGAGGCCTTCCTCGACACTCCGTTCGCGGGCGGGCGCCACCAGAAACGGGTCGCGAAGATTGCTGACGCCGAGGAAGGCCGATGAGGAAATTGTCTGAAGCGTCGATACGCCTGGTCTTCGTCGGTCTCGGGCTGGCCTTCCTGTCGACGGGTTGCCGGACCACGCTCAGCGCGGTGAAGCGGCCGCCGCCGGTGCAGGTCTACATCGGCGAGAAGAGCTGCTCGGTCTACGACTTTGCGTCGGCCACCGACGTGCCCGAAGGCGCAAAGAACCTCGGCTGGGTGACGGTCGCCCGCGCCGCCGATGACGATCAGACCTTCCTCAAGCTGCGAGAGAAGATCTGCGAGCTCGGCGGCGACGCGTTATCCCAGCCTGCCTGGGTGCACGAGGCCAACGAGTACGCGGCAAACACCTTGAAGGCCAACGCCTGGTCGCTTCCGTAAACCACTTCCGAGGGTCGAGCCCGATGGAAAACAAAGCCCCGCTGTCGCAGATCGACCCCGAGATCGCCCGGGTGGTGGAGGACGAGACCGCCCGCCAGGAGCATGGCCTGGAGCTGATTGCTTCCGAGAACTTTGTCAGCCCCGCGGTGCTCGAGGCGCTCGGCTCGACCCTGACCAACAAGTACGCCGAAGGTTACCCCGGCAAGCGCTACTACGGCGGCTGCGAGGTGGTGGACATCGCCGAGTCGCTGGCGATCGAGCGCGCCAAGCAGCTGTTCGGAGCCGAGCACGCCAACGTCCAGCCGCACTCGGGCTCGCAGGCGAACATGGCGGTGTACATGGCGGCGATGAAGCCAGGCGAGACAATGCTCTCGCTCGACCTCAACTCCGGCGGTCACCTCACCCACGGCGCCAGCTTCAACTTCTCGGGCAAGCTCTACCGCATCGTTCACTACGGCCTTGAGCGTGACACCGAGACCATCGACTACGCCCAGGCCGCTGCGCTGGCGAAGGAGCACCGGCCGAAGCTGGTGGTGGTGGGGGCCTCGGCGTACTCGCGGATCATCGACTTCGGCAAGTTCCGCGAGATCGCCGACTCGGTGGGCGCGGCGATGTTGGTGGACATGGCGCACATCGCGGGGCTGGTCGCGGCCGGGGTTCACCCCTCGCCGGTGCCGTTCGCGGAGTACGTCACCACCACCACCCACAAGACCCTGCGCGGCCCCCGGGGAGGGATGATTCTTTGCAAGGAGCCCTTCGCCAAGGCGGTCAACAGCCAGATTTTTCCAGGCATTCAGGGCGGGCCGTTGATGCATGTGATCGCCGCCAAGGCCGTCGCGTTCCGCGAAGCCGCAGGTCCCACGTTCAAGGCCTATCAGCAACAGGTGGTCGCCAACGCCCGGGCGCTCGCCGAAGGGCTGAAGTCCGAGGGGCTGCGGCTGGTGTCCGGAGGGACCGACAACCACCTGATGCTGGTCGACCTTCGCCCGAAGAAGCTCACCGGGAAAGTCGCCGAAGAGTCGCTCGGCAAGGCCGGCATCACCGTGAACAAGAATCAGATTCCCTTCGACTCCGAGAAGGCGACGGTCTCTTCCGGAGTGCGGTTGGGGACCCCGGCGCTCACCACCCGGGGGATGAAGGAGCCGCAGATGGCCGAGGTGGCGAAGCTGATCGGCGAGGCGCTCGACCACGCAGCAGAGGACAAGGTTCTGGCCGCCGTGGCGGGGAAGGTCCGGGCGTTGACCGAGCAGTTCCCCCTGTACGCGTCTCGCTTGAAGGGTTAAGCCCCTCGAGGGGCCGGACGCCCTCTTCCGATGCGCTGCCCTTTCTGCCACGACGCCGAGAACAAGGTGATCGACTCTCGCGAGTCGCACGAAGGCGCAGTGATCCGCCGAAGGCGTGAGTGCCTGGAGTGCAAGCGCCGGTTCACCACCTACGAGCGGGTGGAAGAGCTCAACCCGCTGGTGATCAAGAAGGACGGCCGCCGCGAGGCGTTCGACCGAGAGAAGGTGCTCTCGGGGCTGAAGAAGGCCTGCGAGAAGAGGCCGGTCTCGGTGGATCAGCTCGAAGAAGTGATCAGCGACATCGAGCGGAGGCTGCAGGAAACCGGGGAAAAGGAAGTCGCCTCGAATTTCATCGGGGAAGAGGTGATGCGGCGCCTGCCCCAGCTGGACGAAGTGGCCTACGTGCGCTTCGCCTCGGTCTACCGTTCTTTCCGGGACATCGCCGAGTTCATGTCCGAGCTGAAAGAACTGCTCGACGACCAGGGGAAGCAATCCCACCCGGTCCCGCCGAGTGGTCCGGGCAAGGGTCAGCGGCCCCCCAAGGGCCATGCCGGGTAGGGCGAGTTCGGTGAAGCGGATTCATCAGGAGGCCGGGCTGACCCGCGTTGACCGGGAACTTCGCGCCACCCCCGTTCAATCCCCGGTTCAATTCCCCGTTCATCCCCAGTTCAATCCCCCCGTTCACACCCCCGTTCATCCCGAGCGTAGCCGAAGGCGGAGTCGAGGGAGCCCTGAGGTCAGCCTGAGGACTTACTCATCCCTCATGGCGGATTTTTGGCTCTACATTCTCCGATGCTCGGACAACAGCCTCTACGTCGGTCACACCGAAGACCTGGAAAGACGTCTGGGTCAGCATGCCACCGGGGAACTGGGCGGCTACACCGCAAAGCAGCAGTCGTTCGAGCTCGCCTTCGCCGAGGCGTTTCCCACCCGTGACGAAGCACTTGTCCGAGAACGTCAGGTCAAGGGCTGGAGCCGGGTGAAGAAAGACGCCCTTATCGCAGGAGACTGGGAAGGCCTGTCTCGTCTTGCGCGGGGGCCTAATCGAAGGCGGGGGCTGGAGAGTCTTCCCTCGACTCCGCCTGCGGCTACGCTCGGGATGAACGAGGGGATGAACGAG
>JAYUUC010000383.1:0-4602 GCA_043755105.1 Myxococcales bacterium
GCGGTGAACTGCCACGACCTGGTCCGTCCGGCCCTACCCTTCCACGTATAAGCCTGATCCGAGCACTACTGCGAGCAGCGCCACTCCGCGCGGCTGTTGGAGCTGAAGCAATTCAACACTGCCGTCCCGTAACAGCTTCCGGTCTGGTCCCCGGCCCCGGGGTAGTCGCAGCGTTGACCCGCAGTACAGCTGCCGGCATCAGGGGCAGCGCACAGCGCCCTCGCGTCCGACCAGCTTCCCGGGCAGTACGACGCCGGAGCGCCGCCGTCGAAAGCACACGGGCCGATCGAATGAGGGCCTCCGTCTCTACAGTCTGTCCCCCCGTCGCAGGCAGCGACGGGCGGGGGCGAGCAGGCGGCCAAACCGCAAGCGAACATCAGCAGCAGCGTCCCTGCTCTCGCCGTCACGTTCAGGCGACCTTGGGCTTCATCTCGGACTTGTCACCACCCGAGGTCGAGCGCCCGTGCAGGCGCTGCTTCGCCGCGGCGCGATCGTCGAGCCAGAGAGTGAGCGGGCTGGCGATGTACACCGAAGAGTAGGTGCCGACGATAATGCCGATCAGCATCGCCATCGCGAAGTCCCAGATTTCACCGCGGCCGAGAATGAGCAGGCCGACCAGAGACAGCGCGGTGACGCCCGAGGTGAGAATGGTGCGGGACAGGGTGTCGTTGACCGCGATGTTGATGATCTCGGCGAGCGGCTTGCCCTTGTAGCGGACCATCTCCTCGCGGATCCGGTCGTAGACCACGATGGTGTCGTTGATCGAGTAGCCGAGAATGGTGAGCAGCACCGCAATCGAGGTGAGGTTGAACTCCCTCCGCGAGATCAGGAAGTAGCCGGCGACCATGATCACGTCGTGGACCATCGCCACCAGCGCGCCAGGGCCGAACTTGAAGTCGAACCGGAAGGCCACGTAGACCAGAATCGCGATCATCGCGTAGAGCAGCGCCATCACGCCCTTGTTGCGCAGCTGCTTGCCGACCTGAGGACCGACGTAGTCGACCCGACGGACTTCGAAGCGCGGGTCCTTGAGGCCGGCCTTGAGGGCGTCCTGGACCTTGTCGGCCATGCCCGCCGAGACCACCTGGTACTCGAAGCCGCCGGCCTGAGTCTGCCCGAGGTCGCGCACTTCCTTCACTCCGGTCTGGCTCTGCACGATCGCCTGCTTGATCGCCGCCGGCTCCATCTTCTCTTTCGCGCGGAACTGGAGGATGCCGTTGTCGAGGTCGGAGCTGAAGCTGGTCACCGGGCCCAAGCCGCGGACTGCGGCCTCGGCCTGGGTGGCGCCTTCCTTGGTCAGCTGAGTGACGCCCCCCATGCGAAGGAGGAACGAGTTCTCGCTCGAAGAGCCGATGCCCTGCACCGTGGGGTCGTGCAGACCGCCCTTCTCGGCGGCGTCGCGGACCTCGTTGGTGTTGACCGAGTAGGGGAACTGGAGCTCGACCAGGGTGCCACCGGCGAAGTCGACGCCGTAGTTGAACCCGAAGAACGCGATCCCCACCACGATCGCCAGGTTGACCACACTGGAGATGAAGAGCGCGGGGCGGCGCTTGCCGATGAAGTCGATGTTCGTCTTGTGCTTGAGAATCTGCATGGGCGGTTCCTAGACCGAGACCGACTGGGCATTGCGCCCGTGGACGAAGAAGGTGGTGATGACGCGGGTGACCACGATCGAGGTGAACAGCGACGCGATCAGGCCGACGATCAGCGCGGTGGCAAACCCGCGAACCGGCCCGGTGCCGGTGAAGAAGAGAATGAAGCCTGCGATCAGCATGGTCACGTGGGCGTCAAAGATGGTCCAGAAGGCGCGATCGTAGCCCTGGTCCACCGCCGCCCGCGCGGTCTTGCCGTGCGAGAGCTCCTCGCGAATGCGCTCGTTGATCAGCACGTTGGCGTCGACTGCGATCCCGAGGGTGAGGATGAAGCCAGCGATGCCCGGCAGGGTCAGGGTCGCGCTGAACAGCGCCAGCCCGGCGAGGATCATCACCCCGTTGAGGATCAGCGCCACGTCTGCCACCAGGCCCGACTTCTTGTAGTAGAGGGCCATGAACACCACCACCGCGGCGAGCCCGATCAGCGCCGCAAGGGCGCCGTTCTTGATCAGCTCATCGCCAAGCGAAGCGCCGACCTGGCGGATCTCTCCGGTGGTGACCGGGGCCGGAAGCGCACCCGCCTTGAGCACCAGCGCCAGGGTCTGGGCGTCCTTGAACCACTCGTCGAGGTTCTTCCCCCCGGCGCGGCCCATGCTGATCCGCGCCGAGCCGCCCGGAATCTTTTCATTGATGCGGGGAGCGGAGTGGACGTTGTCGTCGAGGACGATCGCCATTCGCTTGCCCACCGACCTCTCGGTCAGCGCCGCGAACTCCTTGCCGCCCTGGGTGTCGAAGGTGATGTTCACCTCGGGCTCGTTGACGTGATTCAGGTTCGCGTCGGCGCTCGCCAGGCTCTCTCCGGTGAGGGGAACGTTCTTCTCCACCACGTAGGTCCGGTACTTCTCGCAGGCGCCCTTCTTCACGCCTGACTCCACGCACTCCAGCAACACCTGCCGGTCCGCGGGCGCCTTGCCCTTGACGTAGGCGAGCAGCCCCTCGCGCTCGGGGCCTTCGAGCTGGGGAAAACCCTCGGCGCTGGTGAGGGTGATGTTGCTCTTCGGGTCCGGGGGCGTCGCCTTGAACGCATCGGTGAGGAAGGTCGCGGTGTCGTCGACCATCCGGAACTCGAGCTGGGCAGTGGTGCCGATCAGCTCCTTGGCCTGCTCCGGGTCCTGCTGACCGGGGAGCGAAATCTGGATCGAATCGGTGCCGAGCTTGCGGACGTCGACCTCGGCCACGCCCCACTTGTCGATCCGGCGGCGGATCACCAGCATCGCCTGGTCGACCGACTCTTCCTTGAACCGGTTGACCTGGGTGTCCTTGAGCTGAAGGGTGAGGTCGGCGCCATTGCGGCCCACCTTGGTGAAGTCCTCGAACGAGGTGGCGACCTCTTTTTCGATCGCGTCCATCGTCGCCGGGTCCTTGGCGGTGAGGGTGACCTCGAGCCGTTCAGGGTTGGTGACCGGGGTGACTTCGCCGATCTTTCGGTCCCGAAGATAGTTGGCGATCTGGGTGCCGCGGCGTTCGGCCCGCTTCTCCAGCGCGGTCTTGGTATCGACCCGCATCACCATGTGGATGCCGCCCTGAAGGTCGAGGCCAAGCGAGAGCCGGTAGCGCGCGGGAGGGGCCCAGCTCGGCAGCCGCTCTTCCAGCAGCTTGATGTTGTTCCGGTCCTTCCGGTCCATCTTGAAGAGTGAGTAGTAGCTGGGAATGAGGAACCAGATTGCGCCCAGCGCCACCGCGAGGACCAGCCCCGCCTTCGTCCAGAAGCCGCGTTCCATTTACTTCTCCTCCCGCTTCTCTTCCATCTTGGGCGACACCGTCGACTCGTCTTCGACCACCGAGACCTTGCCCTGGATCGAACTCTTCAGGACTCGCAGCCGCACCCCACTGGCGACCTCGAGGGTGACGATCTTGTCGGTGACCAGGTAGACCTTCCCGAGCAGACCGCCCTGGGTGATCACGTCGTCGCCCTTCTTCAGCGCAGCGAGGAGCGCCTTCTGGTCACTCAGCTGCTTTTGCTGCGGCCGGATCATCACGAAGTACATGATCGCGAACAGCGCGCCAATGAAGATGACGGTCTGGACGCCAGAGCCGCCGCCGACCTGCGCGAGCACCAAGAAGTTGTGGGACACGATCGCCTCGAGATTCTTTGAGCCGGCCCAAGTCCGTGGAATCGCCGGACTTTTGGCAAAGCTGGAGAGTGAAAAAGGCGCTCCTCTTAGCAGGGGCCCTCCGCTGGAGCAAGAAGGACCATCGCCCGCCTTCGAAGCATGGCCGGTTCGCCCCCCCCGCCCGAGGCCTTCATGGCCTTACATAGAGCCCTGAAAACACAGGTGTCACCCTGGTTTTCGAGGGGTCGGTTGATTGTCTAGGTTGGCAGGGGTCGGTATTCTTCGAGGGCAGCGCCCCGGAGCACCTCCCCTCGAATGCGACGGAATTTCACAGCCTGGCGGGTGCTCCTTTGCGCAGTCTGGGCGCTCGGGTGTGAACGCAGGCCGCCCCCCGCCGTCCTCCCTTCGGCGAGCGTGCACCAGGCGCTGTTGCCGGCCGGGTGCAGCAGCCGACCGTGCGTCCTGCTGCTCGACGACGACCGGGGCAAGGCCAGTGAAGCAGCGTGGAGCGCCGCGCTGACCTCGGCCGGCCTCACGCCTGTGGTGCAGACCGTCTCTTCCGGGCTCGCCTGCGGAGGCGCGAGTGGCTCGGCGGCGGACGATGCCCCGGGGACGGTGCCCTCACTCACCGGCTGGGACCTGGTGGTGTGGCAGACCGGCGACGATGCGTTCACCAACTTCAGCGCCGGCAACGTGAGCGCTGCGACCGCGTATCTGGCCTCGAGCAGCGGCGCTCGGCTGATCCTCGCCGGCGCCCAGATCACCTATTCCGAGCCCCAAGTCGCGGCCATGCTCTCGAGCGGCTTCGGCATCGGCGCCTTTGGAGGCACCGCCGGATCGCGGTTGACCGACGCAGGCCCGCTGTTGACGGCGACCGATGCGGTCTGTGGGACGCT
>JAYUUC010000384.1:0-4597 GCA_043755105.1 Myxococcales bacterium
ACCGGGGTGGCGGTGGCCACAGTGTCTCTCGATGTCCACTGGCACGACACCTACTTCGTGGTCGCTCACTTCCACTTCATCATGGTGGGAGCAGTGATGATGGCCTTCCTCGCTGGGCTCCACTACTGGTTCCCGAAGATGTTCGGACGCACCTACCCTGAAGGCTGGGGATTGGTGGCGGCGGTGCTGATCGTCCTCGGCTTCAACGCCACCTTCATTCCCCAGTTCCTGCTCGGAAACATGGGGATGCCGCGGCGCTACTACCAATACCCCGAGCGCTTCCAGGCGCTCCACGTCGCTTCGAGCGCAGGCGCCTCGCTGCTCGCCTTCGGGTTCTTGATCATCCTCATTTATCTGGTGCTGTCGCTGCGCTACGGAAAGGTGGCCGGGCCCAACCCCTGGCACTCGAAGGGCTTCGAGTGGGCGACGTCCTCTCCTCCGCTGGAGCACAACTTCCCGTCGCAGCCGGTGATCACCGGCAGTCCCTACGATTACGACAAGCCTCTGGAGGAGCTCAATGTCGTCCTCTGACCCTCCCCTGGCCAGTCACTTCGCCAACCTCGCTCAGCAGCGATACGCCGCACAGCTGGGAATGTGGCTGTTCCTCCTCAGCGAGGCCCTGCTCTTCGCCGGGCTGTTCGCCGCCTACTCGATGTACCGGCTCGAGTATCCCGAAGCCTTCCTCCTCGGCAGCCATCACCTCGACGTCGTCGCGGGGACCGTCAACACGGTGGTGCTGATCACCAGCAGCTTCACCGTCGCACTGAGCGTCCACTTCGCCAAGGCCACCCGCCCCCGACTCGCCGGAGTGATGATCGCGATCTCGATTCTCTTTGCTTTCGCCTTCCTCGGAATCAAGGGGTCTGAGTACGCCCACCACTTCCATACCCACGCGCTCCCCGGTCGCTTCTTCAAACTAGAGGGAATGAACGTTCAGGGCTCGAGCCTGTTCTTCACTCTCTACTTCATCTCCACCGGTCTTCACGGGCTGCACGTGCTGATCGGCATCGGACTTCTCAGCTGGATTGGCTTTCGCGCCTTGAAGGGAGAGTTCTCGCAGGCCCACCATCAGCCGGTCGAGCTGGTCGGAATGTACTGGCACCTGGTCGACCTGGTCTGGATCTTCCTCTTCCCGCTGCTCTATTTGATTTGAGGTCGAACCATGGCTGCTGAAGACGCTGCAGCGGACGCGCCAGTGCACAACCCGAGCGCGCTGCTCTACACCGGGGTGTGGCTGGCGCTGCTGGCGCTCACGGCCCTCACCTATCTGATGCACCACGTCCCGACCGGACGCTTTTCGATCGTGATCGCCTTGGCGATCGCGCTCACCAAGGCCTGCCTGGTGGTGGTGTTCTTCATGCACCTTCGCCAGGGAGGAAGCACCGCGATCGCCTACTTCCTGCTCGCGGTGATCTACGTCACCCTGCTGATCGGCCTCATCTCGCTCGACGTGGTCACCCGGGTGCCGTTCGCCCGCATCACGGTCACCACCGATCAGGAACTGCCCCCTCCCTTCCCTGCGAAACCCGCGACCCAGGCCGGACCTCAGGAGCGCGAGCTTCCACGAAAGTAAGGCCGGAACGCTTCAGGGGCAGCCCGTCTCTTCCGCGTCTTCGATCGAGCAACCGGGTCGCGCGTCGGGTGGAGCTTCGAGTTCCGCCCAGCCGCGTATTCGACCCTGGCTCTGCTTCCCCCCAGCCGCTTTGATTCAGGGCATCACGTCTGTCCGACAGCTGTGCGGCGACGCCGGAGTCGCCGGATCTTCTCCACCGCAGCGGAGGGAAGCAGGTGCTTGGCCAGTTCGCGGACGAACCTTGCCGCGCTCTCCTGCCGAGAGAGCCACGTCCCCGGGCTGCCTCGAACGTGAATGCGGAGTGCGACGGTCCTTCTCGAACCCGTCGTCCACTCCGACTTGTAGGGCTCGGCTCCGCGGAGGAAGTCATACCCGCGGAGGCCGCCTTCGAGAGTGTCCTTGAAGGTCTCACCGACAAGGACGAGCCCGACGCTCCGGTTGCGCCATGCAGGGTTGTAGCCCGACTGAAAATAAATGAACTCTCCGCGATGGACGAGTCCGTAAACGGAGGCCACAGCCTGGCCTCCCACCTTGAGCGAGTAGATTCGCAGCCACCCCTTTTCCGCCAGGTACTGCGTTGCATCGCGGTGGAATGACTCCACGCCCGAACCCTTGATTCCCTGCGAACCTCCATCGGCCGCCCAACGCATGGCGTGGAGACGAAAAAAGTCAGCCATCGGCGAATCGAGTTCCCCGGGGCGCTCGACTCTTTCCAGCGCGAAGCCAGGCTGTTTCTCCAGCCACTTCCGCCGGCGCAGGTAGTTGTCACGTCGTCCCGTTCGCTTGAGAAAGGCATCGAACCGCTCCCCGGATTCGAAGCGTTCACCCGGGCAGGTGTATCGATCGGAGCGACGCAGCACGAAGCGCGAATCGAAAAACGCCTCTTTCAACATCTCGAGCGTGGGGGAGGCACCATCGAGGTCGAGCAGGTCAATCACGTCCCAATCCGGCTGAGCCGACACCAATGCCCTGGCGAAAGCCCGGGTGACCGCCTCCCGCAGGTCCGACCGGGCGATCACGTCGAGGTAGTCGCTCCCTACATGAGATTCTCCGAGAAAGGAGAGCTTGCGAATCAACCGGCCGCCTGCCCGCATTCGGGACAGCGCCAGCGGCATCACACCCACCAGCTGTCCCGAGGAATCTCGCGCCGTGAGGATCATCAACTGGCGGTCTCCGCCAATTCTGCGGTACCAGGGGTAGAGCCATTCCCAGGAGTTGAAGACCCCTGCCTCGCTCTGCTCGAGCAACCGCCCCCACTCGGTGCGAGCGGCCGCGAACACTGCCCCGTCTCGAATCGATTCGATCTTCAACGGAATCGTCGCGGCATCATGTTCATCGACCCGCGGAGGAGGTTTGACCGTCAGGGCAGAAGCGGAGGACATGGTTCGCGCCTTATGCCCCCACCTGGGTCAGCCGAGCCATCCGTCGAGAGGCCAGCGCTTTCCGCACCGCCGCAGCGATGCCGGTCATCACTTCAGGGCCGAGGTCTTGATGGCAGGGAATCTCGAGAACGTTTCGCCGCAGCTCGGCCGCCTCTGGAAACTCCGAGGCATCGCAGGCAGGGTGAAAGTGCCGCCAGAAGTCGATCGCTTCTACACCTTGGCGGCTCAGGGTCTTCATCAGCGGCGCCTTGTCTTCCACCACCAACGGGAAGAACAGAGGACACACGCCCGGGCCCAGGGTGTCGAAGAGGGGCGTCCCCACCTTCTCAAGTCGCCCGAGCAGGTAGTAGAAGTTTCTCCGCCGGGCTTCCACGATGGCAGCCAGTGGCTGCGAGAGCGCGATCCGCCGGGTGAGGGGGCTCATTCCCAGGTTCACGTGCTCGCGATTGAAATGCTGGGTTCCTGTGGAGACCCGCTCAATCTTCGCGGTCTTCACCGTTCGCCGACCCAGGCGCCTCACCCCGGTGCGGAGCCAACGACCCGCGGCCCCTCCCCGCAGCTCGAGGTTCTGGAGCAATGAGGAAGCGGTGTGGCTCAAAGTCGATGAGAAAGGGGGAGCGGAGGGCTCGCGCACGGGAAACTCCCGCTCACCGTTGAGGACCAGTGCCCCGCCGTTGGGAACCGGGAGCGTCTTGTAGAGGCAAAAGATGCCCACGTCCCCGGTGGAACCCAGCGCCCGCTCACCGTTCGAGGACAGCAACGAGAGGGCACAGTCTTCAATCAACGGCAGCCCGTGTCTCCGGGCGATGGCCTTCATCTCCGCCGCCGGGCCCGGAAAGCCGGCGTAGTGAATGAGGTAGAGCGCGCGGGTGCGAGGACCGATCTTGCTCTCGACGTCGGCCAGGTCCACGTCCCACTTTGCGCCCACGCGATAGAAGCGCACCGACGCGCCTGCATCCACGAGCGCCTCAATCTCCACCCCATGGTGGTAGGCGGGAACCAGAACCTCACCCCCGTCAATTTGCAGCGCCTTGACGGTGTGCCAGATCGCGTTGCGCGCAAAATAGAAATAGCGAACCGAGGCGGAGGCAAACGGCAGATACTGCTCCTCGCGGCGACTGCCTGCGAGCATCTCCGGCCACAGCGTGGGGAGAGCGGGGACGAACATCGATGGAGCCTCGGTCACTTTTTCCATCGCGCAACCAGTTCCTTTGCGGCGGGGACCCACTTGAATTTTGTCTCGCAGAGCGCGCGACCGAAGCGCGAATCCCGGAACACGAACAACCAGGTGTGGCACCGCGACTGGTCGGTCCAGTCCCGCTTCCAGACCATGTCCGGGCCAAGAAAGTCGAACTCGGTCACCCCGCGTTCGATGCAGTCCTTCACTACTTCTTCCATCAGAAGCTGGCCGGGGCTGCATTCCCTCAAGGCTTCGTCGTACCCAGGCTTGAGCAGCAGATAGCGATTCCCCACGCGGAGCCCGTAGTGAAAGGCCACCGCCCTGCCATCCACCCGCAGGAAATAGAGGGCGAGATAGCCACCGTAGTAACCCGCGCGCGCGAGCTCGGAGTAGAATCCCCGGGTGGCTGGGCTCTGCGCCATGGCCGTTCCCCGCTCGCCCTTCCAACCAGACTGCTCCAGC
>JAYUUC010000385.1:0-4595 GCA_043755105.1 Myxococcales bacterium
GACCTTCACCTAAATTTAGGTGAAGGTCGCGCCCAGACGAGCAGCCAGCAAGCAGGCGAAATCGTTGGTGTAAGCCACGGTCTTGTTGACGCGGCAACCCGTGTCAAGCGCAAGGGTACTCCCGAACTCGTGCAGGCGGTCCGCGACGGCAGCGTGTCCGTCTCCGCCGCTGCCCAGATCGCAAACGAAACCCCGGAGCGTCAGCGCCAGGTACTCGCCGAGGTTGCCGCAACCGGTGACGACGCCGCTGCAGTGGCCGAGTCCAAGAAGATCAAGGAGTCGAAGCGCAAGCCCGCCACGCTCGCCCCTGCGGCGCCTGCGCCCGATTTCGCTTCCACCGAAATACCCGCCGCCCTGCCCGCGCTCACCGTGGTCCGTGCCGAGCACGTCACTCCGGAGGCCATCGCCGCAGCCAAGGCAACCGCGGACGTTGCGCTCGCCACCACCAAGGCCCGCGTCGCCTCCGTACCGACGCCAGTGGAGTTCGATGCGCTCGGCCAGCCCGTGCCCGAGCCGCTCCAGGCGAAGTTCACTGCCGCCGAGGACTTGAAGGAGTTGGGCGATCTCCAGAAGCAGCTGCGCCGCCGCATCACCGATGCGCTGGTGAAGGTGGTCACTTCCCCCGGCTCGGCGGCGAGCGCGAAGGCGCAGGAGGTGACCGACCACCTCGCCGCTGCGCTGGCTGGGCTCGAGGCCCTCCAGCCGCACGCCGTCTGCGAATGCGGCTCGGAGTGCGAGGCCTGCGGTGGTGAGGGCTGGCGGCCGAAGTATCCGCTCGCCGCGCCCGTCGCCCAAGTGGAGCCTGAGGTCGAGGCAGTCACGGCGGAGTGCCCGGATGTCGACCCGACCGGCCGCCCCATCCCCGAGCACGTGAAGCCGGCCTTTGCGGTGCTGGCGCCGTTCCTCTCCGAGTCCATCCAGGTTTTGCAGAAGTTGAAGCGCAACTGGGCTGCGACGGAGAAGAAGCTCGACAAGACGCCGGCCATGCGCCGCTCGGGCTCGCACCACTTCGCGCGCACGGCTGTCGCGGATGGCGTCGACGCGGCGATCTCGGGCTTCAAGTTCGCGCAGCCCTACTGCGTTTGCGTCTGGTGCCTCGGCGCGGGCGGACCCTGCGAGTTCTGCAGCGAGTCCGGGTTCATGGACCGCCGCAACTACGACCGCGCGCCGCAGGCCCGCCGCGACAACCCCACATCGCCTTTTGTCCCTCTCGAAGTTGAAGGAGATCCGCAATGAACGGAATGGGCCGCTTTGTCTGCAGTCCCGCGCTTCACGGTTACCAGAACGATGCCGTCAGGGGCGTGCTGGAGAAGTTCGAGACGTACCCGTCAACCCTCATCATCATGCCAACGGGTTCGGGTAAATCCCGGACGTTCATTGATGTGGCCATCCGCGAGGTGAACGCGGGTGGTCGGGTGCTGATTCTCGCGCACCTCGACGAGCTCATCGGTCAGATCAAGCGCGGATTTGAGGCGTTTCGGGAGTTGGACCTCGGCGGCAGCCCCCTCCCGCTTCTGAAGCCCAGCGGTCAGCCGCTGACCATCGGTGTCGAGGCCAGCAAGCAGCGAGTCTCGCGCGTGGTGCTGCCCGACGTGGTGATTGCGAGCCCACCTAGCCTGCACGACGGTCGGCTGCCGGACTTCGGCAGCGACGCCTTCACGCTTGTTATCTGCGACGAGGCGCACCACGCGGTCGCCCCGTCCTGGTCTGCGATTTTTGACCACTTCGGCAATGCGAAGCGCCTGGGAGTCACGGCGACGGCGCGCCGCATGGACGGGGTCGGCCTCGGGCGCATCTTCGAGAGCATCGCCTACGAGATGACCCTTGGTGAGGCCATGGCGCGGGGCTTCATTGCACGCATTCGCCAGTTTCGCGTGAAGGCCAACTTCGACCTGAGCCAGGTCGAGACGGAGGGCGGTGACCTCAGCAAGGAGCAACTCGACATCGTCCTGCGCGCGCAGGAGGTGGTCCGCAAGGTGGTCGGAACCACCATCAAGCGGGCCGGCAAGCGCAAGACCATCATCTTCGCCAACAGCGTCGCCCACGCCCGAGAGTTGGCGGAGTTGATTGAGGTCCACGGGAAGAAGGCCGGATACATCAGCGGGGAGATGGGCAAGAAGCAGAGGAAGAAGATCCTCGCGATGTTTGCGTCCGGGGAGATTCAGTTCCTCGCCAACTGCAGCCTACTGCTGGAAGGCTTTGACCAGCCTGACGTCGCGTGCATCAGCATGGCGCGCCCCACAGAGAGCCTGACTGTCTATCTCCAGGCCCTCGGCCGTGGTCTGCGGATCATCAAGGAGAAGATCGGACCCGACGGCAAGGTCGAGGTTGAAGGGAAGGCCGACGTCATCGTCCTGGATTTCGAGGGCAACGCGGGCAAGCACCGCGTCGTGACGGCGGACGACGTCCTTGAGGACGGATTCTCGCAGGCTGCTCGCGACCGCGCGCGCCGACACGCGGACGGCGACGACGTGTTGGCCGCGCTCGAATCGGCCGAAGGGGAGCTCCAAGCCGAGCGCGAGGAGTCCGAAGAGCGGACTAGCCGAATAGAGGCCGAGCGGACACGGCGAGCGGTTGAGTCCGAGGCACTCGCGCTGGCGGCCAAGTTCAAACTGCGCGTCGGCGTGAAGGACGAGGCGTACGAGATCGACCCGATCTGGACCCTCGGCGTGACCCGGAAGCAGTACGACGCGACGCTTGCGCGCGACCCCGTGAAGCCGACCATGGCCCAGTTGGCCGCCCTCAAGAAGCACGTGGGAATCGACCCGGCGCAGATACCCGATCTGACCCGGGCGAGGGCCAGCTTCCTCCTCGGCACTGGGTACAACCGCAACAACCAGAACCTCTGCCGCCCATCCGTCATCGCCGATCTGGTGCGGCTGGGCATCGACGCCCGGCTCTACACGGTCGAGCAGGCCGCTCGCTGTGTCGACGAAACCCGCGCGAACGGCAACGTGGTGCCCGAGTCGATCTGGGAGTTCGTGGCGACACTGCCGCACTTGCCACCCGACGAGTCCGAGAAGAACTGAGCGGCCCGACCGCCCGAGTTTCAAGTCAACTTCGCGTGGAGTGTCAAATGTCTAATTCCGAGAAGCCCCCACTGCCTCCAGAGGCAGTCGCCGAGTTCGAGTTGATCAAATTGCGCGCCGAGGCCACGGCGACCCGCGAGCGCATCAAGGTCGAACGAGAGAAGAGGGATCTCGTCGAGGGCATGATCGATGCGTACGAGGAGCGCGCTCGCGACGCCGAGCACGCCACGATGGCCACGGAGGAGCACCGCGACCGCCTGTGGCTGGAGCTCAAGGCACTCCGCGAGGTCGTCGCGACAGAGCGGGCCGAAGCCGCCGCGGTCCTGAAGAAGGCCATCGCCGACGAACGGTCCGCGTGCGCCATCGTTTGCGACAACCTCGCCTCGGTCGAAGGACTGGGGCCGGATGACTGCGCAGCCGCCATCCGGCAGCGGTTCTTGCCGCCCTCTGCGTCGCCGCTCCCCAACGGACTGAAGTCGCTGAAGTAGCCGCACCTCGCTGGCGCCCGCTCGGGCTGCCACCTCGCAGGCCCCCGACTCGCTGCCGTTCTGATTCTTCCGCCGTCCCCCAATTCATCAGGAGTGTTCAATGGCCAAGAAGGCCACGCAGCCCGTCACGCCTCTTCGGCGACTCACCGTCAAGGGAGCTGCGAAGAAAGCTGCTCGCGAGGAGGAGGCTAAGGTCAGGGCTGCCGCGCGGGCGGTGACGCTGGCGCGCTTCAATGCGCTGCCGCTCGACCACGAGATCGTCGTCGACTTGTTCGCCGGAGGGGGAGGCGCGTCGACCGGCATCGAGGACGCCCTCGGGGTGCCCGTCGACATCGCCATCAACCACGACGCCGTCGCCCTGGCAGCGCACGAGCGCAACCACCCCAACACCCACCACATCCAGAGCGACATATTCGAGGTGAAGCCACGCGATGCGACGGGTGGGCGGCCGGTCTCGTTCCTCTGGGCCAGCCCAGACTGCAGGCACTTTTCCAAGGCCAAGGGCGGCAAGCCGGTCTCGAAGAAGGTGCGGTCGCTGGCGTGGGTGGTTGCGGCCTGGGCCAACGACGTGCGGCCGAAGGTCATCACCATGGAGAACGTGGAGGAGTTCCTCACCTGGGGCCCCCTCCACCGCGACGGCCCGGACAAGGACAAGCCGATCAAGTCCCGACGCGGGGAGTTCTTCCGCAAGTTCGTCCGGCGCTTCCAAGGACTCGGCTACGTCGTCGAGTGGCGGGTGCTGGATGCCAGCCAGTACGGCGCGCCGACCAAGCGAAAGCGCCTGGTCATCGTCATGCGCTGCGACGGGTTCGCCGTTCGCTGGCCCACCGTCACCCACTCCGAGAAGGGCGACCTCTTCACCGAGAAGTTCCACACCGCGGCTGAGTGCATCGACTGGTCGCTTCCCTGCCCGTCCATCTTCGAGCGCAAGAAGCCCCTCAAGCCCAAGACGCTCTGGCGCGTGGCCCAGGGCATCAAGCGCTTCGTCCTCGAGACCGGCGATCCGTACATCGTCAACATCGACAACCACTCCAGCGGCTTCTCGGCGCGTCGCATCGGCGAGCCTCTGTCGACGGTG
>JAYUUC010000386.1:0-4590 GCA_043755105.1 Myxococcales bacterium
CCAGCTGATCATCAATGTCCTCCCAGGCCCTGCAGGCCGATCGCGAACACCCCGAGGTAGGCCGCGAAGAGCATCGCCGCGATGACCATTCCCTGCCATCTCTTCAACGACGTGAGGTGCGCCACGCCCAACCCGAGCAGCCCCACCGACCAGAAGGTGAAGAAATCGAGCGACGCCATCAGCCCGCTCCAGCGATGCGGCACTTCAGGGAGCAGCACCTTCAGGTTGGAGGGAAGCAGGGTTGCGGCCTGCCCCTCCACCAGTCCGGACTGCCGAAACGCGGCCACGGCCAGGAGCAGATGAAAGAGCGCGATCGGCAGCAACGCCAGGGCGGCGGCGCTGATGCACCCGGAAAAGGCAGCCCGGGCGTTGATCAACCACGCCGTCAGCTTGAGCACCACGGCGAGCAGGAGCGTCAGGAGCGGATAGAGGAAAACCCCCTTCGCCACGGCGCCGATCAGCTTCACCCGTTCGGCCTTGCGCACCTGGTCGCCCAGCTCGCGTTCGGCGGTGGTGGCGAGCTCGCCGCTCTGGGAAAGCTCCTGGACGATCGCGGGCGTCGCGTCCCATCGAACCGCGACCACTGCCCCGGACAGGCTGGTACAGAACGCCAAAAGAAGCAGCGGCAGCACCCAGCGGCGACGTTCGATGGCAACCGGAATGCCGGCGAGCGGATCGTAGAGGACTCGAGCGGGATCGGCGATGGCAGCGTTCAAGGAAAACCTCGGCGCTTACCGTACGCGAATCAACCCAGGCCATTGCAACGGAGAGTTTTCGACGTCGTTGACCTGTAGCGCGGTGTAGCTAAAATTTTGTGCCCGCCCGCTCCCAGGTGTAGACCCTGGGGGAGCGCCCACCCCTTGGAGCCTTCTTTGGTCGACAGCAGCGATCTCGCTCAGGTTGTGGTGGAAGCCGAGGACATTGCCCGGAGCGTCTCGCAGAAGGTGACCTCGGCGCATCTGCTGCTGTCGATGTTCACGGTCGAGAACCGCGCCCAGGTGCTGCTGAAGGAACGAGGCGTCGACGAGGACCTGATTCTGGGGGTGATGACCTCTTCCCCTCAGGAGCCCGACGGCCTGGTCCGGGAGCTGTGCGAGCGAACCCGGGAGATCGCCCAGAATTGCGGCTCGAAAGAGGCCGACTGTCTTCACATGTTGATCGCGATCACGCGGGTTCGGTCGATCGCTCAGGACTTGCTCGCCCAGGTCGGGTTGGACCTGACCGGGCTGCGCAACACCGCCCTCTCCTATTACCTGAGCGGCCGGATGCCGCGGCGCCTGTTGCTCGGCCGCGACCTCCCCCCCGGGCTGCCTCGGGGTCCGACGGGCCGTCCGCTGGGGTCGCCTCCATCTCCTCTGGGAACTCCGTTCACCAAGACTGCTACCCTGGCCCCCGAGCCGGTCGAGCGCTACGCGGTCACCGCGCGGGACCTGGTGGACGAAGTGACCGAGCGCGAAGTGGCGATGCACTCGGAGACGAGCGCGGCCCGCCCCGAGCCGTTGCCCCTTCCCCCTGCCCCGGTTCCGTCGCGGACGGTCAGCCCGCCTCCGACCGGGAAGTGCGCCCTCGACCCGAAGCAGTTCCCGTTCCTGACCTCGCTGGGGAAAAACCTCACCGTCAGCGCCAAGGAAGGGCGGCTGGACCCGGTGGTCGGGCGGGCGAAGGAAATCGACGAGGTGATCGACATCCTCGGGAAGCGCCGCACCAACAACCCGTGCCTGGTCGGCGAACCCGGCGTGGGCAAGACCGCCGTGGTGGAAGGCGTCGCCCAGCGGCTGCTCACGCTCCGCGGAGGGCTGGCAGAAAAGATCGTGATCGAGCTCGACGTCGCCACCCTGGTGGCCGGCACCCAGCTGAGGGGCAGCTTCTCGGAGAAGCTCAACGGGCTGAAGGACGAGGTGCTCCGCGCCAATGGTCGGGTGGTGGTGTTCATCGACGAGATCCATACTTTGGTGGGCGCGGGGTCGACCGGTGATGGTCCCCAGGATGCCGCCAATGAGCTGAAGAGCGCGATGTCCCGGGGAGAGTTTCCCTGCATCGGCGCCACCACCCACGATGAGTTTCGAAAGCACATCGCGACCGACCCTGCGCTTGAGCGCCGGTTCACCCCGGTGGTGGTCAACGAGCCTTCGGTTCCCGAGACCGTCTACATTCTTGGGGGAGTGATCGGCCGGTACGAGGCGCACCACGGCCTTCGCTATACCCCCGCGGCGCTCGAGGCCGCGGCGTCGCTGGCCGCCCGCTACGTCAGCGATCGCTTTCTGCCGGACAAGGCGATCTCGATCGCCGACCTCGCGGGCTCGCGGTGCCGGCGGGAAGGCAAGGATCTGGTTGAACCGGCCGATGTCGCTCGGATCGTCGCCAAGCTGGCGGGGCTGCCCGAAGAACGGCTGCTGATGACCGATTCGGCGCGGCTGCTGCGGCTGGAGACTGATCTCCAGGAGCGGGTGATCGGCCACTCCGAAGTGGTGAACCGGATCGCGAAGGTGATTCGCCGCAACTACGCCGGGTTCGCCAGCCGCCGCCCGATGGGCTCGTTCCTTTTTCTGGGCCCCACCGGCGTCGGAAAGACCGAGCTGGCGCGTGCACTCGCCGACGTGCTCTTTGGAAGCCGCGACGCGATGGTGCGGGTGGACATGAGCGAGCTCGCCGAGGCCCACGGGGTGTCGCGGTTGATCGGCGCTCCGGCGGGCTACGTCGGCTACGGCGACGGAGGCCAGCTCACCGAACCGGTCCGCAAGCGTCCCTCGTCGGTGGTGGTGCTCGACGAGATCGAGAAGGCCCACCGCGACGTTCAGCTGCTGCTGCTGCAGGTGCTCGAGGAAGGCCGGCTCACCGACGGAAAGGGTCGCCACATCGACTTTTCCAACACCGTGGTGGTGCTCACCACCAACCTCGGGGCCGAGGCTTTTGGGCGGGCCAGCCGGACGATGGGCTTCGCCTCGACCGAGCTGTCGGTGACGGCAGCGGGAGACGTGGAAGCGGCTTGCGCAGTGGCCCGAAAGGCACTTCCCCCCGAGCTGTGGAACCGGATCGACGAGCGCTGCGCCTTCCGGCCTCTGGAAGAGGTGGAGGTGGCGAAGATCGCTTCTCTGCTGCTGTCCGAGAGCAGCAAACGCCTCTCCACCGAGAAGGGCATCGAATACGTCGCGGACAAAGAGGTGATCGGCCTGCTGCTCAAGTCTGGCGGCTTTGACCCTCAACTGGGAGCGCGACCGATGCGGCAGACGGTGCAGCGGATGGTCGAGGGCCCTCTGGCTGAACGAATTCTCAGCGGTGAGTTCGGTCAGGGCGACCGGGTCCACATCGCGGTCAGTGCCGGTCAGCTCGCCTTCCGCCGGGAAGCCTGAAGGCCTCGCCAATGCCCCCTCCCCGCCCTGCCCGCCGGAAGAAACCCGCACCGATTCGCTGGGGCCGGCGCGCCCAGGGCTCGAAGCCGCCTTCTGTTGTCGTGGTGGGATTTGGCCGGCTCGGCGGGGCAGTCGCTCTGGGTTTGAAACGTGCGGGGTGGCCGTTGACGGTGTTCGCCCGCTCGGACGAGTCGGTTCGCAGGGCGGCGAAGCTGACGTTTCGGCTCGCGGATCACGAGGCGCTTCAGGGTGCCGACCTCTGCGTGTTCGCGGTCCCGGATCACGCTCTCGCTCAGGTGGCGCAGTCCCTCCTGGCCGATCTTGGACCGACGACAGCGCTGGTGCATTGCGCGGGGGCTTTCGACCTCACTGCTTTTGGGAGCCCGGCGATTGTCAGTGGCCGTCCGCTGGGATCCTTTCATCCGCTCTGTGCCATCTCAGACCCACTCGACCCGCTTGAAGGCCACTCGGTCGCGCTGGCGGCGAATGGCCGGGACCTGCTCGCATTGCTGACCCAGATGGCGGTGGCTCTGGGGTTGAAGGCGCTCGAGGTTCCGGAGGCAAGGAGGGCCGCGTACCACGCCGGGGCGGTGATGAGCGCCGGACTGATGGTCGCGCTGGCCTCGGCCGCGACGGCGGCGCTCACCGAGGCCGGGGTAGAAGAAGGGGCGGCGCTCGAGGCTCTGCTGGGGCTGATGCGGTCGGCGATACGGGGGGTCGAGCAGCGCGGTCTGGTTCGTGGGTCGACCGGACCTGTGCCGCGCGGAGACCTTGCGGTGGTCGAAGCCCACCTCGCGGCCTTGCCTGCAGAGCTGAGAGAGATTTATCGGAGCCTGTCGCTGAGGTCTCTGCTGCTGGCGAAGGGCCAGCTTCCGGCGGAGACTCGACATGCTCTTGAGCGTTTGCTTCGTCGAGGGTGAGAACTCCTTCTCGCAGGGGAGGTCCGGGCTAAGGATCGTCCCTCGACTCCGCCTTCGGCTACGCTCGGGATGAACGGAGGAGCGGGTTGGGTAGCTTCTAACTTTTTGACCCAGGGGTCCGGCCACTAGGCGAGGATAATTCTTGGCCCGTTGAGCGCGGCCCTCACCTGCCCCATCGCTGGTTCCGATGACGCTTCCGCTTCGGTGATTCTTCTCAGGCAGAGGTCTCCTCCGGCGGCGAGCGTCTTGCGCAACTCTGCCAGCAGGGCGAGCGCGGCATCGAAGAGCTGTTGGCCTTCGGCCGTGGGCGTGGGCGTGGG
>JAYUUC010000387.1:0-4587 GCA_043755105.1 Myxococcales bacterium
GAGCCTGAGGTCTTCGGAGCACCATCAAGAGCACGTCTTCCAACTTCGACTTCCGGGTCTCGACTTCAGAGATCGGCAGCCCCTGCTGGTAGAGCGCGCGGAGCACGTCGCCGGTCGACGACCCTCCCTCCCGCTCGGTGAACACCAGCGAGAGCCCGTCGGCGCCGAGGTGGAACTGGCTGCCCGTGGCCATCGGGGGGAGCTGGGCCACAGGCTGGGAGAAGCGCAGCTCGAGCTTTCTTTCCCCCAGCCGCTTGATCAACGCGGTCTTCTCTTCCACCAGCATCAACTTGCCGTCGTTGATGATTCCTACCCGGTCGGCGAGCTCCTCGGCCTCTTCGAGGTAGTGGGTGGTGAGGACGATGGTGGTGCCCTCTTCCCGAAGCTTGCGGACGTAGGTCCAAAGGTCGCGGCGAAGCTCGACGTCGACTCCGGCGGTGGGCTCGTCGAGGAAGAGCAGCTTCGGCTTGTGGACCAGCGCCTTGGCGATCAGCATTCGCCGCTTCATGCCGCCCGAGAGGGCGCGGGAAGGCGAATCTGCCTTGTTGCTGAGCTTGAGCGCTTCGAGCACCTCGGCCACTCGGGCGTCGTCGCGCGGCTTGCCGTAGAAGCCAAGCTGGATCTGGAGCACTTCCCTCACCGAGAAAAAGGGATCGAAGTTGACCTCTTGAGGGACCAGACCGACCTGGAAGCGGGGGCCGACCGGGTCCTGGTCGAGGTCCACCCCGAAGACTTTGATCTTTCCCGCGGTCTTGTTGACCAGGCCGCAGACGGCGCCGATCAGCGTGGTCTTGCCGGCGCCATTGGGCCCCAGCAGGGCGAAGATTTCCCCGACGCGAATCTCGAGGCTCACCTCGTCGAGCGCGACCAGGTCCTTGTAGCGTTTCTGCAGCCCTGAAATCTGAAGCGCGGGGACGTTCACGGGCCGCAAGTCGTAGCCCAGAAAGCGGTGCGAGCGCTGCAACTACTTGCCAGGGACGGTCAGGCTCCGCCGTCGTTGCGCCTCGCAGCGGTCCGCGCTATCCGCCCGGCATGGCTCAAAACTTCATCTTCACGATGCAGGACCTGCGCAAGGTGAAGAACGGCAAGACGATCCTCAAGGGGATCTACCTCTCGTTCTTCCCCGGCGCGAAGATCGGCGTCATCGGCCCCAACGGCTCGGGCAAGTCGACCCTGCTGCGAATCATGGCCGGCGCCGACACCGAGTTCTTCGGCCAGGCCAAGGCCGACCCGTCGATCAAGGTCGGTTACCTGACGCAGGAGCCGCAGCTCGACCCCACCCTCGACGTGAAGGGCAACGTGGAGCTGGGGGTGAAGCCGATTCGCGCGCTCCTCGACCGCTTCAACGAGGTCTCCGCTCGCTTCGGGGAACCGCTCAGCGACGCCGAGATGGAGAAGCTGCTCGCGGAGCAGGGGCGGTTGCAGGACCAGATCGACGCCACCAATGCCTGGGAGCTCGACCGCACCCTCGAGGTGGCGATGGACGCGCTCCGCTTGCCTCCGGGCGACGCCGACGTCAGCAAGCTCTCGGGTGGAGAGAAGCGCCGGGTCGCGCTCTGCCGCATTCTCCTCGAGAAGCCGGACCTGCTCTTGCTCGACGAACCCACCAACCATCTCGACGCCGAGTCGGTGGCGTGGCTGGAGCAGACGCTCAAGGAATACAAAGGCACCGTGGTGGCGATCACCCACGACCGCTACTTCCTCGACAACGTGGCGGAGTGGATCCTCGAGCTCGACCGCGGCGAAGGGGTGCCGTGGAAGGGCAACTACTCGTCCTGGCTGGACCAGAAGCAGAAGCGGCTCGGGCTCGAAGAGAAGACCGAGTCGTCGCGGCAGAAGCAGCTTCAGCGCGAGCTGGAGTGGGCGAACAGCTCTCCGCGGGCCCGCCAGGCCAAGGGCAAGGCGCGAATCGCGGCCTACGAGGAGTTGCTCGAAGCCGCTCCGGACAAGCGCGAAGGCTCGGGCGAAATTTACATTCCTCCCGGACCGAAGCTGGGCGGCGCGGTGGTGGAAGCGGCCCACGTGAATAAGGCCTACGGCGAGCGGCTGCTGCTCGAGGACTTCTCCTTCCGACTGCCTCCCGGCGGCATCGTCGGGGTGATCGGCCCCAACGGCGCCGGCAAGACCACACTGTTCCGGATGATCGTGAGCCAGGAGAAGCCCGATTCCGGCGAGCTGAAGATTGGCCCCACGGTGAAGATCGCCTACGTCGACCAGAGTCGCGATTCGCTCGATGGCGAGAAGAGCGTGTTCGAAGAAGTATCCGGAGGGCTCGACCAGCTCGACCTCGGGCAGCGGAAGATGCAGTCCCGCGCCTACCTGGCCAGCTTCAACTTCAAGGGGGCAGATCAGCAGAAGCGGGTGAAGGACCTCTCCGGCGGCGAGCGCAATCGGGTTCACCTCGCCAAGCTGCTCAAGGAAGGCGGCAACCTCATTCTCCTCGACGAGCCCACCAACGACCTCGACGTCGAGACCCTGCGCTCACTGGAAGAAGCGCTGCTCAACTTCGCAGGCTGCGCGGTGGTGATCAGCCACGACCGCTGGTTCCTCGACCGGATCGCCACCCACATCCTCGCCTTCGAAGGCGACAGCAAGGCCTTCTTCTTCGAGGGGAACTTCCAGGACTACGAAGAGGACAAGAAGAAGCGGCTGGGTGAGAAGTCGGTGCAGCCCACCCGGATTCGCTACAAGCCGTTGATCCGGGCGTGACTGACATCGATTCGGTCTGAGTGACGACCCGAGCTACGGAGTGCGGCCCTTGCCGTGGGTCGCCCAGTCGGTCATCAACGCCTGGTACCGCTTGTAGGCGAAGTTTGCGTCGGCGGGACTTCGATACTCGAGCCCGGTGATTTGAGCCGCGAGTTTTTCCGCCTTTTCCTTGGTGTTCGCTCCTCGCAGTTGCCGTCGCAGCAGGTCGCCCACCTCGCCGAGGGGATTCGGCTCGACTCCGAGGCCGACGCCCAGGGGGCGCAGCTCGACGTGAGGACGTGCATCGAAGAGCTCCATCAGTTCATGAAGATGCTGCGCCTGGGCCTGGGCGTCACCCGGAAAGCGCTCCAGCGCGACTTGCCGGGCATCTTCCTTTGCTGCCGCCCGTGAAGTGGTCTCATTGAAATGCTGTAGGCGCAGATGGCCAGCGGGGGACAAATTTCCAGGGATGACTTCTGCCTTGATTGCAGCGGTAACCGGTGCCGGGGTGGCCTGGGCATTCACGGTTCTCTTCTGGAACGACTTCAGCATCGCATCGAAGGCCTTTTGCGCCTGTGCAGGGTTTCCGGGGTACATCCTGGCCGCGAGAATCTTGAGGGGGGCAGTGTCACGTGAAGTGCCGGATTGGATAAACTTTGCCAGCGCTCGCATTTCCTCGGTCAGCGGAGCCGCCTTCGCGGTGACCGCAACAGTCTTCGCAGCGGCTGAAGCGACCGCGCGCTCGCCGCCTGCCGCCAGCCGCGCTTCCAGCCCAACCCCTGCCTTGACCACTCCGCCGCCGACGAACGCCGAAGCGATGGCGCCCGCGGCGCGCGCCGGATCCTTCGATGCGTCCGCGATCGCGGCTCTCCCGGCGGCAACCAGCCCGGTCGCCACCTGCGGCAAACCCTTCACTGCTTTGACGGCGTTGGGGCCGACCGCCGCGCGCGCTGCCGGGTCAGACGCCAGCGTCAGCCCCTGTGCCATCTGATTGGAAACCGCGAGCGACTGCTTCACCGCCAGCTTGGCCAAGCCGCCCACCGCTTCGGCGAGCCCCTGGACAAACCCTGCCGCGAGGTGAGCCGCGGTTTGAACCTCGAAGCCGATGCCTGCCTTGACGCGATCCGCGGGATTAAGCTTTGCCAGGTCCGCCGGCATGATCGATGGAATCGGAGCGAGGTTCTTGTCCAGAAACGAGTCCAGCTTCCCGAGCGCACCGTCGACCACTTTGGCCGTCGCCTTGTTGACCTGCGCGTTGGACAGCTGAACTGCCTTTGCGGTGACCCGCGCAACCTCAGCGAGGGTCGCCGGCGGCTTCGGGGCAATCACGTTCGATCGGGACATATCGGCTCCTGGGAGACAGGTGGGTCCAGCTGGCCCCCATGGAATTCTCGGAGGCTGAGAACAAGAGTTGCAACCGGGCTCTCGATTCTTGAGAAAAGGGCCTTGATCGTCCCTAAACTCTTGAAATTCCAGATTGAAGATGGGATGCGCGGCAGGGCCCCCGCCTTGTTGGCCTCTCGAATTCGCGATAACTCGAGGGTCCGTGTTCTCCCGCTTTCTCCGTCGCTTCGGCCCTCTGGTCGCCTCCGCCCTCCTTCATCTGGGCGTGGTGGGGGGGTGGTGGCTTCGCTCCGAGACACCGACCGCGCCTGAGTCGGAGGTGACCGCGCCTGCCACCCTCGTCTGGATCGCGCCCGAACCTCGACGGGCGGAAGAACCACCGGCGCCTCCCGCGCAAGCAGAAGTCGCCCCGAAGAACGAGCCTCGTGAGGTACTCCGCAAGTCGCGCGAACGTCGCGACCGGGAGAGCGCGACCAGCGCCTCGCGTCTTGCCTCCAAGCAGGCCCTTCGGCTTCACGACGCATCGCCCGGTACCGGAGCCCATGCCCCCGGGGA
>JAYUUC010000388.1:0-13170 GCA_043755105.1 Myxococcales bacterium
CGGCCCATCCACTCAGTGGCGACGATGACCAGCGTAACGGAGAGATCCGGGAGAGCGTCGATCTGCGACCGCTGCGCGCTCCACACTCCCCAGGCCGCCAGACCTGCAGTGATGAGATAGACGATGAAGCGTTTCCGCGCCGAGAAGTCGATCAGGCGCGCGATCAGCCCCATTGACCTCTCGGTCTTCGCATTTAGGGAAAGATCCGGGTCCGGCGTTCTACCGGGAGGATTGGGCTCAGTGGACATGTCCACCCCCAGGTCCGCTCGTCGCCCGAAGACGACTCTCCGAGTCGAGGAGGAACTGGGCCCCGGTGGCCACGCGTTCCCCCGCGGCGACCCCGGATTCGACACGGTACTGGTCTCCGATCAGAGGCCCGAGGGTGACCTCACGAGGCTCGAGGTGTTCACCTTGCTCTCCGTGGGCAACGAAGACGATTGAACGAGCGCCGGTGCGAATGACCGAGCTCTCTGGGATCGAGAGCCCCTTCCCCAGCTGGAGATCCAGCTCCGCTGTGACAAATGCTCCAGGCAGTAGCCGCCCGCCCCGGTTGTCGAGCTCGAATCGGACCTTGCGCGTCCGTGTCGCCTCGTCAATCGTTGGTGCGAGGAACGAGACTCGGGCGCCGAACACCAGCGGGTGCCCTTCGATCGTCAGACGCGCAGGGTCTCCGAGATGAACGTCAGCGACCTCGGCTTCGTAGACATCCACCAGCACCCAAACCTGCGACAAATCCGAGAGCGTGTAGAGCTCGACGGACGGGTCCACGTACATTCCCTGGATGGCCTCCTTGAAGATGACGACGCCGTCGCGAGGAGCCAGCAGCGGAAAGGTGCGGTGCGCTTCACGGGCCCGCTCGAGGCGAGCGATCTCGCTTTTGGGAACGTCCCACAGTGCAAGCCGGCGGCGCGCAGCTTCCAGGAGCGGGTCCGGTCCTGACTGACTTCCCGAGCGCTCGAGAATCGACAAGAACTCGATCTCTGCCGAGTAGACGTCCTGACTGTAGATGGAACAGAGCGGTTCGCCGGATTTGACTTTCTTTCCGATGAAGTTGACTTGAATGCCGTCGATCCAACCGCGCACCTTCGAGTGCACGTGCGCGCTGCGCGTTTCGTCCAAAGTGATGACCCCGACAGTCCGCAACGTCTTCGTGAACTCGCGCTCCCCGACCGGCGCGGTCGAAAACTGCAGGGCGGCCATTCGAGTGGGGTCGATGGTGATCGGTGCGTAGCCCGCGGGGAGATTTTTCGAAGACGTCGGAAGCTCTGCCCCGGTCGAGTCCTGAGCCATGCCTGGCATGCCAGGCATGCTCGTCGACCCGTTCTCACGGTTCGTCGATGGACTCTGGGGGCTTGAGAAGGGCCAACTCGACCCCAGCAAGCGGGTGACGAGCAGCACGACGAAGATGATGAGGAGACTGCTGCCACCCGCGACGAAGAGCCGCCTCCTTGTCGGCCCGTTGGTCATCATCGCGATGTCCCTTTGTCTGCCATGGCTTTATGGAGACGGGCCCAGGCGAGACCGAGATCAAACTGAGCGGACACCAGCTCGCCCTGCGAGGACCTGAGCACCTGTGCCGCCTCGATGACGCTGACCAGGGGAAGCTGCCCCGAGGCGTAACCCGCCAAGGTGGGTTCAATGGCTTGCTTCGCTTGAGGAAGAATTTGGTCGCGAAGCGCGAGGAATCGCTCACGTGAACCAACGACTTGTTCCCGGGACGTCAGCGCTTGCGCTTCGACCATTCGATGCATCGCCAGAAGGTCAGCCCGAGCCATGTCGACCATTGCCTCTGCCTCTGCGGTTCCGGCGCGAAGTCTCCCGCGCCAGACGGGGACGCTGATCCCAACCATCACCATCCACCCGGCCCCATCGGCCATCGTGTACGCGGGCCCGGTGCGGACCATCGCCATCGGCGCGTACATCGACTGCATGACCGAGACCTCCGCCTCGGCGCGATTGACCTCTGCGCGGCCTGCTCGTAACTCGGGGCGCCCGTTGAAGGCGGCCGCGCGTACCGCATCGTTCGAGGGGGGAACTGACTCGGATATCGTACTGTCGAGTCCGGGAATCGGCCCCTGGGCGGGAAGGCCGAGGCTGGTGTTCAACATCACCGAGGCAGCTCTTGATTCTGCGGCGATGGACCGCAGTGCCCCGTCGACCCGAGATACCTCGATCTCGGCGCGGAGGGCCTCTGCTTGACCTCCGCTCCCCGCTGCATAGCGCGCGGTTGCGGCGCGCGCGAATTGCCGCGCGAGGGTCCGCTGCTCTTCGAGGATGCGGGCCATCTCTCGCCGCTCCTGAAGCATGAGGAAGGCCGTGGCGGCATCGAGCTCGACGTCGAACTCCACTTTATCCGCCTCTGCTCGGGCACGTTCCGCGTCCGCCTCAGCCGCGCGTCGCCGATTTCCGAGCACCCGCGAGAGGGGGAAACGCTGCTCGACAGTCAGGCTGACGTCAGCGCCATGAAGCATGAACGGCAGATGGTCGACTGAAGGGAAGATCATCGGATCATCCAGAGCCGATACGATCGCCGGTCGCTGCGCGAAAGCTCTCGCACGCGCCCTCGCCGCCACCGTCTCTGCTCGATGCTCGTGCGCGATCAGGACTACCTGCTCGAGCCGGAGCGGGTCAGGCAGAGCTTCGGCACTCTGAGCGAACGTGAGGGTGGGACTCGAGAGGGCCATGGCCGACGACAAAACCAAGGCTCGAACGCTGAGCTTGTTTCGGCTCTCGCGCTCGCCTCTGTTAGTCATTGCTTCGGCAAGCCAGAACTGGAACTGGGAGAAATTTTAAAGCCTGTGAGGTGATCGAGACTTCGCTCCAGCCGAGGCGTTCGGGTGTTCCGGGTGTTGTCGTCCATGGCTCGGCCTCGCAGGGAGTGGTACGGGTTCACGGTCAGTAGCCCTTAGCGTGTACGGGTAAGCACCAAGCGTGTCGCTCCCAGGGACCCACTATCTTTGAGGCTGTCCGACTTAGAACGAGCGAGATGTCGCGAAACGAATGGACCCAGGGTCCGTGGTCGCAGCTTTCCGCGGTGGAGCGTCAGCCCCACCAGGTAAGTCACACCGGCGATGGCCAAGCCGAAGACCTACTTCACCTGTCAATCCTGCGCGATGCGCTCCCCGAAGTGGTTGGGGCGCTGTACCGATTGCGGCACCTGGGGTTCGCTGGTCGAGGAGACCGAGGTCAGCGCCGATGCCCGGCCAGCCTGGGGAGCCGCCGGGGGAGCCTCTGCCCCGGTGCTGCTCAGCGACATCAGCTGCGCGGCCGAGCCCCGGCGGCGCACCGGGATCGCCGAACTCGACCGGGTGCTCGGTGGGGGCGTGGTCCCCGGCTCGGTGGTGCTGCTCGGCGGCGACCCCGGTATCGGCAAGAGCACCCTGCTCCTTTGTGCCCTCGACAAGCTCGCCCGCACCGGTCCGGCGCTCTATGTCTCCGGCGAAGAGTCGCTCCGGCAGACGAAGATGCGGGCGGAACGCCTCTCGGTGGAATCGAAACAGCTCCACCTCTTTGCCGAGACCGACGCCGAGAAGATCCTCGCCGCGGCAGAGAAGCTGAAGCCGCTGGTGCTGGTGGTCGATTCGATTCAGACCCTCTACCTCCCCGATTTGGGGAGCGCTCCGGGTTCGATTTCACAAGTGCGCGAAGTCGCCGGCCGTCTGATGGCCTTCGCCAAGCGCACCGGCGTGCCCACCTTCATCGTCGGCCACGTCACCAAGGACGGGTCGATCGCCGGGCCCCGGGTGCTCGAGCACATGGTGGACACGGTGCTCTACTTCGAAGGTGAGCGGGGCCACCCGTTCCGGATTCTCCGGGCCCACAAGAATCGGTTCGGCTCCACCAACGAGATCGGCGTGTTCGAGATGAAGGGCGCGGGCCTGGCCGAGGTTTCCGACCCGTCGGCGCTTTTCCTCGCCGAGCGGCCCGCGGGCAAGTCCGGCTCGGTGGTGACCTCGACCCTGAACGGCACCCGGCCCCTGCTGGTCGAGGTGCAGGCGCTGGTGGCGCCCACCGGCTACGGCACCGCCCGGCGGACGGCGATTGGCGTCGACACCAACCGGGTGGCGCTGCTCGCGGCAGTGCTGGAAAAGAAGGAAGACATCCAGCTGGTCGGCTGCGACATCTTCGTCAACGTCGCTGGAGGCATGCAGCTCACCGAGCCGGCCAGCGATCTCGCCGTCTGCGCCGCCCTGGTCTCCTCGCTGCAGAACCGGCCGATCGACCCCTTCACCCTGGTGCTCGGTGAAGTGGGGCTCGCGGGAGAGGTCCGCGCCGTGGGACAGGTCGAGGCTCGTCTCGCCGAAGCCGCGAAAATGGGCTTCAAAACCGTGATTCTGCCCAAGGGGAGTGCGAAGCGGCTCACCGAACGGAAGCTGGAGCCGATCGGTGTCGAGACCCTTGGCGAGGCGCTGGCGGCGATGTTCGACCGCTGAAGTGCGCGGTGCGGGAAGGTTGGACAAGGGAGCGGGCGATGGCGGAGCGGGTCTCGAAGAGGATGCTGAAGGCAGTGATGCTGGGGCTCGGCCTGCTCGGCTGTGCGAGTACACCCATGCGCAGGCCGGCAGCGGAGGCTTCCGCTCGGACGGAGTTGATTGAGCTCGAAGAGGCAATGTTCCGGGCGATCCGAGGCCGGGATGAGGCCGGCTTGAAAGGGCTGCTCGCCGAGGAGTTTCAGCTGCTCTCTCCCGGAGAGCCTGCGAAAAACCGGGAGGGGTTCCTCGCTGCGGTGCGGGCGTTTCCGGGACAGGTGCTCTCGATTGAATCGACCGACCTCGAGGCGAGGGCGGTGGAGGGCGTCGGCGTTCTCACCGGTCGGCAGCGGACCCGGGTGCAGCTTGAGAACGGCTCCACGGCGACCGATGTCCAGGCCTTCGTCGACCTCGCAGTGAAACGAGAGGGAAGGTGGCGAATCGTGCTCGCGCACAGCACCCCCGTGACCGGTGATTGACCCGCCGTGCGCTTCGGACCCTGCGGCATCGAAAGACGGTTTTCGAAGGAATGGCTCTGGAGCAGAAGCTCCTGCTGCGCACGAGGCATTCGGGCCTCTGCTGTCCATCGACCGCGCATCAGCCCTGGTTCAGGCAGTTCGCCCTCTCGAATTCACTCCGCTCACTTCCGGTACGCCCGGGGAGCGAACCGCTGATACGCGGCCATCACCTTGGCGACGTAGAACTCGGTCTCGCCGTTGTGGGGCACCTCGGAGCCCACCGCCCCGGGGCCCGCGTTGTAGGCCGCCAACGCCAGGCGCGAGGAGTGGAACCGGCGCAGCTGTGCGGCGAGATAACGGGCGCTCGCGTCGACCGCGGGCGCCGGATCGAACGGGTCGTCGAGGCCAAGCGCCCGCGCTGTGCTGGGCATGATCTGGCCGGGCCCCATCGCTCCGGCGCCAGAGATGCGGTGGACGGTGAGCCCCGATTCCACCTCGAGCGTCGCGAGGAGCAGTCCTCTGGGCAGCCCGTGGCGGCGTTCCGCCTCGGCGATCAGCGGCTCCAGCGAAAGGTGCTCCCTCCCCAGACAGCTCGGGCGATGACGTGCATAGCTTCCCAGGGCGCGGACCTTGTCGCCGAGGAAGCGCGGCGAGAGCGGGAACACCACCGTGTTGCCGAAGAAGCTGACCGAGAGATTGATCAGGCAGAGCAGTCCAAGGGCCGTCCCCGCGACCCACTGGAAGTGGCGGGAGCGCATCAGCCGAAACAGCAAGGCGGCCAGCGGTGTCCGCCAGCGCGAGCGCTTCTTCTTGCGCCGGGTCACCCTCGGCAGTCCCACGGCAAACCGACTTCGGGTGGGTCCACGAACCTTCGGCTGCGGTCCCCTGCCGTGACCGGTTCGCGCCGGCATTCCATGAGCGTCGGCTGCGCCTTCGCGCTTGGCGCGGGACTCGGGGCCCGCTTCAGTGCTGGGGTGAGATTGCGCAGGACGGGCCCCTCGACACGGGGCACTCTAGCGGTCGGAGCCGTTCCTTGCCGCGCCGGCATCTTCGCAACGCCTGAGTCGCTCATGCGGGTCCGTGAACTGTCCCGGGCCTCGGCGGATTCCCACTCTCGGACTTCACAGACACGAAAAACCCCGCCGGTGAGGGGCGGGGTCATTCGTGACAGCAGCGTCGGCCCCTGCTCAGGGCTTGATGATCTTATTCGCCGCAACCGCCTGGGCCAGCAAGGCCTTTCCTTCTTCCGGAGTGAAGGTGGTCGCCCCCTTGTCGGCGATGAACCCGAAGCCGAACCGGGCGATCGCCTCGACGCCCGGGGCGCCGACCATGAACTTCACCAACCCGGGGGTGGTCTTGTTGACGTAGGCGGTGAAGGCCTTGAGGTCGATCTTGCCGTCCTTGCCCATCGCCTCCAGGCTCTTCTCGAACATCGCCGCGCCGCCGGGCAGCATCCCGAGGACCGCCGGGCCGAACTCGTTTCCGGACACCGAACCACTGCCATCCACGTCCCCATCCGCCATGAACTTGTCGGCGCCCTGAGAGGCGGCAAAGTCCGCCAGCCCCGCCTTCTTGAAGGCCGCCGCCACTTCCTCCTTGGTGACCTTTCCGTCCGTATTGGCATCCAGATTCGAGAGGACCTTGGTGATGAAAAGCTTGATGTCGGCCATGGGAGCAGCTCCAGGTGTTTGGGTTCGCAGGGAGTTATCCCTACCCGCCTGGCACAGTTGCCCTGAGCATTCGTAACGGTTGTTTACTTGGTCATGGATCAGGATTTGAGTTCGGGAAGGTCCTCCGCAACCGTCCTTGAATCCTCTCGATAACTGGCCCGTTCTCTTGAAGGCGCGACTTGAGTCCCCTCCGCGCCACGGGGTTTATCGATGAGCTGCTCACATCCGTTGGCTTCGTCGGTGGTGCGGCTGGCCCGCCCGGTATTCTTTTCCACGGGAGGACAGAGGCTTACCTCGGAGCAGATCCACCTCGCGATCGCCGCCCTTCTCTCTTTCCGCTCGGGGCGGAGCGATTCGGCAGGCCGGATATTTGACGGAGCCGGAAACCGCTAATATCGGCGACGCCCATGAGCGACGCCGACCCCCCCACCGCACCTCCGCAGTCGCGCCGCAAGCACCCGCGGACCCCGCTCTCGCTGCTGGTCCAGTACCGCTTCAACAGCTTCGAGGAGTTCCTCGCCGAGTACGCCTCCAACATCTCACTGGGGGGAATGTTCATCCGCACGTCCGAGCCGCGCGAGGAGGGGGCGATGATCTACCTCCAGTTCTCGCTCAAGGACGGTTCCAAGTTGATCGAAGGCCTGGGCAAGGTGGTACGGGTCAACCCAGCGGGAGTTCCGGGTCGCGAGCCCGGCATGGGGGTGGAGTTCGTCAACTTCGACGCCGAATCCGGGGCGCTGATCGAAGAGATCTGCAGCCACCGGCTGGCCACTCCTCGGGCGGAGAGGTAGGCGGCTTGCCGAGCTCGCTTCGCTCGAGGCTGCTGGTGTCGTTCCTGGTGCCGTCGCTGCTGCTGCTCTCGGTGGCCGGAGCGGTCGGGTATTTCCGAACGCGCGACATTCTCGACGACGAGCTCGGACGCAGCCTGGCAGCGGTGGCCGCCGCAGCCGCCGGCCAGGTGAGCGCGGAACGGCTGCTGGGGATCGAGCCCGACGACGATCGCAATGAAACCCGGACCTACAAGAAGATTCACGGACAGCTCAACGAGGTGAAGGAGCGCTCCGGGGCCCGCCGGATCTTCGCTTTCGACCCTCGCGGAAGGGTTCGCATCGACGCCGGCGGAGCGCTGCCGGTCGGCGCCGAGGTTCCCGAGCTGGCCCGCGACCGACTCGAGGTGGCGCGGGTGCTCGAAGGTCAGCGCGCGGCCTCGACCCTGTTCGAAGGGGCGGACGGTCAGCTTTACAAGACGGGCTACGCTCCGCTCTACGAAGAAGGAACGGTGGTGGGGGCGATCGGCGTCGAAGGCAGCGCCGCCTTCTTCGGGCCGCTGCAGAAGCTCTACCGGCTCTACCTCGGAATGGCGGCGTCGCTGCTGGCCGTGCTCGCCGGCCTCGCCTGGGGGGTGGCCCGCTCGGTGTCCCGGCCGCTGGATCGTCTGGTGGCGAGCGCGCTCCGGATCGGCCAGGGCGACCTGAGCACCCCGGTGCCTCCACAGCCGACCCGGGAAGTGGGGCTGCTCGCGGGGGAGCTCGAGGTGATGCGCAACGGCCTGCAAAGCCGGGACGGTCAGCTGAAGATGATGCTGGCAGGCGTGGCCCACGAGGTTCGCAATCCGCTCGGGGGCATCGAGCTCTTCGCCGGCCTGCTCGCCGAGGAGCTTCCCCCCGGAGACTCCTCGACCGCCCACTCGCACCTCGCCCGCATTCGCGGGGAGATCGACTACCTGCGGCGCATCGTCGACGATTTTCTCGCCTTCGCCCTCGAGCAGAAACTGGCGCTGGTGGACATCGATGGGCCCTCTCTGCTCGGCTCGGCGCGGGAGCTGATGTTGCCCGATGCCGAGGGTCGGGGCGTCGCGCTGACGATCGACGCTTCGCCCGGAGCAGTGAAGGGTGACCACAACTTGCTCCTCGCCGCGATGGTGAACCTGGTGAAGAACGCGATTCAAGCCTCGCCGTCGGGGGCGGCGGTGTTCCTTCGCGGCCGCCACGTCTCCGGCGCCTACCGCTTCGAAGTGGAGGACGCAGGCGCGGGAATTCCCCGGGAACGGGCGGAAAAAGTGTTTGAGCCGTTCTTCACCACCCGGGAAAAGGGCACCGGACTCGGACTCCCCCTCGCGCGGAAGATTGCCGAGGCTCACCGCGGTTCCCTTCAGGTCGAGTCACGGACGGGGAAGACCGTGTTCTCGCTTCAATTGCCGGGATAGGAGCGCTGAACGCCGATGGAGAGCCACGAGGGGAAGTTGATGCAGATCAGCGTTTCTGCTGGCGGCGTTCCCAAGCGAGGGGTGGAGGTCGCCCAGCTCACCGAAGGGGGAGTGGAGGGCGACCGGCAAAAGAACCGGAAGTTCCATGGGGGCCCCGAGCGGGCGGTGTGCCTCTACAGCGCGGAATTGCTGGCCCAGCTGCGCGCCGAGGGCCACCCCGTGAGCCCGGGAGCGATGGGCGAGAACCTCACCTTGTCAGGATTGAGCTGGGTCAAGCTGGAGCCCGGGGTGACGATGGAGATCGGCGCGGAGGCGGTGCTGCAGATCAGCAGCTACACCCGGCCCTGCAAGCAGATTGCGTCCTGCTTCGTCGAAGCTGATTTCAACCGCATCTTTCAGGCAAGCCATCCGGGCCAGAGCCGGCTCTATGCGCGGGTGCTGAAGGCGGGAGAAGTTCGGAGAGGAGACCGGGTGAAGCTGCGCTGAGACCCGGCGGGGACGGGGAACCGGACACGGGGGCGGGTTCGTTCTCGCAAGGACGTGGCCGTTTTCGCAGCAACCGGGACAGTCTGCGCTGATTCCACCGGCACCCCGTTCATCTCGAGCGTCGCCGAAGGCGAAGTCGAGAGAGGACCCCGGCGCCCGCTACCGATTCTTCGGACTGACCACGCCTTGCCTCATCACCCTTCTCGCCTTTTCCATCAGCCTTCGCAGCGCTGGCTCGTCGGCCAGACTCAGCGCTTCTTCGAACGTCACCCAGCGTGCTCCGGACGACTCCGCCGGATCATGGGCGAGCGCCTCGGGGTTCTTTGCCACCACCAGAAAACGGACGTCGAGGTGCCGGTGCTCGGGCTCTCCTTTTCTTTCCGGAATCACGTGCACATCGACATCGAGCGGCCTCGGTGCCGTGGGGTGAAGCTCGACCTGGCAGCCGGTTTCTTCCGCCGCTTCCCTCAACGCCGTCCGCTCCATCGCCCCCTGGTCTCCGGGCTCGCAGTGGCCTCCCGGCTGCAACCAGCGCTGCAGCTTGCCATGGTGTACCAGGCAGACCCTCTCACCCCCAGGGTCGACGACCACCGCGCTCCCGGTGAAGTGCGCATTGGCCTGACCTCGAAAGAAGGGCTCGGACAGAGTCGCCGCAAGGTGGGCCATCGACGCCAGGTCCTCGGACTCCTTGGCGTCGATGGGGAGATGGGCCTGCAGTAACCTCTTCAATTCGGAAGGCATCCGCGGGATTTTAGGCTGCCCTTTCCTTGAACGTCTCTGGCGGGCAGCGCGAAGCAGCGATGGGGGCATCGGCACGGTTTGTGCTCAACTGCTGCCGTTTAGAACCAGGAGCAACCCCATGGCGCGGTTGATGATCATCGAGGACAACGACACCCTTCGAGAAGGCATGCTGCTGACCCTGCAGAAGCAAGGACATCAGGTGGTTGCCTTTCGCGGCGGCGCCGAGGGGATCGCCTCTTACCGGACTACCCCCTGCGACCTGGTGGTGACCGACCTCAAGATGGAGCCGGTCGATGGCCTCGAGGTGGTTCGTCAGCTGCGGGCGCTCGATTCCCAGGCGGTAGTGATGGTGGTGACCGCCTTCGGAAGCATCGAGACTGCCGTCGAAGCAATGCAGCTGGGCGCCCAGGACTTCTTGCCCAAGCCGTTCGCCCCCGAAGTGCTGCGGGCCAAGGTGGACAAGTGCTTGGAGGTGGCGGGCACCCGGCGGCAGCTGCAGCGGGCGCTTGCTCACAACGAGGTGCTGGTGAGCGATGCGGCCCACTCCGCGGGCTCGATGGTGGGCAACAGCGAGCCGATGCAGCGGCTGCTCGCCCAGGTGCGCAAGGCCGCCGCGAGCGACGCGACCGTCATCGTCCAGGGCGAGAGCGGGACCGGCAAGGAGCTGGTGGCAAGGATGATCCACACGCTCTCTCCCCGAAGGGCGGGGCCGTTCGTGGTGGTGCATTGCGCCGCCCTGGCGGAGACCCTGCTCGAGACCGAGCTCTTTGGCCACGAGCGCGGCGCCTTCACCGGCGCGGTGAAGCGGAAGCTGGGCCGCTTCGAGCTCGCAGACGGGGGAACACTGTTTCTCGACGAGATCGGCGAAATCTCACCCTCGATTCAGACCAAGTTGCTCCGGGTGCTGCAGGAGAAAGAGCTGCAGCGCGTCGGCGGAGAGTCAACGTTGAAAATCGATGTGCGGGTGGTGTCTGCGACCCACCGCGACCTCAAGGCGGAGATCGCCCAGGGCCGGTTCCGGGAAGATCTCTATTACCGTCTCCACATCGTCCCCCTCGCGCTGCCTCCCCTGCGAGAGCGCCCGGAGGACATCCCCGCCCTCGCCGCCCACTTCGTCCAGCGTCACCGGGGCGAGGTCCACGGAAGGGCGAGAGAGCTCTCCCCGGCCGCGCTTTCCGCGCTCTGTCGCTACGCTTGGCCGGGCAACGTCCGCGAGCTCGAGAACGCGCTCCAGCAGGCACTGGTGTTCGCCGAGGGGGACCAGCTGCAGCCCGAGGACTTGCCTGCATTTCTTCAGCCTGCTCCCGGCGCCCGCGCGACCGTCGGCCTGCCTTTGCTTCAGGGAGACCGACCGCTCCCCGATATCCTCGAGGACCTGGAACGGCAGCTCATCCAGGGGGCCTTCGAGAAAGCCAAGGGCGTGAAAACCGAGACCGCTCGGCTGCTCGGCATCAAGACGTCGGCGCTCTATTACAAGCTGGAAAAGTACGGTTTAATCCAAAAAGGGGAGGCCCCCGAAGGCGCCCAGGGGTAACAGAAATTCGTGGGGGGATTGCGAAGGGACGGTGATTTTCCATGTCCCCTCCCGTGCTGAATTGGCCAGGACACCGGATTCTGGTCTCTTTGGGGCGGGACGAACGCTTGCCCCAGCGCCGCAAGGATGGCATCCGGGTTGCTACTGGTTCCCTGCAGACCATGACCCACCTCTGGCCCCTCTCGCTCTTGCTGTTCGCCCTCCTGTCACCGGGGTCAGCCCGGGCTGCGACCGGGGTGGACGCGGCGCGGACCGCCGCCCAGGCACGGCGCCAGGAGCTGAACAGCCTCCGCTCCCGGCAAATGGAGCTTCGCCGACAGCTGGGGGAGCTCGGCGGGCGGATCGACGCGCTCAAGTCTCGGTCGAAGGCGGCGACCCTGCTGGGCGGAGAGCTGCAGACGGCGCTCCAGCAATCACAGTCGCTCTCTGCCCAGCTCACCGGGCTGGCGCAGCAGGTATCGAGCACCGAAGCGGCGGCCCACCAGGACGACCTCGGGCTGCTCGAAGCCCTCAGCGCCCAGCTGACCTCGCTGCGTTCAGAGCTGGACCGCAGCCGCGAGCGCGACGCCCGGCGGCGCCTGCTCGCAGACCTGCGCAAGTTGAGGGCAGAACGGGAGCAGCTCCGCGCCCGACTTCCCGCAGCTTCGCTGCCGGGCTTGCCAAGTTCCGGTCCTGCGACCGGATCCGAAGACGACCCCGAGGACCTTCTCGAGCAGGCCGACGCGACCCGGGACAGCGAAGACAAGGTTCGACGCGAACTCAAGTCGCTGGAGGGCCGGATCGTCGAAGCACGCGAGGAGCGTGAGCTGGATCGTCGAATGACCGAGTTTCTCGGCGACGAGGCGCTGCTCGACGAAGGGGACCGCAGGCTGCGCGCAAAGACCGAGGTCCTCAGCACAGCCTCCGCTCCCGATAAATCGTTGGCCGCCACCCCCGGGGAGCCCAGCGCCGGGCCTCCTCAGGATCGCGCCCCGTCTCCGGCTCCGGCTTCCGTGGAGGTGACACGGGTGCCCAGCTCGTCGGCGGACCTGGGAAGTCTGGGGAGCAGCGGCCTCAGGGCGCCCGGCGCCGCCGCCTCGGGCGACCTCGCCACTCTGGAGTCACAACAAGCGCGGCTGAGAAGCCTGGCAGAGCAACTGAAGCAGCGGGCCGATGCCCTCGAGGCCCGGGCCCGGCAACTTCACTGAGCGAGCAGTCGGGGACGAGGAGCGCGCTTGTCAGCGTGCCCCTGCGTGGCCCCGGCTCGAGCACTCCGGTCGGCTCGCTTCAACGGCCTCCCCTTCCGAGACGCGTCGTAGTAATTCCGCGTGGTCTCGCCCGCTCAAACGCCTTCCATGGTCTCCCCGTCGACGCATCTGACCTCCTCGGCGCACATTGCGCTGAAAATCGTCGAAATGTTGCGTCGTTCACTTGAGAGCGCCAGGGAACATGAAGCCAAGCATAACCGGAGGGCGGGAGCTTGGGGCCGAGCTCCGCCCACTCCAGAGACGCTCCCGTTGATGACGAGCCGTTCGAGGGATGTCCGGGTCCTCAACAAGCTAAACGACCGCCCCGCTCATCCCGAGCCGGTCGAGAGATGACTGGGTCCTCAACAAGCTCAAACGGC
>JAYUUC010000389.1:0-4579 GCA_043755105.1 Myxococcales bacterium
CAGTTCGCCTGGGAAGAAGCGGAGGTCCGGCAGGGCGCTCCGGAAGGCCATGTGATTCGGCTCGACCGCGCCCGGGCCATGGCCGCGCTGCTCCACGGAGTCCTCGCGGAGGGAGCAGTGTCGCCGGTGAGCGCCCCCTACCTGCCTCCTCGGCCTCCGTCACTGGTGAGCCGAGGCGAAGCCGACGCAAGGCCCTGAAGGCTGACCTACTGCCCGGCGAGAATGATGAACTCCACCCGGCGGTTGAGCTCGCGTCCTCGGGCGGTGAAGTTGGGCGCGGCAGGCTTGCTGTCGCCGAAGCCGGCCGTTTCCAACCGGGAGGCCTCGATGCCGGATTTCTGCAGATACTCCGCCACGGCCTTGGCTCGATTCTGAGACAGCTTCAGGTTGACCCGCTTGTCACCGCGGTTGTCGGTGTGGCCTTCGATTCTCAGCCGCTTCACGTTGTATTGAACGATCGCGTCCACCACCTGGTTGAGCAGTCCGTTGCTGTCAGGGAGGATGGTGGCCTTGCGCTCGGCGAAGTGAATCTGCTGGAGGATGTTGATCTTCTTCTCTCGCACAATCACCACCCGCTTCTGCGGCTCGGGGCTGAGGTGAAAGGCGACCGCCATCTCCGCCTGGGGCGAGGGTTGAATTTCACGGGTCTGAGAGAGAAAACCGTTCGCCCCCACATCGACGCGGTAGTGGCCGGCGGGCAGTTCGACGCGGGCCGGCGCCTTGGAGCCCTCGGCAGTGGCGACCTTCTGTTCCGTCTCGCCGTAGATGCTGACGGTGGCCGCGAGCGGCTTCTGGTTCCCATCGACCGTCAGCTTCACCACCGCCAGGTTCCCGGCGGAGGCTTGCGCCGGGAGCGGAGGTGCGCTCAGCGAGGGCGTTTTCGCCACCGGCTCGGAGATCGGGGTGTCGTCGATCGGGGAGAGCATCCGCGCCGCCACCGTGTGGCCGACCTTCAGCTTCAGTGAGATGTCGCTGGCGTCCGGCACCACCTGGGCCTTCGCCACCACCTTCAGCTCCAGGCCTCTCTGCGCGGCGAAGTTGAACTGGGACACCAGCTTCCAGATGAATCCGGTGGAGTAGAACAGTCCCTGGCGGGCATTGCCGTCGCGGTAAATCACCTTCGAAGTGAGCACGTGAGGCCCGGCCCCCACCGCGGCACCCCAGAGCAGATGAATTCCGGGGCGCTCCAGCTCGGAGACCAGGGGCGCGGGAAGCGCCTGTCCGTCGAGCCGGAAGTCAGCTTCGACCAGTGAGTAGGTGGGGTCGGTGACCCCTTCGAAGTACACCAGCAGCTGGGGAGGCAGCGCCGGCGCCGTTGCCTGCAACAGCTGCTGCTCGAGCTCCAGGCGCACCCGTGCGGTCTCCGGGTCCTCGGTGGCGAGGGCGGAGCGAGCGAGGACGCTTCCGAAGAAGACGCAGAGCAGCGAGGCGAAGCGCAAAGTCGAAGGGACTCCTGAAGCAAGCAGGGTCTTTTCTGAAACGCTCAGAGAGTAAGCGCCTGCAGCTCAGCATAAAACGATTTGGGGTGCAGAAAGCGTAGATAGGCCTCGCCGAGCACCACCAAGGCCCCGTCGGCGAGGCGCACCGGCTTCTCCTTCTGGGCCCGGACGAAGGCCACCAGCGAGCCATTGGTGGATCCGAGATCGGTGAACTCGTAGTCCCCGTTGGGGTTCTGGGAAATCGAACAGTGGCAGCGGGAGAGTCCGTTGATTGGCAGCATCACGTCGTTCTGCTCCGAGCGCCCGAGCGTCACCGGGGCGCCTGCGTCCACTTCGGCCTTGTGCCGCACGTGGAAAACCACCAACTCCTGGAGCTGATCCGCGGTGAGCGAGCCGGTGGGAAGGATTCCCGGCGGAGCGTGGCTGCCCGCGGTCACATGAATCCCCGTCGAGTCGGGAGCAAACGGGACGAGCGAGAGCAGCACCGGCGATGTCACCTCGGCGAGGAACGCCTCCAGCGGCATCTGGCGGAGATCGAGGTAGTCGCGGAGCACCCGCCGCTCAACCGGCGCCTTCGCGGGAGGAGGAAAATGGAGCAACGAGATGTTGCCCTCGAGGGTCTGTTCCCGCGGCTGCACCCGGGGAGGGCGCGGGCCACCGTCCGGCGTCGATTTGGTCATCGAGGATCGCTCGTTTCGAAAGGGCCCACCCGTTGAGAACAAGCATGCCCCACGCCACCTTCGGCACCAAATTAGGTCGAGGAAGTCCCGACGGTTGGCGCTCGCCTGCCTGGGTCAAGGTTCACAACCCGCGCAGGACGGTGCGCAACCCGGCGCAGCGCCTGGTAGGCGAGGGTACGCAGTTCCAGTTCCTGGGCGCGGGCACTCACCGCGGCGACAGGGGCCTCCGTGGGAGCGGCGAGCTGCGTTCCGCGGTCGGACGGACGGGTGCTGTCGGACGGACGGGTGATAGACCCGAGGAATGGCGGAATTCGATTGGGTGATTCGGGGAGCGCAGCTTCATGACGGCACCGGGGCGCCCGCGCAGGAAGCGGACATCGGCATCGCCGGCGGGCGGATCATCGAGATCGCTCGGCGGCTTTCCGGCGCGAACGTTCTCGAGGCGAAGGGGCTGGCGGCAGCGCCCGGCTTCATCGACACCCATTCGCATTCCGACCTCAAGGTGCTCTCGACCCCGTCGCTGGAGCCGAAGGTGAAGCAGGGCATCACCCTCGAGCTGTTCGGACAGGATGGGATCAGCATCGCGCCGGTGAAGGAGGCCGATGTTCCCAGAAGGCGGCGTCAGCTCTCGGGATTGCTCACCGACCCGCCGCTCGATTGGGCCTGGCGGTCGGTGGCCGACTATCTCGACGCGGTGGAGAAGGCGGGGCCGGCGCTGGACGTCGCCTACCTGGTTCCGCACGGAGCGGTGCGCGAGTCGGTGATCGGCCTCGACGACCGCAAGGCCACCGATGCCGAGCTGGCGGCGATGCAAGAGCTGCTCGCGCGCTCGCTCGACGAAGGGGCCTGGGGATTGTCCACCGGCCTCATCTATCCGCCCTGTTGTTACAGCGACACCCGCGAGCTGGTCGCGCTCTGCGAAGTGGCGGCGGCCAGGCAGCTGCCGATCGTCGTCCACCTTCGGTCCGAGAGCGACCGGTTGCTCCAGGCGCTCGAGGAGATGTTCGACGTGGGAAGGCGTTCGGGGGTGCACGTCCATCTGTCTCACTTCAAGATTGCGGGCCGCAATAACTGGCCCAAGCTGGACAAGGTGATCGCAGCAGTCGAGGCGGCGACGCAGCAAGGCGTGAAGGTCACTGCCGACCAGTACCCGTACATTGCAGGCAGCACGATGATGGGAGCGATTCTCCCGCCGTGGGTGCACTCCGGAGGCGTGGAACAGACGCTGCTGCGGCTGGCCGACCTTGAAGCGCGGAAGAAGATTCGCGAGCAGATGCTCGACCCCAACGAAGTCGAGTGGGACAACTTCTGGAAGTGGTCGGGCCCGGGAGGGATTCTGATCGCTGATGTCCCCTCCGGTCGTCGCCCCGAGCTGGTGGGCAAGTCGGTGGAGCAGGCCGCGGCCATCAGCGGAGCGGACCCGGTCACCTTCGCGCTCGACCTGCTCCTGTCCGAGCGAATGGGAGTGGCGATGGTTTCCTTCAGTCAGTCGGAAGAGGTGGTCGCCCGGCTGATGCAGCTGCCCTACGTGAACGCGTGCACGGACGGTTTGCTCGGAGGGCGGCCGCATCCCCGAGCATTCGGCACCTACCCGCGAATCCTCGGGAGGTTCGTGCGAGAGAAGAAGACGCTCACCCTCGAGGCGGCGGTGCGGAAGCTTTCAGGGCTGGCCGCGGATACGTTTGGCTTCACTGACCACGGCTACTTGAAGCCGGGCCAGCGCGCCAACGTGGTGCTCTTCGACCCCGACCAGGTCGTGGACACCGCAACCTTCGAGCAGCCGCTGCAGTTCCCCAAAGGCCTGCCGCACGTGATGGTCGGAGGCCAGTTCGCGGTGCGCGACGGCGAGCTCACCGGGGTCCGGAAGGGGCAGGTGGTTCGGCGGCGGAACATTTCCGGAGGGTGAAGCGATGCAGCTCGTCTTTTCACTGCTTTGTTTCGTGCCGGCCGAAGGATTTCTGCCAGGTAGGGAAATCCTCCCACCTTGGGGCGAAGGCTCATCGCGCGCTCTTGTGCCTCGATCAGGTTTCCGATTGTTCTGCTCGTTTGTTCCTCACAAGCCACTCAGCCCATAGAACCGGGCGGCGTTGTCCCTCACTACCCGGAACGCAATCTTCTCGGACAGGCCCGACCGCAGCAGCTGGCTGGCGAACCGCGCCAGGGCCACGATGTCGCTGGCCCCATGGCCGGAGTCCGTTCCCACCACCACGCGGTCGCTCCCCAGTTTGCGCACCAGCGCCAGTGCCTCGTCGCTCGCGAGCTCTTCGGGGTGGAGGTTGAAGCCGACGTAGTGGCCGCATTCCAGCACCAGGCGCACTGTCCGGGGGCTCGCGTGGTCCACCAGCGCGCGTTGCGGAGGCAGCTTCGAGTCCCGAATCAGATTCAGCGTTCTTCGGGTCAGCCGCTCCTTGTCCTTCTTTGGCGAATACACCAGCGCCCGTAGTTTCAACCGCCGCGCCA
>JAYUUC010000390.1:0-13141 GCA_043755105.1 Myxococcales bacterium
CAGCTCGCCGTGGCACGCCTCACACTGAACCAGGCTGCGCGCCACAGCGTGCCCCTGCTTCCGGCAGCGACCCGGGGCAAGACGCGCCCGCGCCAGAAATGCCTTCACCGACGGCCGTTGCGGAAACAGCTCGAGCTCGCCGGCGTCGAACCACATTCCCTCACAGCGTGGACACAGGTCGATCGCGACGTCGCCCGCCTGAATGGCGTTGAGCGGTTGCTGCGAACACAACGGACAAACGCGGCTCATCGACCTCTCCCTGAACGCAGTCAGGGTAACTCAGATTCCGAGGATGTCGGCTCCCGGAACACCGCCGAACAGGCGGTTGCCGGGGACATCGAAGAAGCCCGGCCAGAGCGCATACACCGTCGAGGCGCGGGCCTGTTCCAGCAGCCGCAGCAGCGGAAAGCGGCGGATTGGGGACGCGAACATCGCCACCTCGAAATCGGAGCCATCGCGATGGGCGAGAGCCAGGGCCCGGCGACAGGCGTCTTCGAAGAGCCCGAGGCGATCGATCAACCCCGCCTCGAGCGCCGCGCGTCCGGTGTAGATCCGGCCTTCTCCTCGCGCATGAATCTCGGCCACGGTCATCTTTCGCGCGCGGGCGACGTGCTCGAGGAAGGACTGGTACGTCTCTTCGATATCGGCATCGAGCGAAGCGCGCTCGTGGGGAGTGAAGCCGCGGGTGGTGGTGTGAAAAGCCGAGTTCTGGCCTCGGGCCACCACCGTCCGAACGACACCCAGCTTGGCCATCAAGGCGGAGACGTCGAACTTTCCCGCGAAGACGCCGATCGACCCGGCAATCGCCTCGGGAGCAGCCCAGATCTCGGTGGCACCCAGCGCCGCCATGTATCCGCCGCTGGCCGCGACCCGATCGAACCAGGCCACCACCGGCTTGGTCTTCGCGGTCCGCGCGACCTCTTCGAGAATCAGCTCCGAGCCCAGCGCCGAGCCTCCGGGGCTGTCGATGTACAGCATCACCGCCGGGCAGCGCGCATCGCGGCGGGCGGCGCGCAGCGTCTTCGCCACCGTCTCGGACCCGGCAAATTGCGGCCCCACCGGCGTTCCTCCGCCGTCGCCGTGAGCGATCATCCCTCGCAGCGGAACCACCGCGACCCGAGACGGGCGCCGGAGCGAGCGAATCGCAAAGGGAGGGACGAGGATGCCGCGTGCGTAGCTGGAGAAACTTTCCAGCTCAGGCTCGTGGGACGTCGGCGCTTCCGGGTCGGCTGCCTGTGACGGAGGCTCGAGGAACTGCGGCAAATCGGCCTCGCTGACCCTGGCGTCGACCAGCCCTTCGGCAACCGCCCGCTTCGCGCTGTAGGGTCCCCGGTCGATTTTCTCGGCGGCGAGTTCGGCGCTCAGCTTGCGGCCGCGAGCCACCGCCGAGGTCAATGAAAGGTACCGCGCGTCGAGCAGCATCCCCAGGGTCTTCTCCTGAATGGCCGAGACCCGCTCGTCGGTGAACATCTCTGGCGCAGTCTTGTATTCACCCCGTCGAATGAAGTGGGCTTCGACTCCCAGCCGGCGCAAGCCGACGCCAAGCACCGTTGCCTCCGCCGCGAAGCCGACCAGCTCGAGCCTTCCCGCCGGCGACAGCAGGACCCGGTCCGCCTCGCAGAGCAACTCGTATTGCCCGTTGTCGGCGGACACCGCGTACCCCACCACTTCCTTCCCCGCCGCGCGCAGCCTGGCAAAGAGCTCGGCAATGGCTTGACGCTTGGCAGGCGAACAGGCCAGGCCTTCCACTTCGAAGACCACTCCGCGCGCCAAGGGGTCTGCGGCAATGACCTCCAGTTGCTTGCGCAGCACCTCGAGCGATTGAACGGTGCTCGGGTCCGGCTTCCGCCCAAATGGCCAGCGTCGCTTCGGCGTGCCGCGGTACTGGGGGTCGCCGCTGAGCCGGAAATGGACCCAGCGGGGGCGATGGCGTGACCGGAGCGCCCGGAAAGGCAGCCTGAACAAAAGGGTCAGCAAGGTGAGGGCATTCCGAAACACGAGCACCAGGGTCCGCATCGTCCTTCTCTAACAAACGCAGCCAGCCGCCGTGCGCTTCATCCCCACACCGTCCAGCCGAAGGCATCGGCCCTGGCGCAAAGGACGTGGTAGATTTTCGCTCCCCATGCGTTTGATCCAAAGAGTCCGTCTCTTCGCCGTCGCTTCGCTTCTCACCGCCGGAGCAGGCTTCGCGAGCCCCAGGGCCCAGCCGTTTCGTGAAGTCTCGAAGATGAGCGTGGAAGAGCTGGAAGCGGCCAAGCTGGGAAGCCGGGCGAACGTCAACGTCTTCGGCAATCAGCAGGAGGACAAGCCGAAGCCCTTCCCCTGGATGGCTGCAACCCTCGCTGGCCTTTGCTTTCTGATTGCCGCGCCGATCGGGGCACGCGCGTACCTCAAGACGGCGCGCGAGCTCGCTCCCCTCGAGCCACAGCGACGCGCGGACGCCGAGGACGACGGCTACTCCCGAGACTGAGCGGGCAAGATTCCGGCCCCACTCAAGGCGATCGCCTGCGCTGCACCTGCACGATTCCTGAAGCGTCGACTGAAATCTCCACCTCGGGGAGAAAGCGCTCGAGCACCCGGGCGTGGGTGGTGAGGTGCTCGGTGATCCGCGAGGGTTTGAAGAGAGTGGTCGCCGGGGAAGAGGGCCCAAGCAGACCAGCAGCGAGCAACGCCGCGGGCATCAACAGCTGGTCGCCGAGGTGTTCGTCGATCGCTCCTCCTCCTTCCATGAAGCGGGCGAGCTGATCGGCGGCTTCACGCCCCACGTCTTCGCTGCGGCGACCGCGGTCACCCAGCGCGGTGAACCCCGCCGCGGTGTTCTCGAACTCGGCGCGGATGAACACCACTGTCCCCTGGGAACGGGTCGCAGGCAGGGGAACGCTCTCTGCCTGGGAATGAATGCCGCGCTCGCGCAGCGCCCCCACCGCGGCCTTCGCTTGTCGCTCGGCGAGTTCGAAGGGCAACCCGGCGACGAACGAGCTCACCTCCACTTCTCCGAGCGTGCCTCGAGAAGGAACGTCGACCCGATTCGGAGGCTCCTCCCGCGGAAGCACGGTGGCGCGCCACTCCCCTGCTCCCTCCGGATAAAAGCCGGCGTGGCGCAGCTGCAGGCGCGCGCGCAAGCCGAACGCTTCCACTGCGGGCAGCCAGATCCAGCTGAGGTAGTGAAACACCGGGCTGTGGGGAACGTGGGTTCCTCCACGCAAGGTCAGCATTCCGCCCCCGGCCAGAGCGAGCGGGTAGAACAAGCACTGAAACAACAAGGGCGTCGAGCCGGCGGTGCCGACTTCGATCACGTACTCGCCGGGCTTCACCGGTCCGGGGACGAAGCTCAGCTCTTCCGAGCCCACTTCGGCACCCTCCGACTGCGAGCTGCTCACCGTCTCGGCCCCGCGAACACAGGCCAGATGGGCAGGGCGGAGTCCGCCCGGCTTGCGCTTGGCCCGGATCTTCTCGATCTGAAACGGACGACCCGTGATCATCGACAAGGACAGCGCGGAGCGGAGGATCTGCCCGCCCCCTTCGCCTTCACTTCCGTCGAGCTCGACCGGTGATGCCGCGCTGTTACCTGCACCCATCTGTGAGAGTCCTGGCTTCGTCTGTCAGAGCGGATCGGGGTCGGGAAGTTCGCCCGAAGGGGGCGCCGACTTCGGCTGGGTTTCCAGCGAGCCGTCGGGCTTTCCCGTTGCCGGAGCGACGGCAGCGCCCTTGCGCCGATCTTCCGGGGTGAGGTCCTTGGCAAACTGCACCACCACCGCATCGAGGAGGGTGGTGAGCTCGGTGCGGAACAGGGTGGGATCCTTCGCTACCCGGAAAGGATCGACCGCGGGCCCGGGCGCTTCGAGCTGGTCGACCCGGAAGGACCGGTGCCAGACGTCGCCGCCGCCCTCGAGGAAGAACATTCGTCCATACCCTTCGATGTAGGTGCCGGCACGCCCGTTCTTGCTCCGCATTCCGTAGTCTTCGATCACGAACTCCACCACCGCGTCGGCGCCGAGGGGCTTGAGCAGGTTGTAGTCGGGGGGATTCGCGGGAACCTCTTCGACCAGAAAGCTCTCCAGCGCGCTCGCCACCTGGGCGGGGTCGACTGCGGAGGTCCAGGGCACTTCACGGGGAAGGAGCGAGAGCGTCTTCGCGCGCAGCCCTTCCGAAATCTCGAACCGAGTCATGCCCTTGAGCAGCTTCACCGTCAATCGGCGATCGGCCTCCTTGGGGTCGAGCTTCTTCAGCTTGGCGCCGTAGCTTCCATCCTCGCGGAACACCCAGGCCTTCGGTCCAGCGCCTTCTTCGATGCGGGAGATGAACGCTGGCCGTTCGATCCGGTCGAGGGTGGAGCCAGACACCGAACGGTGGGCACAGCCGGAAGCCGAAGCGATCACCGCCAGCAAAAAGAGGGCTTGCTTGACCATGGCGCCATTAAATAGCCCCTGCACGCGCAAGGAAAGGTTTCGCCGGCTGACAACCCAGAAGGTTCATAGTAGGTAGCGCCTTCCTTGGTTGCTCACCCGAGGGGAGAATCTCCCATGAAATCCTTGCGCTTTTCTGCCCTGGTGTTGGCCGGGCTGCTGTGCGGCTGTTCCGAGAACAAGCCCGCTCCCGTTGCTGCCCGACCGCTTCCCGAAGCTCCCCGGCCGGCCGCCCCACCCCCGCCGCCTCCATCCGAGGTCAGGGTCGACCACGCAGTGAAGGAGTGCGCAGCGCCGATCGAACTGGTCCCCGCAACGGCGGTGAAGCTGGGCGACCGCGAAGCTCAAAACTCGGGCTACAAGCTTTCGTTTCCCCAGAAGGATGCCGACGGCTCGCTGGTGCTCGGCGTGCTCGGTCCGATCAACGAAGACTCGGGCCAGAACATGCTGAATTTGAAGAAGTACTTGAAGTTCTTTCAGGAAGAGAAGGCCGACGCCATTCTCGTTTCGGGCGATGTGGGCGAGGTCGCCGACGGCATTTCCCGGGTGCTCAAGGTGCTGGGCGAGAGCCACCTCCCGGTGATGACCATCGCGGGCAACCGCGAGTGCCGGGCCGAGTACACCGACGGCGTCAACCAGGCGAAGAAGGACCACAGCAACATCATCAACATGAACGAGGTCCGCGCGGTCGAGTTCCCTGAGCTGACCGTGGTCTCGCTCCCCGGGTATCACGAGCCAAGCTACATCAACTGCGCCACCGGCTGCCGCTACTACAAGAGCACCGTGGACGAGGTGGTGCGGGTGGCCAAGGAAGCCAAGCGCCCGGTGCTGCTGCTGGCCCACGGTCCCCCGCATGGGGATGGCTCGCAGGCGCTCGATTACGCGGCCGCGGGCGGCAACGTCGGCGACGAAGACATCAATCGGGCGATCAAGGAAGGGAACATCGCGTTCGGCGCTTTCTCCAACATCAAGGAAGCGGGCGCGCGGGCAACGTCTGACGCCGCGGGAACCACCCAACTCAAGGCCGGAAGCCCCTCGAAGTCGCTCTACCTGAACCCTGGCCCGGCAGACACCGTGGGCTGGGAGATGAACGACAGCACCAAGAGCGTGGGCATCGCCGCGGTGCTGACGATCAAGGACGGCCAGGGCACCTACAAGCTTTTCCGTGCCAAGGCCCCGACCGCTGCGGAGAAGGCCGAAGCGAAGAAGCTCGAGCCGCCCTCTCGGCCTGCGACGGTGGATGCCGCTTCCGCCAAGCCTTCCGCGCCGGGTGCTTTCCAGGCCGCCGCTACCGACGCCGGGACCGCCGCGCACGGGAAGTAGGCAGCGGTTCCATGCGAGGGCGCTCGCCGCCGGTCCCTTCAGTTGACCGGTAGGGAGTGAACCAACAGGAAGCTGACGCTGTCTCCTGGGTATTGCAGCTCCGCGACCATTTCAATGTGGGTCCAGCGGCTCGACGCTCCCATCCAGGTGGCGTTTCCGGTGGCGTCGTCGAGTAACAGGCTCGGGCTGCCCTGACCTCCTCCGTTTCCGAGCGCCGTGAAGCCCGAGACGGAGAGCGTCTTCTTGACCGGGCCCTGAAGCGCCTGAAGCCCCAGCGGGTGCCAGCGAAGCCCCTGTGGCGACACCAGCGCTTGATGGGCAGTGGGGGTGGTGAACTGGGGAACGAACGACGGCAACAGGAAGGTCTTGCGGAAGATGACTCCGTGGCCCTGTTGAACGAGCTCGACCACCAGGAATTTTCCTCCCTCTGCGATTGGCCGTAAATCTCCGGGTTGGGTGGTCCAGAAATACTCCTCCCCCGGGCTCGACAGTTTTGAAATGGGGCAGCCGTTGGCAAAAGCGGTCAGCTGGGCGGCATTGGCAGTCTTTTCTTCAGGCCCGTGTTCACGGTTCGTTTCCTCTAGGGCGCCTAGATCATCTCTTCAATGGCCAGCTCGAGCTCCCCCGATGGTTTGAGCGTCACCTCGGCTTGCTTGAGCCGATCGGTGGTCAGGTCCGCCACCAGATCGAGCACCTGAGGGTAGGCGGAGATCAGCGGGTCGAAGGCTTCAGGAGGCAGACGCATCAGCGTGGTTCGGCGGGTCGCGGTCACCGACGCGGTGGCCGGCGTCTTGTGCAGCAGCGAGATCTCGCCAAACAGCTCCCCTTCTTTCAGCGTCGCCAGCTCCTGCCCGTTCTTGTGAACCGCCACCGCCCCGGAAAGCACCACGTAGAGGCCTTCGCTCCGCTCGCCCTGGCGGATGATCAGCTCCCCGGCCCGGGCCTCGCGGGTGCGGAAGCGCTGTACCAGGTCCTTTCGCTCTGAAGCGGTAAGCGGCTTGAACAGCATCGAGGTGCCCATCATGTTTGAGAGCATTCGCTGCCGGCAAAATTTCCGCAGCGCCTGAAAGACCTGGGGAAAGCGGCTGGAAAGCTCAGCGAGGACCTGAGCGGAGATCTCCAGAACCCGGGTTTGCTCCGCGCTGCTGACGATCGACGCGCTTCGAGGCACTCCGGACAAGATCGCCATCTCGCCGAAGAATGCGCCGACGCCGAGGGTGCCCAGCGGTCGTTCGCCGGTACTGTCGCTTCGCAATACCCGGACGCTCCCTTCGCAGATGACGTAAAACGCGTCGCCGACGGTGCCTTGCTCGAGCAGCCGTTCATCCTTGTCCAGCGTGCGCATCGGGCATCGCTCGAACAGTGCAATGAAGGCATCGGGCGGCAAGTCGGAGAAGAGCGGGATCTTCGGCAGCGCACTGAGTACCGAGCGATCGCTTCCCAGGTCTTCCCCGGAGTCGATGGCCTCTTCACTGTTCGTCGAAGTGACCGATCCAGAGACCGACCGCTGGACGATTCCCGCCTCGGCAGCACGTTCGACCGCGTGAAGCAACGAGTCCGCCGGGGGAGCGACCTGAAGCTCGGGGGGGAGCTCCGCCGACAAATCGAGATCCTGTGAACTTGTCTGTCCACTGTCTGGAGCATCGGGGTTCAACGCCGTCTGCTGCCGAGACCTCGGAGCGGTCGCAGGGGGCGCCACCGGCTTCGACACGTCCTCGGCCTCGAAGTCGATCTCTCTACCCTGGCTGACAGGCGAAGCGTGCGCCGCCGTGTTCCAGCCCGAGTTGCGCTCGATCAGGCCGTTGGTTTCGAGGCCACCCTGGCTGTCGGTCCCCTCCTCTTCGTCGAGCGAAACCGAAGCACCCGGGTGGGCGCTTTTGAAGGGGGGCAGATCCTTCTTCCCTTCCTCTTTGCGGGCATAGAGCTGAGCCAGCAGCCGCTGAATCTGCTGATGGGAAGGGTCGATCTCGAGGATCAGCTTGCTTGCTGCAATCGCCCGGGGAAGCAGCCCCTGCCGGGCGAAGCTTTCCGCGGCGCTCTGGTACGCGGCGATCGCCTTGCCCGGCTCATTGGCTCGTGCCCAGGCATCGCCCATCCGCAGCCGTGCCTGAAGGTCCCGGGGATCGGCCTTGCAGAAGTCAGCGTAGAGCTGGGCGGACTTGGCGAACTTCCCCCTCGCGAACGCCTCGACTGCCTTGTCCTTCAGCTTCTGAGCCTCGCTCACTTTTTGTTCTCTCCTCGGGACGCGTCGAGCCGCCGAAGGGCTGCCCCTGCCGCTTCTCGCACCCGTCGATGATAGTCGGCCCGTGCAGCCTCGAGAGCTTCCCTCTGCGACGGTGTCGCCAATCGGGCGAGCACCTGCGCCGAGGCGGCGCGGACTTCCGGGCGTTGATCGAAAAGCTGTGCCGCGACGGCCGGGGCGGTCGAAGGCACTCCCAGTTTTCCCAGGGCCACGAGAAGCTCTGGCCCGGCGAGCTCAGGTCCGTCGGCCAGCGCGCGAAGGAGCGCAGGAGCCGAGCGGGCCACGCCCAGTTTCCCCAGTAGCAACGCAGCCTGCGCCGCTTCCTTTCCGCCGCTGGGCAGCACCGCCTCCAGCGACGGCGCCATCTCGGGGCTGAGCGGCACCAGCAAGAGCGCCTCGACCACGCGCGACTTATCGCCGGCGATCGTGGGCAGAGTCGAGAGAAGCAGTCGCTGACCTTCCGTCCCGCTCCGTGCCAGCATCTCTGCCACTGCCTCCTGCACCGTTGGGTCCGAGTCGCGTAGCCCCTCGGTTGCGTCGGCAAACCCCTCGGGGCCGAGCGCGGCCAATCCGCTCAAGGCCGCGGCCCTCAGCAATGGACGAGATCTGTGGGCGTAGCGGAGCAACGTGGTGCGCGCTCCCGGCGCCCGAAGCTGGCCGAGCGCCCGGAGTCCCGAGGCAAGCGGTCGCAGCTCCTCGTCGTCGACGTCTTCCACCAGCTCTTCGGGGGCAACCACCACCGTCGGGACCTTCCCCAGCAAGGCTGCCTTGGCCTGGTTGGCGACGCGAACCTTCTCGAACAGCTCGGCCTGCCGCGAACGCTCGGCCGCCAAGGGGTTCGCGCTGGGGTCGGGCGGCGCCGCAGGATCGTACCCCGCGGCATAGACCTGAGGCAGAGGAGCGGGAATCCAGTCGCCTTCCAGCGCCAGAATCCGCGCCTCTTCGATCGCCACGGCATTGGCCACGAGCGGGGTGATCGACCGATCCGCGCTGTCTCCGAGCAGTCGAATCGCGAGGCCTCGGACCACGGCATCTTTGTCGGACAGAAGTGCACACGCACGGGAGAGGACTTCGGGACTGTCGGCCCCGAGCGCAATCAGGGCCTGCAGCGAGGCCACGGGAGTATCGCCTGGCTTCGGTAACGCCAGGAATGGAGCAAGGTCGCACCCACCCCGGGCCCTCATCGCCTCCCCTGCCCGCTGGACCTCGGGCGGAGCTCCGCGCGCGGTCACTTCACAAAGAGCCCGGTCGAGGGCGGGGCTGCGGGAAAGACCGATTAACGCAGCGGTGGCGAAGCTGCTGGTGGGGCTGCGCTCCAGCGCGACGGCGAGCAATCGGTCGACCGACGTCGAGTCGCCCAGCTGGAGCAGCGCCTCGCACACCGCTCGTCGCAGCTCGGGATAGGGCTCGGACAGCAATGCGGAGATCGGGGCCGCCGCCCGGAGGTCTCCCGCCAAGCCCAGCCCACGCACCGCAGCACTGGCCACGAGCAGGCGACGATCGCGAATCATCGGCAGCAGCCGGTCGACGGCTTCCGGCCTTCCACTCCTGCCGAGTTGCTCGGCGGCACTTGCCTGCTCGACTTCGGAACCTTCGGTCAGCGCTCTCGAGGTCCGGTTCCACTCGCCCTGGGCTTCCGCAGCCACGGCCACCGCCATCGGTGCAGCCATTCCCCGGCCTCGCAGCGCTTCGACGATCGCCGCCCGGGTCGCTCGGGAGTGGCGACCATATTGTAGGACCAGGTAGCCCTGGGCCTTGTCGCTCTTCATCCGCCCGAGCGCCTCGGCCGCGTGCCCCTGCACCTGCTCATCGGGATCCGCGAGCAGGTCCGAGAGCAAATCAATCACCCGCTCATCCCCCGTCCTGCCCAGCGCTTCTGCAGCCTCCGCGCGGACCAGGGGAGTGGCGTCATGGGCGGCCTGAAGGAACAGCGGCAGATCGTCGGCACGGGATTCGACTCCCAGCTTGTGCACGGCGACCGACCGGAGCTCCGCTCGAGGACTGTTGAGGTCGAGCAGCCATTGATCGCGCTCGGGGTGACAACCGGGGGTGACCCACATCAAACCTGTCCAGGCGGCTGCTCGCAGCCAGGTCGCGGTTCGGCGGGTACACAGCCAGGGCCCCATCGTCCGAAGCCTATCAGGCCTTTACGGGGGGGTGCTCAGCCTTCGGGCGATCTCGGCATGGAGCGGGATCAACTCCTGCGCGGGCAGCGGCTTCAGCTCGACCCCCTGCGCCGCTTCTTCGGTGAAGAGCGGCGGATAGGCCATCAGCAGGTGGCCGGGCTCGAGAATGCCACCTTCCTGATGCTGGTAATGCAGCAGCGGCTGCATCTTCAGGTATTCGACAGGCGAGCGCTGGGCTTCGGCGAGAAACCCGGGAAGCTCGATCTCCATTGGCCTCACTTCACCGGTCTCAGCGTCCAGCCTGAACACCTTTCCCTTCCGCAGCAGGAACTGGTTGCCCAGCGCATCCTGCGCAAAGGGGACGTCGGAGGCGCTCACCCCAGGGTAAAGCGCTGAGAGCGAATGTTCGCCCGTCCATGCCCGCTCCAGCGAGTGCCATTCGGGCACGGCCACCGCGCCGCGCAAGTGAAGGCCTCCGTGAAAGGCGATGAAGCCGTTCACCTGGCGCAGCACCCTCGCCAGCGACACCGGGAGCGTGCTCAGCGCTTCCGGAAGGGCGGGCTCACCCCGGAAGACGATCCCTACCAACTCCATCGTCAACGCCTACCGGCGCCGAGGAGGCCGCGACCCTCCTCCGAACGGCGGCTTGCCACCCCCGAAGGAACGAGGCTTGGCCCCGCCACTGCGGCCGGCGCCAGCGCCCGACCGGGGCGAGCGCGCGGACTTCCACTCCGAAGGCCCCGAAGTCCGGGCGTCGGCCCCGCCGGGAGTCGACGGCCGCTTGCCTGCGAATCGGCTGCTGGGACCGGTCGGACGGCCGGCACCCTCGGACTTCCACGTCGGTCGTCCAGAGGAACGCTTGCCCGAGAACTCATCGGTGGCGGGGGCTCCGCGTGGAGCACGGGCCGGCCGCTCGGACTTCCACTCGGGAGCCCCCCGCTTCGCAGAAAAGCTGGACCGCTTGTCTCCAAACTTCGACGGTCCGCCCCGAGAAGGCCGCTCCGACTTCCACGAAGGCCCTGCCTTGTCTCCGAAGCGGGGCTTGGCCTCGCGGGGAGGACGGTCTCCGCCTGGGGACTTTCGCTTGTCGCCGAAACGGTCAGCTCCCCGAGCGGTGAAGGGCTTACCGCTGCGCTCGGGAACAGGGGCCCGTGGACCCTCGGACTTCCACTCGGAATGGCCGGTGCGCTTGGGCGCGTAGCGGGAATCCCCTCCGCCCTGGCTCAACTTCTTGGCGGCGAACCACTCCGCGCGGCCCTTGGGCTTTCGGCCCGGCGCCGCGGCGGGGCCGGTTCGAGTTCCGGAAGAATCCCCCTTGTCCCAGCTCTTGCCGGCAACGCTCTTGCCGGAACCAACACTCTTGCCGGCTGCGCGAGAGGGGCTCCCCCGCGGGGTCGCGGCGCCAGAAGTTTTGCTCGCCTGCCAGGCGCCTGGGCCGCTGCCCGAGTCAGGGCTGCGGCCGGTGAAGGCTCGACGGTTGCCCCCTTCCACGGCGGGCCGCGGGGCAGGCGCGGGCCTTCGTTCCCGGGTCGAAGCGGACGCGGGAGCGGAACTGCGTCGCTTGGGGGAATCGGCGCCTGACCGTCCCTGAGGGGCCGACCGTTCGCGCTTCTCTGCACTCGCAGACTTGCGGCCCGACGCAGATTCCCGGGGGGACGCTTCCTCCTCGCTCTGCTCAGCCGCTTCCTCGTCCGCCAGCTCCTGCTCTTCGGCGTCCGCTGCGACCCCATGTCCGTGCCGGCGGGCGGGCAGCTTCAGGTCGGGCTCACTGCGCGGGGCTTCTCCCTTGGCGACCGCCTCGAGCCCTTCGATTTCGAGGCGGGAGAGCTCGCGCTTCTCGCCATGGCGAAGGCCGCCGACGCCGATCCCTGCGTAAGAGGGTCGGAACAGGCGCACCACCGGATGACCCACCGCGGCGCACAAGCGCTTGATCAGGTGCTGTCGACCCTCGGCGACCACGATTCGCAGCCAGGTGTTCTTCTCCGCCTTGTCGAAGAGATCGACCGAAACCGGGGTGGCCATTCCGTCCTCGAGGCGAACCCCGCCGCGAAGCTTGGCCAGGGTCTCGTCGGTGGGCTCTCCCTTCACCTTGGCCAGATAGGTCCGGGGGACCTGAAAGCTGGGGTGAAGCAGCTTGTGCGACAGCTCTCCGTCATCGGTGAGCAACAGGACCCCTTCCGCGTCGTAGTCGAGACGGCCGACCGGGAACACGCGGGCCTCGACGTCCTCGAGGAAGTCGCTGATGGTGGCCCGTCCCTGAGGATCTTCCAGGGTGGTGACCACCCCGGGCGGCTTGTAAAACGCGTAGTACGAGCGGGCCGCGGGCGGGTTGACCAGCTTGCCGTCCACGGTGATCAGATCCCGGCCTGGTTGAACCTTGGTTCCCAGCTCGGTCACCTTGGTGTTGTTCACGGCCACCCGGCCGTCGACGATCAACGCCTCTGCGTGGCGGCGCGAGGCGATTCCGGCTCGGGCCAGATATTTTTGAAGGCGCTCAGTCATGGATGCTCCAACAGCGTGAAAGGAAAGTCAGGCCTGGTCGGCCGGCTCGTCGCCGTCGGCAGGGGGGGGGGGAGGTTTGGGGCCGGCGAGAAAGTCGGCGGCGACGCGGGTGCGATGGTCGGCGGTGGCAATCGCCGTTTCGAGCTCGGCGAGTGCGGATTCCGACGCCTGATGGTCTGCTTCAAGCTTGGCCTTGAACCCGGTGTCCTGGAGCGCGGCCACGGTGCCTTCGACCGGGGGGAACGGGGCTTCCTTCTCGACGATCTCCTGGTGCTCCTCGGTGAGCTCCTGGAATTCGCGCAGCGTGGGCAGCGCGGACAGGTCCTTGAGCGCGAAGAACTCGAGAAACTCTCGCGTGGTGCCGTAAAGAATGGGCCGACCGACCTCTTCCTTCTTGCCGAGGATCTTGATCAGCCGGCGGTCGAGCAGCGCCTTGATCACCGCTCCGGAATCGACGCCGCGAATGTCCTCGATCTCCGCGCGGCCGATCGGCTGGCGGTATGCGATCAGGGCCAGCGTCTCCAGCGCCGCCGCCGACAAGC
>JAYUUC010000391.1:0-4534 GCA_043755105.1 Myxococcales bacterium
GACCACCTGTCGCATTGCCGGGGCCCGGGGTGAAATCAATCGGCGGCGACCCGAGAGCTCGGCTTCCACCCGGTCGAGGCGATCGCGGAGGCTGATGTCGCCGGCGGCTCGACGGGCCTTCATCACCAGGTCGCTCAGCTCCACCGGCTTGGCCACGTAGTCCGCAGCGCCAGCGCGGATGGCGTCCACGGCGCTGGCGATGTCCGCGTGCGCGGTGACCATCACCACCACGGCGCGGGGAAGTTGAGCCTTCAGCTCGGGCAACAGGCTGAGCCCGTCGCCGTCGGGGAGGGTCCGGTCGAGGATGACCAGGTCCACTTCGGCCCGCTCCAGGGCCTTCCGCGCTTCGTGCAGGGAGTGCGCGATGGTCACCGGGAAGCCCTCTCGCTTCATCGCCGCGGCGGCGAGTGACGAAAAGGCACGGTCATCGTCCACCAGCAGGGTGCTCAGCGTCATCGGGGGAGTCCTCTCACGCGACCAACCTAAGGCGGAGGGTGAATCGACTGCCAGTCGAGGTCCGCGCGAAGCTCAATTTTCCGCCCTGCTGTTCGATCGCTCGCTGCGCCATCGACAGTCCGAGGCCGATTCCCCGCGGCTTGGTGGTGACGAACGGCTCGAACAGCCTGAGCTCGAAACCTTCAGGAGGACCGCCGGCATTGTCCTCGACCTCGACCAGCGCGTACGACGCTCCGTCGGCGCGGGAGCGGACCCAGACCTGCGGCCGCTCACATCGGCCCAGGTCCTTGGCCTGCACCGCCGCTTCGATGGCGTTGCGCACCAGGTTGTCCAGCGCGGTGATCAACAACAGCGGGTCGCCTTCGACTTTCAGACCGCAGGGCGGACCCACGGCGAGCTCGACTTCTTCCGCTTCGGGAAGGGATCTCAGCCCTTCCACCGCCTCGGCGATCGACTGGTCGATGGCCAGCGCCGCCGGGTGCGGAGCAGAAGGCTTTCCGAAATAGAGCAGCGAGCTGGCGAGGTGGCGCAGACGATCGACTTGGCCCCGCAGGCTCTTCACCGGAAGGGTCGGGTCTTCACCGGCGGACAACAGCGACGCCGCGGCGTTGAGTCCGTTGAGAGAATTCTTCACCTCGTGCGCGATCAGCGAGGCGGCCGAGCCGAGGACCGCCATCTTTTCCTGCTCCACCGCGCGCGCTTCGACGAGGAGGAAGCTTCGGTAGGTCCGACGCAGGAACAGCGAAAAGACCAGCAAGGTGGAGAGCTGGAGCACCGCGATGAAGAGCAGCTGCATCAGGAGCCGTCCCCGAATCGGTGCGATCGCAGCCTCCTCGTCGGCGAGCAGCACCACCTTGAGGCCGCTGGTGCCCACCGGCCGCGCGAAGGCAAAGGCCTTGGAACCGTGCAAGCTCCACTCGTTGGCGCCGGAAGATGCGGCGAGTGCCTCGGCCCGCTGGGGAAAATCCGGCTCGAGGGACCAGTCGGGCGCAGGCTTCGGCAACAGCACGTCTCCGGCCCGACCGATCACCACCAGCTCTTCCCCGGGTTGTCGCTGGGTGGGCAACAACCGGTCAGACGCCTGGATCAACCCCACCACCATGCCGGTGGCACGGCCTCCGCGAAGCACCGGGACGGCGACCACGAACTGGCCTTCCTGGCCTCCGAGCGCGTCGACCACCGGTTCTTGCATCGCCAGGACTTTCTGAAACCAGGGCCTGCCGGTCAGGGAACCCTGGGCAGGAAAGAGGTCCCTCGGCTCGCTCCAGACCGGTCGACCGTCGAGCGAAAGAAAGGCGACGCCGCCTCCGAACAAGGTGGAGTGGTGGTGCGCCAGATGCAGCAGCGCTTGTTCCGGTTCATCGATGTCGTCTCCGAGATTGACCTCGGGCCGCTGAGCGACGCGCTCCAGCTCGGCGAGGAGGATGTCGAAGTGCAGCCACAGCGAGTTGGCGTAGAACAGGGCCTCGCGGGCAACCCGGGTCTGCACCTGGGTCCGACTTTCAGCGACATCGCTGCGATAGGAAACCAGCGGCCCGATGATCGCAATCGTCGCCAGGAAGGCGAGGGCGACCAGCACCGACCGTGAGAATTGCCGATGTCTGCCGGCCAGCTCGCCGACGGAAGTCATCGGGGGGGTGCCATTGCCGAAGAAGAAAAGTGCGCTCGCCCGGCCACTGTCGTGTTCATTGAATCCAGACTACGCGGTTAAAACCAAAGTCGTCAGGGCGCATGAGCGTCTTCAGGGTCGGACCCTGAGCTCTACCCAGGAAGGTAGAGCCTTTCCCGAGATCGCTGATGACGCCGATCCGGCCCGGCGCCTACGAGGTTAGCGTCAGGGTGTACAAGCCGGATGGCATCGGCCCAGCGATGAATGCGGTCACCTACCCGGCCTCATCGATGGGTGACTGACTTCTAGATCTTGACGTCGGTCTGCAAGATCGGCGGCATGTGCACAAACGAGACAGTGGCGCTGCGGCCCATGAACCCACGGGCGGCGTCAATGGCCTCGGACAGGGTGTCGGTCCGCTCCCAGCCCATCATCTCGGGGACGTGGTTGTTCTCCGCCCCGGCGACGATCACCTTGCCCACGTGCTGGCGGCCGTTCTCGCCCCAGTACCACATGTAGAAGGGGTGGGCGCCGTGGTAGGCGTTGCCCTTGCGGTAGAGGTGCACGTAGGACGGGTTCTTCGCGAATTCTTCCTCGTACTTGTGCCCGAGCACGTGCGCGTCGCGGGTCTCGGGGAGCAGCCGGTTGAAGAACTCGATGTAGCTGGGGTGGTGCTCGGGGTCGAACTCGTCGTAGGCCGGGTGGCAGAGGATCAGCACGCCGCCCTTCTTCAACAACGGCACCCCGCGGTTCAGGTTGAAGAGGTAGCCCAACCCCATCACCTGCAGCAGCAGCGGGTTCATGATCGAGTTGACGTTGTAAGGCGAGACATAGGGCACGCCGAAGATGACGATGTCCGACTGGCCCTCCACCGGCACCGAGTACTGCTTCCAGCACAGCTCGAGGATCTTCTCGTGGGTCGGCTCGGTCGACCCGGCGTGGACACCGATCACGTCGTAGGCGGCGGGGATGCTGAAGAACAGCTTCCGCTTCGCCGCCCGCGGCATCTTCGAGAGGGCGTACTTCATTCCCTGGAACTTCAGCCGGTCGAACTCGGTGTAGTCCTCTTCTCGCTTGCCGAGGAACGCGGTGGGGCCGTCGAACATCCGGTTGTTCAGCGCGGTCTCGATGTGAAAGACCTTGAGGTTCTGGTCGATCACCCGGCCGATCCGCTCGGTGCTGCGGTGGAGCGCCGACTTCGACGGTTCCATGTAGCTCGGGGTATCGCGGATGGTCTTCGCGTTGTGGTGGGCCTTGAGCGACTCGTAGTTGGTGAGCCCGGTGCCCACCGACTTGTGGCCGCCGTCCATCGGAACGAGGTTGATGTTGACGTAGATGAGCAGGTCCGACTCGGCGGCGCGGCGGTTGAGTGCCACCACCTCGCCGTGCGAGGTCCGCTCCAGCTCGACGATGCCGTCGGGATCCTCGGCGTCGTGGTTGTAGTAGCGGTCCGGGTAGAAGGCGTCGAACACCTTTTGCCCCACCATTCGCTTCATCTCACCCTCGGTCATCCGCCGGTGAAGCGCGTTGGCGATGATCAGGTGAATGTCGTCCACCCCCGAGTCGGCGAGCAGCTCGAGGACGATCTCCACGATGGTCTGGCGCACGTCGGGCGGCCGCATCGGGGGCAGCGGGAGCGAGATGTCGTCCAGCGCGATCGAGACCTTCATGCCCGGGCGGAGCAGCGCGTGGAGCGGCTCCATTCCTTCAGGGTGATTGATCGCCCAGCGGATCGCCGCCTTGAGGTTCGGCACCCCCTCGAGCGGGGGGCGGGGGAAGATCACCCGGGTGTCCACTGGCAGATCCTCGAGGAGGAAATCTTCTCCGGAGAAGATCGCCCGCGGCGGCGAGCCCTTCTCGGTGATCACGATGTGCGACTCGTCGTCGTACAGCTTCTGCAGGGTCTTCAGCGGGCGCATGGGCGGGCTCTTTCCAGGAGTTTCAAAGCAAGGACAAACGTCAGCGCAAATCGAGAATGGGCCACTGGTAGGCCCGGGCGATCGAGCGCAGCCGCATGTCGGGGTTGACCGCGGTGGGCCTACCCACCACCGCCAGCATCGCGTAGTCGGACGAGCTGTCGGAGTAGGCGTGGCTCTTGTTCAGAGCCAGCCCCTCGCGCTCGCAGTAGTCGCGGATCGCATTGGCCTTGTTGGCGCCTTCGATGATCGGCGGAATCACCTTGCCGGTGGCAAACCCGCCCACGAACTGCATCTTGTTGGCGATCAGGTCGTCCGCCCCGAGGAACTTCGCCAGCGGTCGCATCGTGAAGTCCAGCGCGCCGGTGACGAGGACAATCTTGCAGCCGCTCCGGCGGGCTTCGTCGATCAAATCGATCGCCTTGGGGAACAGCGCCGGCTTGAGCACGTCCTCGAACAGCTCTTCCGCCAGCGTCACCAGGCGGTCTTCGGACAGCCCTGCGTAATAACGGTAGAAGAACTCGTTGAAGGTCTTCCGGTTGAAGAGATCGAG
>JAYUUC010000392.1:0-4511 GCA_043755105.1 Myxococcales bacterium
TGTAGACCGGCCGCAGACAGGGTGCTCCAGAGCGTCCACTGCAGTGCAAGGAACAGCGCCCCCAGCAACCAAGCCGTGAGCACCGCGGGGCCAACCTTCTTCAAATGGCCCTGTCGCACACACCAGACCCCGTACTGAAGCGCGAGGCTGGAGAGCAGCAGAACCCCGGTGTTCGCCGCGGGCAACAGCCGGGGCAACGTCGGCACGCCGGCCGGCGGCCATTCGGTGGCGTGGGAACGCACGTACCCGTAGGCGAAGAACATCGCCGCGAACATCATCGCCCACGAGGCGAGGAAGATCACCATGCCCAGATAGGCAGTGGTGTTCTCCCGGGCCTGAGGCGGCCGATAAGGCAGGACGTCGGCCATGGCGGCGGTTCGCTCCATCGATTCAGCTCAGCTCTTCGCCCGCGCTACCGGCGCCGCCACACCCGAGGTTCCGGTGACCGGAATCTCTTCGGCCTGGCCGACCCAATCTCGCCCCAGGGCTTTCTTCACTTCGGGGTTGGCGTACTCGTGCGGACCGCGGAGCACCGTGGGAATCGGGTGGAAGTTGTACCACTTGGGCGGAGACTCGCAGTGGGTCCACTCGAGGGTGCCCACCTGCCAGGGGTTCGCCGCCGCCTTCTCGCCCGCGAAGACGCTGCGGAAGAAGTTGTAGACGAAGATGAACTGGCTGATGCCGAGCGCGAACGCCGCGTAGCTGGTGAGCCGGTTCAACGGCAGCAGGTGCTGCAAGTAGGTGTACTGGTACGGGTCGTAGAGCCGGCGCTGCTGGCCCGAGAAGCCCGCGATCAACTGCCCACAGAACACCACGGTGATGAAGATCACCGAGGTCCAGAAGTGCGCCTTGGCCAGGGTCTCGTTCATCTGTCGGCCGAACATCTTCGGGAACCAGAAGTAGAGCGCGCAGAAGGTGCCGAGGAACGCCGCTGCCGCCATCGTCAGGTGGAAGTGACCGACCACCCACATGGTGTCGTGGAGATAGATGTCGGTCATGATCGTGCCGAGATAAAGGCCAGTGAGGCCTCCGAGACCGAACACGAACACCGTCCCCAGCGCGAACAGCATCGGCGAGGGGAACCGGCTCGACCCATGCCAGAGGGTGTGCAGCCAGTTGAGGAAGAGGATCTCCGCCGGCACCGAGATGATCAGGGTGAAGATCATGAACCCCTTGCCGAGCAGGGGGTTGATGCCGGTGAGGAACATGTGGTGGCCGTAGACCACCGCCGAGAGCACCGTCACCGCGATCATCGCGTAGACCGAGCCCTTGTACCAATAGGCCGGCTTCCGACTGAAGAACGAGATCACGTCCGAGATGTAGCCCCAGGCCGGGAGGATGAGGATGTAGACCTCGGGGTGACCGAAGATCCAGAACAGGTGCTGGAAGAGAATCGGGTCGCCGCCGCCCTTCACTCCGGCCGCGCCGGCGATGAAGAACTGGGTGCCGAAGGTGCGGTCGAGCAGCAGCAGGAGGCCGCCGGCGCCGAGCACCGGGACGAAGAGCACGTTGAGAATCGCGGTCAGCCACAGGCCCCAGATGGTGAGGGGCATTCGCATGTACGTCATTCCCGGAGCGCGCATCCGGATCACGGTGGTGACGTAGTTCACGCCTCCCATGATGGTGGAGACGCCGGTGACGAAGATCGCCAGCACCACCAGGCTCTGTCCTGCACCGGGGTTACCGATGTTGGTGGACAGCGGCGCGTAGGTGGTCCACCCCGCGCCCGCCGTTCCCAGCTGAACGAAGAAGCTGGCGACGATCAGCATCAGCGAAATCACAAAGGTCCAGAACGAGTACATGTTCAGCTTCGGGAACGCCATGTCCTGCGCCCCGATCATCAGCGGGATGCAGTAGTTGCCGAAGGTGCCGATCAGCAACGGGGTGATCGCGAAGAAGATCATCACCAGGCCGTGCATGGTGAAGATGCTCTGGTATGCCGCTGGGGTGATCACTCCCCCTGAGCGCGGGAGCAACATTCCCAGCACTGGTACCCGCTGGCCAGGAAAGGCCCATTGCCACCGAATCATCATCGCCAGCAGTCCGCCGAACGCGAGGAAGATCAACCCCGCCCAGAGGAACTGCTTCGCGATGACCTTGTGGTCGATCGAGAAGATGTACTTGCTGATGAAGGTCTTCGGCTCCGGGTGGACGCCGGGGACCTCATGACCATCGAGGATTGCCCAGTGCGACATGGTGCTATTGCTCCTTCCAGTCCCAGCCCCAGTGAGCCCCGACATCTTCGGGGTCATAGGCCCGCTTGCCGTTGATCGACGCTTCCTGTTCCCACTTCCGATAATCCTCGTCGGAGAGAACAGTGAGCTTCGCTTTCATCTTGTAGTGGTGGGTGCCGCAGTGCTGAGCACAGCCGATCTCGAACTCCCCTACCTCGGTCGCCTGGAACCACATCCGGTTCACCTGGCCCGGGACCGCGTCCATCTTGACCCGGAAGTTGGGCAGGTAGAACGCGTGGATCACATCGGTCGAGGTGAGCTGGAGGTAGATCGGGGTGTTCACCGGAACTTTGAAGTCATTCCAGGTGAGCACGTCGTCGTCGCTCGCCTTGGCGTTGGTGCCGAACGTCTTGTCCGTGCCCGCGTAGCGCCCGTCCCAGGACCACTGATGGGCGTTGATCTCGATCCTCACCGTCTTCGGGTTCTCGTTGGGGATCTTCCAGTTCCAGAAAGCCTGGTCGAGGCCGATCACGGTGTTGATGAACAGGTTTCCGTCCACCACCGCAAACACGAACGCCGACAGCGCGAGCGCGATGGTGACCGACCGCCGGGAATTGCCGTGGTCGTACTCCGCCTCGTGGGTGTGGTTGTGCTTCAGCGCCGCCCACGCCATCCACACGCACATGATGGTGAAGAGGATGATGTTGAAGACGTGGGTGCTGTTCATCAGCGAATCGATCAGGTGCCCATGCAGCGAGACATCACGGGGCAATCCGAGGCCCTTCTCGGGCTGAACCTCGGCCAGGGCAGCCGAAGACGCGAGCAGGGCTACGGCAGGACCAAAGCGGCGAAGCGTCATCAAGGAAGGGCTCATGGGGCGGAAGGGCTCCGGGAGTCAGTGGAAGGGGCGTCGTCCGATTCGATGCGCTTGACCACCCGAACCACCACGCCGGCGACACCGAAAGGCAGCAGCATCATCGAGCCGAGCAACATCGCCGTCCGATTGGGGTGGGTGTCGTCGCGCCCTGCGCATGCAGGACAAGCCAGCGCCACAGCCGGAAGCAACAGACCGACGGCGGCAGCCACTACCCGCAGCTTTGCGCGAACCAAATTCACCGTCCCAACCTCCACGACGCTTCGGCGATCAGCACCACCGCATAGAGCGCGGGGAAGACGAACGGGCCGGCGACCATCCACCGCATCACCTTTCGCTCGTGCTGAAGGTGCATGAAATAGTAGGCGACGAATGCCGCCTTGATCAGCGCCAGACTCACTAAGCTTACCCGCGACAGCAACGAGGCGCCGGCGATCAGCACCTCGACGACGGTGAGCACCGCAAGGATGACGAATACCACCAAGTACATCTTGCGGTTGACGTGACCGTGGCCTTGAGCGGAAGCAGGGGCTGCGGAATGTGCGTGATCTGCCATGGGCGGCCTCTTGGCTACAGTAGGTAGATGAGGGTGAAGACCAGAATCCAGACCAGGTCGACGAAGTGCCAGAACAGCCCGAGGATCTCGATGTCGTTCGAGTCGGTCTTGCCCGCCATCGTTCGGAAGAGAGTGATCAGGATGTAGATCGTCCCGGTCAGCACATGGAGGCCATGGAAGCTGGTGGTGACGTAGAAGGTGCTCGCGTAGGCGCTGTGGCCGAAGACCAGCCCTTCGTGAATCAGCCCTTCGCCGTGGGTGAAGAGGCCAAAGTACTCCTGCATCTGGCCGGCGAGAAACAGCGCGCCACCCAGCGCGGTGAGCGCGAGCCACCGCACGGTCGACTTGCGGTTGCCCTCGGTCGCCGCGGCCACCGCCATCACCATCGACAGGCTGGAGCAGATCAGCAGGAAGGTCAGCCCGGCGGTGAATGGAATGCCGAGGATCGGTTCCCCAGGGTGACGCCAAATGTCGGCGCCGACGCCGGTCACGCCCCCGCGCAAGATGCCGTAGCCGAGGAGCAACCCGCCAAAGGAAAACGCGTCAGAGAGGAGGAAGATCCACATGCCGATCTTCCCCGTGGTGGCGGAGCCAAAATGCGCGTCAGGCGGCAAGACATGGGCTGCAGAGCCGCCATGCTCGGCGGTCGCGGTCGCGGTCGCACTCATTGAATGTGGTCTTCCTCGCTCACGAGACTGAAGAACAAGCCCTGTCGGCGTAACACGCGGTTAAATACCCATCAACAACATTTCCCCAGCGCGCGGTCGAGTGCCCGTGGACCCTTCAGGCGGCTTTTCACGCAGGGTGAGCGGCCGTTGACCGTGCGAGGGAAACGCAGTCTAAGCCCGCCATGAGCTCGCAATCGGTGACTGAGCCCTGGGGCGCTCGCTTTCAAGAGCACCTCAAG
>JAYUUC010000393.1:0-4509 GCA_043755105.1 Myxococcales bacterium
CCACTGCAGCGAGGAAGAGGAGAATCGGGGCGAGCAGGTTGAATCGCTCCGGACCCATTCGCAACGCCAGCCCGCAGGGCAGCCCGAAAAGGAAGCCACCGAGGTGCCCTTGCCAGCTGATTCCCGGGAGGAAGCTGATCACCGCCACCTGAAGCAGCCAGGACCCGAGGCTCCGGCGCCGGTCCGCACTGGAGATCACCAGCATCGTTCCCGCCCAGCCGAGGATCATCCCCGAGGCTCCGACCGTCGGCTGGTTGAAGGCGAAGAAGAGGCAGAAGGTGGAGGCGCCGATGGCGGTTATCAGCGAGATGAGGAAGAACCTCCAGCTGCCGAGCGCCACTTCCAGCGAGCGGCCAAGGGTCCACACCGCCGACATGTTGAAGAGGATGTGGAGCGGACTGCCGTGCTCGAGCACCATCCACAGCACCCGCCACCACTGTCCCTCGCGGACGAGCGGACCGTAGAGCGTGCCGGGAGGGAGCGACCCGCGCGACACTCCGTCGACGACCACGTCCGTCATCCACAGCTTGTCGAACACCAGGAACATCAGGGCGGAGCCGGCGATGATTCCCCAGCTCACCCAGGTCTTTCGCTCGGCGCCCGGCATCACCCGCTGCGGTACCTCGGGAGGGCCCCGGTCCGGCGTCGGCTCGAGAATCTGTCGGTCCTGAATCGTCATCGAAGGTCAGGGCTCCCGCGAGACCACGGTGTCGTGGATCCAGTTGTGGTCATCGCGGTTCGGATAGTCGAGGTTGAAGTGGAGCCCGCGGCTCTCTTTCCGACGGCTGGCGCACTCGACAATCAGATAGGCGACATCGGCGATGTTGCGCAGCTCGATGACATCTCTCGTGACCTTGAACCGCCAGTAGTAGTCGCGGATCTCCTCGCGGAGCAGGTCGAGCCGACGCCGCGCCCGCATCAGCCGCTTGTCGCTGCGAACGATGCCGACGTAGTTCCACATCATCCGGCGGACTTCATCCCAGTTGTGGGTGACCACCACGCTCTCGTCGGAGTCGACCGCCGAGCCGGGATCCCACTCGGGCGTGTCATCGCCTAGCTCCGGCTGGCCCTTCAGCTCGGCAGCGGCGGTCCTTGCGGCGCGGTCTCCGAACACCAGCCCTTCGAGGAGAGAATTGGACGCGAGTCGGTTGGCGCCGTGGAGGCCGGTGCAGGAAACCTCGCCGATGGCGTAGAGGCCGGGGACGCTGCTGCGGCCGTCGAGATCGGTGACCACTCCGCCGCACATGTAGTGGGCCGCGGGGACGACCGGAATCGGCTGCACCGCCATGTCGATGCCGAAGCCCTTGCAGGTGGCGTAGATGTTGGGGAAGCGCTCCATCAGGAAGGCGCGCCCGAGGTGGGTCATGTCGAGGTTGACCGACTCGGCTCCGGTGCGCTTGAGCTCGGCGTCGATCGCCTTCGCCACCACGTCGCGGGGAGCGAGGGCGCCGAGCGGGTGGTAGCGCTCCATGAACGTCTCGCCGGTCCGCAGCCGCAGCTTCCCGCCTTCGCCGCGCAATGCTTCGCTGATCAGGAAGCTCTTCGCTTCCGGGTGGTAGAGGCAGGTGGGGTGGAATTGGTAAAATTCCATATTGGCGATGGTGGCCCCGGCCCGGTAGGCCATCGCCACGCCATCGCCGGTCGCGACGTCGGGGTTGGAGGTGTAGAGGTAGACCTTTCCCGCACCTCCGGTGGCGAGCACGGTGACCTTGCCGAGGAGCGTTTCGATCTTCCCGTCCTCGCGGAGCACGTAGGCCCCGAGGCAGCGGGCCTTGCCGGTCGGGCCCTTGCGGTTGAGGACGAGGTCGATGGCGGCGGCGTCGGGGAAGAAGGTGATGTCGGGGTGCTCGTCGCAGGCGGCGAGGAGCGCGCGTTCGACTTCCCGGCCGGTGATGTCTCCGGCGTGGACGATGCGGCGGTGGTTGTGGCCGCCTTCGCGGGTGAGGTCGAAGTCGCCGTTGGAGCGGCGGTTGAAGTCGGCGCCGAGGGCCATCAGCTCGCGAACCCGGTCGGGCCCTTCGCGGACGGTGACCTCGACGGCGGCGCGCTTGCAGAGGCCGGCGCCGGCGGTGAGGGTGTCCTCGATGTGGTTCTCGAAGGTGTCGTCGGGGGAGAGCACCGAGGCAATGCCGCCCTGGGCGTAGAGGGTGTTGCCCTCCGAACGGGAGCGCTTGGTGAGCACCGCGACGGAACCGTGGGCCGAGGCCTTGAGGGCAAACGAGAGCCCCGCGACACCTCCACCGAGGACGAGGAAATCGAAGTGGACCGGCATTGAGAAGGACTTAACGCTGGTAACTCCTGGAAACAAGGAGCGTTCCTTGAGGGTTGAAGCGCCCCGGGGATAGAATGCCGGGTGGACGTTCCCCTGATGCGCATCCCTTCGCTGCTACTTGCCGGGTGGTTCTGCGTGCTCGCCGGGCCCTCGTGGGCGGCGGGCATCTTTCGCTACGTCGAGAAGGACGGGACCATCATCTATACCAACGTGCCTCCGTCGGGTGTGAAGGCGCGGAAGGTGGGAGCGTCGTTCCACAGCGCTCCGAGCAAGACTGTGTCGGCGACCGAAGCCGTTCCGCGGGCGAAGCTGCTGACGGACTACGATGGGCTGATCGATTCGGCGGCGAAGCGGTATCGAATTCCGGCGCACCTGGTGAGGGCGGTGATGCACGTGGAGTCGAGCTTCGACCAGACCGCGGTGTCGCCGAAGGGAGCGTCGGGCTTGATGCAGCTGATGCCGGCGACTGCGGAAGGGCTGTACGTGAAGGACCTCTTCGACGCGCGGGATAATATTGAGGGCGGGACGAGGTACCTGCGGGTGCTCGCGAACCAGTTCGAAGGCGACATGGTGAAGATGGTGGCCGCGTACAACGCCGGGCCCGAGGCGGTGCGGAAGTATGGAGGGACAGTGCCTCCGTATCCCGAGACCCAGGCCTACGTGAGGAAGGTGCTCGCGTTGTATTATCAATACAAGAAACAGTCGGAGTCCGCTCCGGTAGGGAACTGACGTGAGCGTAGACAGGGAAGGCGGGAGCGAGGAGTTCTTCCAGCAGCTGTACAAGGGCGGAGAGCTGCTCGCGGCGGGGAAGGTGATCGAGGCGAAGGATTACCTCGAGAGAGCGTTCCTGCTGCAGCCGAAGAACGAGAAGGGACAGAACCTGCTCGGGCTGACGTACTTCAAGCTCGGGATGTTTGAGAGAGCGGCGGAGATTTATGAGGGACTGGTGCGGGAGAATCCCACCGACCCGACCCTGAGGGTGAACCTGGGGTTGGTGTTCTTGAAGACCGGGGATCTGGACCGCGCGATCCACGAGTTCGAGACCTCGACGGATCTGGATCCGGACCACAAGAAGGCCCAGAACTACCTCGGGTTGGCGCTGGCTCAGGCTGGGGATTACGCGCGGGCGAGGGAGCACTTCATCCTCGCCGGTAAGGATGTGATGGCCGAGAAGATGGCGAGGGCGATGGAGGACGGGAAGGCGGCGGAGGCTGCGGTGGCGGCTCCGGTTCAGAGTTTCGATGCGGGTCCTGTGGCGGTGGTGAGTTCGGTTGCTGTGCCGGTGATTGCCTCGTCTTCAGCGTCGTCGTCGTCGTCGGAGGCTCCGCTGTTGAAGCCGGACGGCTTCGCGGAGATTGAAGGACACGCGCGGGAAGATGTTCCTCCCGAGGATGCGGTGGCGGTGGAAGCGGAGCCTCCGCGGGAGACGACGTTTGCTCCGCCTTCGGGAAGGGGAGGGCGTGCGGCGGTGCAGAACGAGCATGCGCCTCTGCCCCTCGCGCAGGCGGAAGATGATTGGGGCGACGCTTACGGGGGAGGGAATGCCGCGGCCGGGGTGGAGGCGCCGCAGAGCGCTCCGGCGGAAGAGGAGATGCGGTTCGCGGACGATGAGGGCCCAGCCGCGCCTCCGATGCCGCAGGTGGAGACCCGGGTGTCGGCCCCTCCGCCGCGGAAGGTGGTGCCGGTTCCGGTGCCGAAGCGGGTCGAGGATGCAGAGTCGCCGATGGCGCAGGCGATGGCCCTGCACTCCGGAGAACCCTTGGAGAGTGTGGAAGCGTTTGTTGCCGCTCCCGCTGGGCCTGCGGAGGCCGTCGCCTATGTCCCCCCAGCGGAAGTCGCGGAAGACAGCTTTGCGGATGTGGGAAGGGATTCTGTGGAGGCCGCTCCCTATCCTCCGCTCGCTGCGGTTCCGAGCTTGAACGTGGTGAGGGAAGCGCCGAGCGCGCCCGTGCTGCGGATTGCGAGTGCGGGAACGCCGGACAATGTGGTGCCGCATCCGGGGAATGGCTCGAGCGGGTGGGGCGGGAGGACGACGAGCCCTCCGGGATTCGGGGCACCGTGGGCGCCTCCGCTGGCCGAGCTCGGAGGGAAGCTGTCCCTGGTCGGCGACGCCCTCGATGGCCCGTTCCAGGTGAGCGCCGAGGCGGTGGCCGTGGTGGTCCATGAGGAGCTGTTCAGCCGCCTCACCGGGCTGCTCGCCCACGTCGGAGCCCTCAACTTCGTCCCCGAGGCGCAGA
>JAYUUC010000394.1:0-4504 GCA_043755105.1 Myxococcales bacterium
ATTCGGCGGCGATGAAGGTCGGCGACTGGGTGGTGGCGATTGGCAATCCCTTCGGGCTCGCCTCCAGCGTCAGCCTCGGGATCATCTCTGCCCGGGCGCGGGACATTCACGCCGGCCCGTACGATGATTTCCTTCAGACCGACGCGGCGATCAACCCCGGCAACTCGGGAGGCCCGCTCTTCAACATGAAGGGAGAAGTGATTGGCATGAACACCGCGATCGTCGGCGGAGGCACCGGCATTGGGTTCGCGGTCCCGTCGGACATCGCCCGAGCACTCCTGCCCCAATTGGAGAAGGACGGGGCGGTCACCCGCGGTTGGTTGGGCATCGGGGTCCAGGACCTCACCGCGGATCTCGGCAAGGGCCTGGGAGTTCCCGCCAGTGAGGGAGCGGTGGTGAGCCAGGTCAACGACGGCTCGCCCGCGAAGGCAGCCGGGCTGAAAGAAGATGATGTGATCGTCGCCATCGACGGGCAGAAGATCGTCTCCAGAGGCTCACTGATCCGCACCGTGGCCTTGAAGCGGCCGCAATCGGTGGTGACCCTGACGGTATATCGAGGGGCCAAGCAGCAAGAGCTGAAGGTGAACCTTGGCACGCGCCCAGACCTCGAGAAGCTAGGGGTCTCTCCCAACCCATCGGCGAGGCCCGAGCGCAACGAAGCAGCCCGGCAGCAGCGGGTCGGGCTGGTGCTCCAGGACATGGACCCCCGTCAAGCCCAGGGGCTGGGTCTGCCCGTCGCGGGAACGTTGATCACCGAAGTCGTGCCGGGGTCTCCCGCAGAATCCGCCGAGCTGCAGCGGGGAATGATGGTGGTCGAGGTCGACCACAAGCCGGTGCGAAACACCGCCGACCTGCTCAAGGCAATCAAAGCCACCCGCCCAGGAGGCACCTTGCTCCTCCGAGTGCAGCAACCAGGCGACGCAGGCCGAATCCTCCGAGCGCTCACGCTCCCGTAAAAAGCAAAGCCGCAGACGGCCCCGGTCGTTGCGAAAACGGCCACGAGATCCGGGAACGAACGCGAACCCGTGTCCGACAAACCGTGCCCGGCCAGCGCCGAACCCATAGTGCAATCCGTTGGACCTGGTCCGAACCGTCGCCGACCCTCAACCCTTGGGAACGACAATCGCCGGAAACTCCCCCGACTTCCCACGCGGCACCGCGTGAGGGCCCCGCTCGCGCCCAGGGTGAAGCTCCATTCCCGCAGAATAGCCGGTGACCTTGTCTCTCCCTCCACGCTTCGAGGCATAAAGCGCAGAGTCGGCACAATCCACCAGGTGATCCTGCTCGGTGGAATCAACAGGCAGATTCGAAACACCGACCGAGATGGTGATCCTCCCGCCGGGCTGAGCATGGGCCTCGGGGAAAAGCGTCTCCGACACCGCGCGGCGAAGCTTGTCCGCCACTTCTAACGCTTCGCTCTTGGTCACCTGAGGCAGCAGCACCACGAACTCTTCGCCTCCGTAGCGGGCGAGGGTATCGACCTTCCGCACCGCTCCCTTCATCAACTCGCAGACCCGACGCAGAACCATGTCCCCGGCGCGATGGCCGGCGGTGTCGTTGAGGAGCTTGAAGTGGTCGATGTCCACCATCAGCATCGACACCTGGTTGCCGAAGCGATTGGCCCGCGCGACCTCCATCTCGAGTCGGGTAAACAGGTGGCGCCGGTTGGGAACCCCGGTGAGCGGGTCGGTGATCGACAGCTCGACGGTGGTCTCGTGCAAGCGCGCGTTCTTCACCGCCATCGCCGCCTGGTCCGCCACGGCGTTGAGGAATTCAATCTCCTCGGCGGAGAAGGCGGCCTTTTCCGGGCGTTCGAAGTTGAGGACCCCGAGCAGCTCTCCCCTGTGAACCATCGGCACCGAGAGCAACGATCCATCGCCCCGGGCAGCACCGGCGCTGCGGGCGCGGAATCGAACATCGGCGTCGAGATCGGGCACGTAGACGGCCTTCTGGGTCTGGGCAGCGAGTCCGCAGATGCCTTCCCCGATGGCGAAGCTCACCCCTTCGGCGCGGTGCCCCCTGGGGTGCGCGCTCTGAACCTCGAGCTTCCGATCGACCCCGGGGAGCATGATCGAGAACCGCGGAATTCCTAGCCGCTCGGGCACCAGCGCGCTGATCCGCTCGAACAGCTCGGGAAGCTCGAGGGTCGAGGTCAGTGACCGGGCCACATCGTAGAGCGTGGAGAGCTCGGTGACCCGTCGCTCGAGGGTGGCATTGGTCTGTCCCAGTGCCTGCTTCAGCGACAGTTGCTCCTGCGCTTCGGCGAGGTCGCGGTGGGTGTCGATCTCTTCCACCTTCATCGCGGTGATTCGCGCCAGCATCCGGTTGAAGGCCTTGGACAGCGCGCCGATCTCGTCGCTTCCTCCCAGGGGCGCCCGGGCGAGGAAGTCCCCTTCCTCCGCCTGGCGCATCGCTTCTGCGAGTCGGCTGAGCGGCCGCGTCAGATAGACCCGAAGCGACAGCGCGGTGACGAACGACAGCAGCGCCGCGAAGCCGAGCAGGCTGGACATCGCCCCCTCGAACACGCTCCGGACTTCCGCCTTGAGCGCGGTCTGGTCGATGGTGAGCTGCAGCACCCCCGCCTTCATCGTGGCTTCTCCCGGGTGACAGCCCGCGCAGGCCATTCCCCCGAGTGGGCGCACCACTTCTGCCCCGCGCTCTCCGCTGTGGGTTTCCGGGCCGACCGAGAGCAGCCGCGCGGCATCGGGCAGGGTCTTGCCTTCCTCCTCGATTCGTCGCGACCAGCGCACCACGCCACGGCGGTCGAGAATGCGAAGGTCAGAGACGTAGCGGAACATCTTCCAGTGCGACCGCACCACCTCGGTCACCGACCGGTGGGCCGCTCCGGACCGCTCGTCGTCCTTCCCTGGCCCGCTGCTTCCGGTGAGCGTGAAGGTGGTGGAGATCAGCTCGGCCAGCGCGTCGGCCTCGTCCTGGGTGGACGCCCGAACTGCTCGGTCTGTCTGCGACCAGAAGAACACCACGCCGGCCATCGCCACCAGGAGGGCGGGCAGGGCAATCGCCCAGAACAGCTTCTTGCCCACCGTGTTTGCGCCGAGTGCCATGGGAATGCCCGAGACCGGGAAGTCCTCCTCAAAGAATGGTCGGCAATGGGGTCCGCAAGTTGCCGAAATCCCGGTCACCCTAACGCGCAACGTCAAAGCTCTGCCAGGTGACCGAAAGGATAATCGGGGCCAGAGTGAGGGCATGTCCAAGGCCGAGCTGCTTACCTCGAGGCGCTTGCCGGTGCCCCACGGCTTCTCCACCCGCCTCGGAGGGGTGTCCGAGGGCCCTTATGCCAGCCTCAACCTTGGGCCCGCGGTGGGCGATTTGCCCGAGCGGGTCGCCGAGAACCATCGCCGACTGCTCGCAGCGGCCGGGCTCGCCGAAGGTTCGCTGGGCACGGTGACCCAGGTGCACGGAGACCGCGTCTGGGAAATCAAGTCTGCCCCGGACCCCTCACTCGCCGGCGTCGAAGGCGACGCGCTCTGGACCTCGACCCCGGGGGCAGCCGTGGGAGTGAGGACGGCCGACTGTGTCCCCGTGCTCCTCGTCGACCCGGTGGGAAAGCGGGTGGCGGCGATTCACTCGGGTTGGAAGGGAACCGAGCTCGAGATCTCGGCGAGGGCCGTGGAAGCGCTGGTCCGGCAGGGCACCCGGGCGTCGGACCTGCTCGCGGCCATCGGCCCTTCGATTCGCGGCTGCTGCTACCAGGTTTCGGCGGCGGTCGCCGACCGCTTCCGTGGACGCTTCGACGGCGCGGTGCGAGACGCCGGGGGGACGCCACACCTCGACCTCGCGGTCGCCGTCCGCGCCACCCTCGAAACCGCAGGACTCACGTCCGCGCACATCGACCTCTTGCCGGAGTGCACCTCCTGCGCGAGCACACAGTTCTTCTCCCACCGCCGGGACCGCAGCCTCTCAGGACGGCAGCTGTCGTTTGTGGTGTGCGCTTTTTGAGCCGATACACCTCTGTGTCGGCCCAGCCCGAATCTTGACGCTCTGGAAGGGCGTTCCCTAGACTTTCGGCGCTGCCCGCGTTTTTCCCTCCAGGCCCGACCATTCGCCACCCCCTTTTCATTGCCCCGTTGCTCGCGCAACTCGCTTGCGCGGCACACCCTTCGGCCGGCCCGGACCTGGCTTCGCTGCGCGCCGAGCTGACGGCGGTGCGCGAGGACAACCTCCAGCTCGAGCGTCGGTTGGATCGCCTCGAGGCCCGCGAGTCCGTGTCCGCGGGGCGCGGCGCCATCGGCAGCCCCTCGACCGGGGAAGAGCGCGAGCTTCCCACGCTCACCGTCGTCAAATTGAAACCTCGCTCCGAGCCTGCTCCTCGCATCGAGACCCGCCTTGAGGTGGTCGAGCCGCCGCCGGAGCAGCTCGAAGCGCTCAGCGCCGCACTGGCGGCGAAAGCCAATGCTCCCGAGCGCGAAGAGAATCTCGACCCCGCGATCGGCGACGCGATGTTCGAGAATGGGCTCCAGGCGCTGAAGACCGGAAATCTGCT
>JAYUUC010000395.1:0-4500 GCA_043755105.1 Myxococcales bacterium
GGCGCCACCGCCGCTCGCGGCGTCACCGTGACCACCGGCCTGGGTTCGGCATTCAGTTCTGCGTCGGGGTCGAGCGCCTTCCGCGCCGGGGTCAGCTGAGCCGGAGCCTGGTAGAGCGGGCGCACCTGGCGGGCGAAGGCCGGGTTGAAGAGGATGCGGAAGAAACAGACGAAGGCGAGCGCCAGGCGCTCGAAAAAGTTCGGTGTCAGTGCGTCTTGCATGAGTGCCCGATAACAAAAATGCGACCGGAATCCCCCGAAATTCTGAAGCCCCGGGGTCCGCGGCAGGAAGGTCTGGAGGCCAAGCTTGTTTGTAGCGCGGCTCGGCCCCGCGTGGGATAAGCCGTAGGTCCCTGGGGGCGCTGGGCTTTTTACCGCTCGAGAGGCAACCGCATGCGACGCTTCGTGTTCTACACCTCCCTCTTCCTGGCTCTGACCGCTGCCCGCGTGGCCTCGGCCTCCTCGGTCTACCTGAACAACGTCAACATCGACGGCGTGATCAGCCAACGCTTCGAGAAGGCGACGGTGCGCATCGACGAGAAGGGCAACGTGTTTATCGACGCTCCTGGCTACGCCGCCAAGGTCGAGGGGGCGCCCGCTGCCCAGGCGAAGCCCGCGACCGCCACGTCGGCTGCCCCTGCGACTGCCGCCGAGCCCGCTGCCCGCATCACCAAGCGCTACTGGCTGGTCACCGAGCAAGCAGCTTCAGGAATGACCGACTACGACATCGACGTTTTCGTGAACTCGAAGTGGGTGCGAAAGCTGAAGAGCGGGGAAGAGCAGATCGTCCATGAGCTGACTCACAACCTGGTGCCGGGAAAGAACACCGTGGTGTTCACAGCGCACAAGCTCACCGGACCTGCGCGAAGAAGCTTTTCCGCCGAGCACTACTTCCGGGTGCTGATCGGCGAGGGCAACGTCGGCGGAGAAAACGTGATGATCGACAACACGCTGGTCAAGTTCGAGCGCACCGCCGCCGAGTCGACCGACATCTCGCAGGAGTACGCGGTCTTCGCCCGCTAGAGGCCTCGGTGTTCACCTTCGACGACAGGATCACCTCCGTTCCCGCCACCCGCGCGCAGGTGGTGTCGCTGCACCAGTCGATCAACTCGCCTCACCTCGCGGTGCCGGGCAAGGCCGCCGGTCCGGCTCAGGCGTACATCCTTGGACTTCGGGGCGCGACCGGGATTTCTCTGTTCGTCTACCTCGCCCTGGTCGACGCCCACGATTGTGCTGTTTACGTACCCGCGCAGAAGAGCCTCAACCCGGAAGAATTCAAGGTCGAGCTCGCCGAGGCGCTGGGGTTCGCGGAGTCGATGGGTTTCATGATGGACGACTTGAACTTTCGCACCCGCCCTGCCGCGGACCAGGACCAGTTGTTGAAGACCTTGCCGCCGTTTCAGACCGGCGCGAAGAAGCCCGCGTTGGGCGCAGCGCCTTCGCCCCGGACGCAGGCACCCAAGACTGATGTTTCCGAGAGCAGGGCCCAGGCGCTCGGCCGGCTCTTCTCCTCTTTCTGAATGAGCGACAGGATGACGTTTCGATGAAGAGAACTAATGCCGTCGCGGTGCTGCTGGCGCTCTTCGCAGGCTGCAAGCACGTGCCTTCCGAAAAGGACCAGCAGGCCGCGCAGATCCATTACGACCTCGGCGTCCAGGTCCAGCAATCGGATCCGCAGGCCGCCTTCCAAGAGTTCGAGGCCGCGCTGCGAATGGACCCCGAGCTGGTCGAGGCCCACAACGCGCTCGGGGTGCTGTTGCACCTCGCCTTCAACCGAGGCGACGAGGCGATTGTCCACTACAAGCAGGCGATCGAAGGTCGGCCTGGTTTTTCCGAGGCGAAGACCAACCTTGCCAACGTCTACCTCGATCAGCATCGCTACGACGAGGCGATCAAGCTGTACGAAGAGGTCCTCAACGACATGCTCTACGCCACGCCCTACATCGCGCACAACAATCTGGGCTGGGCCTTCTACAAGAAGGGCGACGCCCGGAAGGGCCTCGATCAGACCAAGGCAGCGATCACCACCAACCCCAAATTCTGTCTCGGCTACAAGAACCTGGGGATCATCAACGACGAACAGGGCAACACCGCCGAGGCCTGCAAGCAGTTCGGTCGCTACCGGGAAAACTGCCCCGCCGAGGCAGACGCCTACTACCGGGAAGGGCTCTGCCAGGCGAAGACAGGCAAGCGCTCCGAGGCCCGCAAGAGCTTCGACGACTGCGTGGCCAAGACGGGTCCAGAGGCTTTGAAGGATGATTGTCGTCGGCTCAAGGAACAGGTCGGACCATGAATGAGGGAGCGTAACCGCCCTTGGACTTCGCAGATTTCGGCAGGTATCTGTCTCAGCAACGCGAGCTTCGCGGGATGACGCGCGAAGAGGTCGCGAGCGCCACCAAGATTCCGGCGACCTTGATCAGCGCGCTCGAGGGCGGCCAGGTCGAGCGGCTGCCCGGGCGGGTCTTCGTGTTGAATTACATCCGAGCCTACGCGAAGGTGATTGGACTCGCTCCGGATGAGGCCGTGCTTCGTTACGAAGAGGTCTCGAGCAATGGCCAGCCGGGCTCTGCGGCATCGGAACCGTTGAAGCCGGGAAGAATGAAGAAGGGCCTGGGGATTGGGCCGTGGGTGATCGCCGTGCTGCTGCTGCTGGGGGCGGTGGGGATCTGGATGGTGATCACCGGGCACACGCCCTGGCACCTGGGAACGAGGGCGGGCGGTACGCCCTAGCCGATGGAGCGCTTCGAGGACCAGGCGCTGGTGCTCTCGACGGTCGACTTCGGCGAGGCCGATCGGATGGTCACCCTGTTCACCCGCGAGCGGGGAAAGCTGACCGCGTTTGCGGCCGGCGCCCGGAAGAGCAAGCGACGGTTTGCCGGCGCCCTGGAACCGTTCACCCTCATCTGCGCGCAGCTGGTATCGACCCGAGGGGAAACCTTTCGCCTCGACAGTGCCGACATCGAGGCCGGCTATTACTCGGTCCGCGAAGATCTTCCGCGCATCGCCCGGGCGCTCTACTGCCTCGAGCTCTGCCGGGAACTTTGCCGCGAGCAGGAGGCCCAGCCGGGCCTGTTCGCTCAGCTGGTCGACTACCTCGCGCTGCTCGATCGGAAAGAAGCCGGCCCCACCTCGCTGATCGCCTTCGAACTCGAAGCGCTGGCCCATGCGGGGTTGATGCCGCGGTTCGAGCCCTGTTCGATCTGCGGTGGCTCCACCGGGGAAAGGCCCCGGTTCGACCCCGGCCACGGTGGAGTGACCTGCGAGGGCTGCGCCGCGAGGGCCCACTTCGGGGTTCCGGTGAGCCCCGAGCTGGTCGAGGCGTTGAAGAGGCTTCAAGTCGGTGCCCGCGTTCCACTCCCTCCCGCGGCGCGGCGCCAGGCCCGGGAGTTGCTCAACCTGTTTATTTCCCACCACCTGGGAAAGAAGCTGAAGAGCGTCGATTTTCTCGCCCAGGTGGGTTTGGACTGAGGAACAAACCCCAGCGATTTCGGTCGATTTGGGCTGTTTCGTAAGGCGATTTGACGCAACCGCAGAGTGGGGGCTCCGACAATTCAAGGACCTTCAACCACTTTCGGAGCAACCGATGAAGACCCTCAGCGTCGCCGCAGGCATCCAGTTCCGGCAGGACCTCTTCGGCGCCAAGTTTGCGGACAGAGGCGAGTGGTTCAAGGCGATCGGGACCGAGCTGGCCAACCGCAAGCTGTCGGTGATGGTGGCGCCAGACGTGGTGATCGGCAATGCGGATGAGGCCACGGCCCTGTTCACCCGCTTTCAGACCGACCCGGGGGGGCTGACGCTGCCGGCGGGGGTGACGCTCGAGCAATATCTCGGCGACCTGGTCGAAGCGCTGGACGACGCTGCCAAGCCAACCAGCGATCTGGGCGACATGATGGTGGATTTCAGTCCCGTCTCTCCGTTCGCGAAGCTGCTCGGGCTCGATGTCCCCGCGGCCTATGCCGACGCGACCACCTCGTTCGCCAAGGGCGGTCCGGACAAGGTGTTCCGGATCGGCGACTGGATGCTCAGCGCCCACGAAGCGGGGTGGGATCCGCTGGCGGGCCAGCTGTTCATCGACAAGGCGACCTTCGGAACGCAGGGGTACGACTGGAAGCGCACCGGGGTCGAGCTCGAACAGGTGACCGGAGTGGCGGGCCCGTCAGGACAGAAGCTGCTCGCGGCGCTGCGAGCGAAGAACGCGGCAGGACGGACCGGGTTCGAGCGCCTGCGCAAGCCGGAAGCGGTAGAGGCCTTGACGATCGGTTACAGCGGCGTGTCTCTCGACGAGATGCGCTGGGACGATGCGGCGCACACGTTCCGGGAAGCTCTCAAGAAGGTGTGCCTGAACATCGAGGACGAGCGCTACGAGATCGACCCCAAGAGCGGGATGCGGGAGATCTCCCTCGGCACCGACAAGATGGACGACACCTACAACGACCTCGTGGGCAAAGGCGCGGGCTTGCACGACTTGGGGTTCTTGTTACGCGCGCGCGGTCGTTGGGAC
>JAYUUC010000396.1:0-4490 GCA_043755105.1 Myxococcales bacterium
CCTTTTCCTGCTGCTCAGGGGTCGTCTTGGTAAGGCGGAAATTGTCGGGGGTCTCACGAACCGAGCTCAGTTCAACCCCCTTCTGCTCCTTGTTGCGCAGCCGGTCCACGGAGGGAGTGCCAGGGCCGACCCGCTTCTTCGAGCCCGAAGAAGAGGTACCCGCGGCCATCAGACCCTTCAGCTTTCCCGTCTTGATCTCGGCCATCGCGGACCTCTAGGTGAAGGCGATCAAATCGACCGCTTCCTGGTTCTCGACCCACTTCTGAAGGAAGTTGCGGCTTTTCTTCTTATCTTGAAGGGTTGGAAACCAGCGAGTCCCAGAGGGGCGACCGACGTGCTCTCAGGTGAAATCCAATGCACTTCGAGTCGGTCTGAGCGCCTTGAAGTGCAACCTTCCCCTGCGCTGCCCGCATCGCCCCTTCCCCCCATCAGGTGGGGGGGGCGCTTCGTCTCTTCCAGCACCCGCACCGGCAGCACCATCGCGTTCAACCCCGCAAACTGCAGGCGCCGCTGCAGCTGGTAGCCGGTCTCGTTGTGGAGGATGCGCTGGGTCCAGCTCTCTTCCGCGAAGATTAGCTTTCCGGCGAAGAACATCGACCGGGGGAACTCCTTGCCCACTTCCCGGCAGAGCTGCTCGGCTTCCGCCACCGCCTCGGTCCCCACCCGCATCCGGAAATCGGCGGCGAGCCCCAGCCGCTGGCAGAGCTCGACGTACTGGATCAGATTGTCCTGGGTGCGCGCGCGGACCTCTTCCACCTCTTCGATGTTCTTGAAGGTGGCGGAGTCGATCACCCCGATCGAAACGAAGATGAAATTCTTGTAGTAGTTCGGAAACAGCCGCTGCACCGTGAGCAGGCAGTGCACCCCGAGGCCGCCGAAGGGAAAATGCTCGATGATCTTGCTGTAGCTGAGTGAAATCACGAACACCGTCAGCGCGGTGCCGAAGGCCAACCCCACGGCGAGGTAGGTGTGCTCGCCGAGTGCCTTGAAGGCTTCCTCCGGTCCGTAGGAAGAGGAAGAGAGTCCGTCCGCGCCCAGGCCCACCCAGGCGAGGATGGCGATCAGCGAGACGGCGTGAAAGACCTTGGGGTCCTTGACGTCGCGAGGGGCCCCGAGCAACAGCCGCTTGGCCCGCTCGAGCAACGACGCGGCAGGAACTTCATCTGGACCCGTGGACATCGCGACTCCTCGTCTGCCTCCGGGGTTAGCTGACGGGCTCGGGCCGAAGAGTCTGCCTTGCGCCACTGAAGGCGATGCGCACCTGAAAACCTTGGGTCCCCCGTTTCCACCCAAAGGACGGAACTCGGCAATCAAGTGGTGCCGCAGTGCCGGGAGGAAGCAAGCCCTTGGCAGGCAAAGCCCCAGCCTCGAAGAAAGTTCGCAGCTCCCTGGCTCAGCGTTTGACGTGCTTCCCGTGCACCTGCTCGGGCACCAGGGTCAGGTCGGCGGCTTCCTTGACCGCGGTGGTGCGCGCCAAACCTGCGATTCGTAGCCGCCTGAACTCTTCCTGGAACGCCTGAATCTCTTCCTCGGTCGCATGCTCGAGGTCGGCAAAGACATTGCGCGCGTGCGAGGTCCGGATCAGCTCGTCGAGCTTGAGGTGAATGGCGTGGGCGTCGCGGTTCTGGGTGGCCTGAATCAGGAACACCATCAAGAAGGTGATCACCGTGGTGCTGGTGTTGATCACCAGCTGCCAGGTATCACTGAAGTGGAACAACGGCCCGCTCGCCGCCCAGACCACAATCGTCAGCAGCGCGAGGATGAACGCGTGGTGGCTGCCGACTTTCTCTCCTGCCTTCGCTGAGAACTGCCGAAACCATTTTTCCATGGTCGGCAAGATGATGCCGCAGCGTCGATTTGTCCAAGCCGGTGTCGACTGTGGAATGGTTCCGGGTCAGCCGAAGCGGGACCACTCTTCCACCAGGTGACGCGCGGCCACGTAGCTGAAGGCCATGATCGTCTCCGAGGGGTCGACGCTCACCGCGGTGGGAAACGCCGACGGGTCGCAGACGAACAGCCCCTTCACCGCGTGAACCTCGCCGGTGGAAGAGACCACCGAACGGGCAGGGTCTTTTCCCATCCGACACATGCCCGCGGGGTGCGGTGCGGCGAACAGCATCGAGCCCGGCCGCAGGTCGACCGCGTCGATCCGGTTCAGCTCGCTGAGGTCGTGAATGCGGGTGCCCACCGGGTCGGGGATGATCACCTCTCGGGCTCCGGCGTGTAAGAGCACCGTCGCCTGTTTCTTCAGCGCGTCGCGGGTGGCGAGCGCATCGATGCCTTTAAGTTCCCAGTGCCACTCCGGATTGCCGTCGTCATCCAGGGTCACCGAGCCAGTCTCCTGGTCGTCGATCCACGAGATGCAGGAACCGATCTGGTGCGCTCGATCCATCAGCGCGCGGTGCGAGCGGCCGAAGCCCGGCAACAGCGCCGCCAGCGTTGCCGGCTGCAGCTGGTTGGGGTGAAGCAGATACCCGCCCTCGAGGTAGCGATTTCCATCCTTGCGGTGGAGCCGGTAGTCGATCACCCCCGTACCCGCAGGGATGTTGCGCCACATCACCACGTCCTCGTCGAACAGTGCGAAGGTCTGGGCGCAGGGGTTGAGCATCAGGTTCTTGCCCAGCTGACCCGAGGGGTTGGGGACCTTTGAGCGCAGCAGCAGCGGCGCGGTGTTGAAGCCGCCGGCCGAGGCGACCACCACTTTCGCCTTCACCCGCAGGGAGTGTCCCGAAGGCCGGTTGGTGCGCCGGTCGGTGAAGTGGCCGACCACGCCCACCGCCCTCCCCTGTTCAATCAAGATCTGGTCGACCGAGCAGTCGGCGAAGATTCTCGCTCCTGCAGCCAGCGCTGCCGGCAGGTGGGTCACCAGCTGGCTTTGCTTGGCGTCGTAGGCGCACCCCTGAGCGCAGTAGCCCGAGCCGACACAGTTTTTCCGCGCCTGCATCACCCGCTCGGTGGGAAAGCCGGCCTTGGCGGCGCCGACGTTGAAGAGCTGGTTCATCCGGTTGAGGCGAATGTCCTCGGCGGGGTGGACGTTGAGGTCGCGCTCGATCTGCTCGAAGTAGGGCAGCAGCTCGTCGTAGGAGTGACCTTCGACGCCATCGCGGCTCGCCCACAGCTCGCAGCGATCTTTTGGAGTGCGCCAGGTGTCGGCCCAGTAGTGCACCGAGGCGCCGCCGACGTTGTGGCCATAGGTGAGCGCGATCTGCCCATTACTGGTGGTGTCGAGGCCCCGGCCCCCATCGATGCGGGCGAGCATGTCGTCCTCGCGCTGATCGAAGTCGCCGCGGTCGACCAGATAGAAGCCGCCGCGCTCGAGCATCAGCACGCTCTTGCCGGCGCGCGCCAGCTCCTTCGCCACCACCGCTCCCCCGCAGCCGGTGCCGATGATGCAGACGTCGACCGTCTCGTCGTAGTCGTGAGAGACCTTGTCGAATTCGAGGACCCTGTCCCTGAGCGCGTCATCCATGGGAGGTCCGGTCCTTTTCCGACGAGAAGGGGTTCGAGTCGGCCTCGGGCGGAGCGCGCACCGTCACCAGCGGCCCGTCGTAGCCGATGTGCTTCCAGCTGCGCTCGTCACAATAGAAGAAGAACAGCGCCATCAACTTCAGACCGGAGAAGGCCTGGCGCTCGAGGTCCGAGGCCTGGCTCATTCGAGACAGATAGGCCTCTTGTTCCGCGGGGGCCAGCCGGGTGAAGCGGGTGGCCTGGCCGTGGGCCCACCCCCCGTGCTCGATCAGCAGCAACGCCGCCTGGAGGTCAGAGACCATCTTCGGCGTGTGGAAGGCGAACTCGCGGTCCAGGCGTTCGGCGAGTCGCGCTTCACGCGCCGAGAGCTTGCCGGGGGCAGCGAAGATCACCTGGTCGCAGAAGGCGGTCAGGACTGCGAGTTCCTTCTCGCTCAGGACTGTCGGCTTGGCGCCGCGGGGGAGCAGCTGGCGATAGCGATCGCTCGAGCCCCACATCAGGAGGGTCGACCCTCCAGCGAGGGCGAGACCGGCGAGGCCGGAAATCTTAAGCAGCCGGCGGCGGGTGAGCGGATTGACGGCGCGCTCGGAGGAAGGCGTTTTCATCGGCGGAGGACCCTACCAGAACTGCTGAAGGTGGAGGGTGGAGGGGTTTTGGAAGGCAGGACTCGGGGTTCGCGTACGGGAGATCGGGACACGGGGTCGGATTCGTTCTCGATTCGCGTGGCCGTTTTCGCAGAGACCGGGAACGGACGTTGCGATGACCTCGTTCAGATTAGTGGCCCGCGGCTTCATCGCGTTCCTGCTTTGCTTCGAGCGCCTGTTCTTTCCGCTGGCAGTCTTCGAGCTGGCGCGAGACTTCATCGCGCGCCGCGCCGGCGGCAGGGCCGAGTTGGCGTGCCAGGTCGGCGCACTCCCGCTTCAAGGCCGCTTGTTGTTCCGACTCCGCACCGCCTAGCCTCGCGAGTGGCCGCGCGGCGGGAAGGCTCCCTCGGCTGCGATCGAGCCGTGCCAGCAGGTCGA
>JAYUUC010000397.1:0-12866 GCA_043755105.1 Myxococcales bacterium
CGGTCGAGGTGGAGCCCGTCGACGTCGTAGTGAGAGAGCAGGTCAGTCGCCTCTGCAACCAGGTGGTCCCGCACCGCGGGGTTACCCGGTGAGAACCAGTAGTACTCGGTGTCGACGCTGCGCCCGTTCCCATCGACCGCCAGGTATTCCGGGTGGGCCCGGAGCAAGTGGTTCGGCATGCCCGCGGGCACGCCTTCCGGCAGCATGCAAGAGTCGCTGTGGCCTTGCTCGGGCTGACAGTTGCAGCCTCCGACCGTTGTCGAGCAGTTCGCGGGCACCGGCCAGGCCGCGAACGCGTTCCAGTAAGCGTGAAGCTGGATGCCGCGAAGGTGCGCCTCGTCGATGGCGGTCTGGAGCGGGTCCCAACCGGGGTCCTTGCCGAGGGTTCCACTCAGTCGCTTCGCCCAGGGCACCCGCTCGGAGTGGTAGTAGGCGTCGCCGCTTCCCCGGATCTGGAAGTAGACGACGTTGAAGCCCGCATCGGCGGCATGGTCGATGATTGCCTTCACCTGCGCGGCAGTGGAGAACGAGAACCGGGTCACCCAGACTGCGCGGACCTCCCGTCGCAGCGGAGCGGAGACCATGACCACCGCAGGGAGAGCACGAACGGTTCCGGCGCGCGCCACCACCTCCGCTTTTCCCGGAGCGAGGGCGGTGACTTCAACGGAATCGCCGAGCGGCGTGAGGGTGACGATTCCCGGGGGACTCGAGGTCCACTCCACCTCGCTGCCGAGCATCGCTTGCTCGCCTCCCTCGAGGCGGCCGCTGACCCGGACAGTGCCTTTGACGCCCAGTGGAAGTGCCAATTCCGGTGGGTTGATAGACAGCGAGGCGAGGGCGGAAGGCACTCCCGCGTCGGTGACGGTGCCTCCATCGCCCTTGCCCGAGCTGGGCTGCGGAGCGGGGTCCGGCGCGTTGCCGCCACAGCCCATTGCCAGCACCACGGCCAGGGCCAGAGTCATCCAGGGTGGGCGACGCATCAGCCGACTGCCGGGCTTTCGCCCGACGCCCAGGGAAGCTTGCTCAAACTGGCCACGCCCTGACAGCGGGCGCAAGGGACGCCGGACTGGTCGTAGATGACGGCGCTGGCAAATAGCATCGCACTCCCGGATCGATCTATTTTCCCACGGGCCCGCAGGATGTTGCCTGTGAGCGGCCGTTCGAAGCTCATCGACAGTTGAAGGGTGGCGCTTCGCCGGGTGGGGTCGACCAGCGCCGGGGTGCAGCCGATCGCGAAGTCGAAGATCGCCGCGAGGATGCCTCCGTTCGCGGCTTCAGTGCCCAGTCCGCCTCGATGATGGGGCAGGAGCGGGTCGATCAACAGTTCGACCTCTTCGAAACTCGGAAAGGAGGCGCGCGCAGAAAGGGCCTTCAGCGCCGCGCTCTGGTTGAAGAGGAAGGCATAGCGGTCGAGTTGCTCCCGGGTCGGCGGGGGTGAGTTGGACATGGGCGCAACTGTAGTCGACGGGTTCGGGACCGGAAATCATGCCTTTGCGGTCGGGTCGACGTTCTCCTCCCGAACGGATAGGGTGCGCGCCCCCTTGGCTTCCCTTCTCGACGACCTCAATCCTCCGCAGACCGAAGCAGTGCTGCATGGCGATGGCCCCTTGCTGGTGCTCGCCGGCGCCGGATCGGGCAAGACCCGGGTGATTACCCGCCGCATCGCTCACCTGGTTCAAGTTCGCGGTGTGCCGCCCTGGCGAATTCTGGCGGTGACCTTCACCAACAAGGCCGCACGGGAAATGCGGGAGCGGCTCTCGGTGCTGCTCGGAGACCAGGCCGCGTCATTAACCGTCTCCACTTTTCACTCCAGCGCGGCGATGATTCTGCGGCGCGAGGCAGAGTCGGTCGGTCTCACCCGCTCGTTCGTCATCTACGACGACTCAGATCAACTTCAGGTGGTGAAGCGGGCGATCCGCGAGGCCAACGTCGATCTGGCGTCGATCAACCCGCGCGAGATGCTTCACCGGATCGACCAGGAAAAGAACGCCGCCCGCTTGCCGGACCAGATGCGGGTCGACCCTACCGACCCCCGCAGCGTGCTCGCGCAAAAGGTCTACCGGGGCTATCAGCGGCTGCTCCACGCCGCCAACGCGGTGGACTTCGGCGACCTGCTGCTGATGCTGGTGTCGCTGCTGCGGAAGAACGACGAGGTGCGCCGCCGCTACCAGAACCGCTTCGAGCACGTGCTGGTGGACGAGTTCCAGGATACCAACCCGGTGCAGTACGAACTGCTCCATCTGCTCGCGCCTCCGCCGAAGTCGAACCTGGTGGTGGTCGGCGACGACGACCAGTCGATCTACCGGTGGCGTGGCGCCGACGTGGACAACATCCTCGGCTTTCCCGAGATTTACCTCGGGGCGAAGGTGGTCAAGCTCGAGCAGAACTACCGCTCCGACCAGACCATTCTCGAGGCCGCCAACGCGGTGATCTCGCGGAACCAGCGGCGGATGGGCAAGAAGCTGTGGTCGGCGAGGGCCAAGGGCGAGCCGCTCGAGCTGGTGATTCTCCGCGATGAGCGCTCGGAGGCGCAGGAAGTGGCGCGGCGCGTCCACGAGCTGCGACGGCAGGGTATCGCGGATTACGAACAGATCGCCGTCTTCTACCGGACCAACGCGCAGAGCCGGGTGCTGGAAGAGGCTTTTCGCCTGGCGCGGGTGCCCTACACCCTGGTCTCGGGTCGAAGCTTTTACGAGCGAGCGGAAGTTCGCGACGCGGCCGCGTATCTGCGGCTGATGGTCAACCCCCGCTCCGACGCGGACCTGATGCGGGTGATCAACACCCCGGCACGTGGAATCGGCGACACCACGGTGGAGCGGCTCACCGACCACGCCAACGCCGAAGGCTACAGCCTGTTCGAGGCGCTCGAGATTCCGCAGCGGGTGGAGTCGCTCAACTCCGGCGCGGTGAAGCGGTTGTCTGCCTTTCGGCTTTTGGTCGACAACTTGTATGCCTTTGGGCAACAGGCGCCCGACGCCGCCAGTGCTGTGGAGAAGATGCTGCAGACCACCGGAATGGTAAGCGCCTACTCCGCGGAAGGGACGGACGAGGCGCTTGCCCGGGTGGAGAACCTTCGCGAGTTTCTCGGCGCGGCGCAGGAGTTCGATCTGCAGCGGTCGCAGGCGACGAAGCCGATGGAAGAAGCGCTCGGGGTAGAAGTTCCCGCGCTGCAGGCGTTCCTCGAGCAGATCAGCCTCACCGGAGATGCGGATGCCGCGGTGGGTGAAGGTCGCGCGGCGCTGATGACCTTGCACGCCGCCAAGGGCCTGGAGTTCGACGCGGTGTTCATGACCGGAATGGAAGACGGGGTCTTTCCCCACAACCGGGCAATCAACGTCGACGCGGGCCCTGAAGAGATGGATGAGGAGCGGCGGCTTTGTTACGTCGGCTGCACCCGGGCCCGGAAGCGGCTGGTGCTGAGCCTGGCGCAGAGCCGGTCGCTGTTCGGCGAGCTGAAGTTCAACCCGCCGTCGCGCTTCCTTCGGGAGATTCCCCAGGAACTGTTCGCGCGCGATCCGCACGTCGCCCTCGAACAGCGCCAGCCGTCAGCATACGCGCCGAAGATCCGCCGCCGCGACGAGTACGACCAGACCGGGCCGCAGATCGATCGCAGCTTTGATCAGAGCACCGACTTCCACGAATCTGGAAGCGAGGTGAAGGGTCTGCGCGTGCGTCACAGCCAGTTCGGAGACGGGGTGGTGGTCGAGGTCGACGGCCAAGGGCCCAACGCCAAGTTGACGGTGAAGTTTCCGGCGGTGGGTCTGAAGCGGGTGATCGCGAGGTTTCTCACTCCGATGTAGCGCTGCGATTCAGAAAACCGTCCACTCTGCGGTTTTCGCCGTGGAGCGGAGTGGGCCCAGGTAGCAACTCTTGGAGAGAAGACGCCGGCCGGGTCCGAAGCTGATCGACGAACCAGCGGAAGACCGCGACCTTGCCAAGGTCGACCGTCTGGCCGGGCGCCACCGTGACGGTGCGGTAGTCGATGATCGAGTTGATCTCGCGATCGAAGAACGCCAGTTGATAGGTGCCGGGGGGAATTCCCGAGATCGCGAAGGCTCCGGTGTGGGGCTCGGCGGCTGCGGTGTAGACCTGTTCGTCATTGCCGTTGAGGTTGTTGATTGCAATGTAGGCCCTGCTCAGCGATGAGCCCGAGTGGGCCGGTCGTTCACCCTACACTCGCGGTAGGCGTGGCATTTTTGCACACCCGCGAGAAGCGCGAAGATTGAGCGATCGGGGTGCGTGCCGGATGCGGGTTGCTTGCGTCTTCATGTTGATGCTCACGGGTTGCACCGGCTTCGTCGGGTCTTTATCGCGATCGATCGACGGGGGAACCTTCGACGCAGGAGGAGCGGTGGTGGTGCCTCTTGACGATGGAGGCACCTCTGATTCTGGAGGCCTGGGTCCTCCGCTTCCGATGGATGCTGGAGCGCTTCCTGACGCGGGCACAGAGCCCCTCCCTTCGGGGCCGGTGCTGTGGGAGCAATGGTTTGCCTTCACCGCTACACAAGATGGAAACCTTCCCGGCAATTGCCAGCCGACGCTGACCTGGGTGAAGGGCACCCAGGTGTCGGTGGGGAACGGCGCCAGTTGTCCGGCGAGCGGCTTGGAGTTTCGCTGGGACATCGCCCCCAGCAACGTCTACTCCTTTTCAAGCCAGGTCACTGCCTATGCATTCGGCTTCAATGCGGGCGAAGCGCTTTCACTCGAAGCCCGGTTCAATGCCAGCTCTTCATCTGCGCCCTGGACGCCTTTGTTTCATGTCTGGTTCAAGGCGTGGGCTCCCGGTACTTCCACACCGCGCGGACCGGGCACGCTGCTCTTCGAGACGAAGGCCTCGGTGAGGGTGGAGACGATTGCGAGCTTGCCGGGGACCTGTCAGCTCACGGCAAAATCGATGCAGGGAAACGAATACCAGATCGCCGGTACGACCGACTGCGACGCCGCGTATCTCGAACACCGGCACGGAACCACCGGACCCGGCATTTACACCACGCCGGTGCAGCCATCGAACTACTCGATCTCGAAGGGGACCCAGTTGCCGATCCAGGCGCGCCTGGGCGCGGGAGCGCCCTGGACGACGGTGTTTGTGATCAGCTTCCTCGACCGATGAACGAAGGTCATGCTGTGCCGACAGATTCGTTGCGGGCCTCAACCGTCTTCGCCAAAAACCTCCTTGTAGGACCGGTGCCGTGCCTTGACGTAACTCCAGCCGGAGCGGCTGGGCCGCAGCTCGATCTCCAGGAATCCCGCTCTCCACCCGGCCTCGGCTTGGCTATCGCCAGGGAAGGTGAGTGGCTCGACGAGAACAAGCTGATTTCCCTTCTTCTCGATTTTGAAGGGTCCCTTGGTTGCAGGCCTCGCAGGGGGCTTGACCAGCCGCCAGGCTGGGGCATCCGCCGCCGCAGTCCCGCCTTCCTCCGGGTCACCCAAACCCACAGAAAACCGACACTGACCGCCACTGACCTCAATGTAATGAGCGTAGTGCCCATTTCCAGCTCGGAACACGAAGAGGAAAAACGGACGATGGTCACGTTCGAACTGCAGAATCTGCTCGAACGTCATGCCATCGGCCTCAGAACCGCACACGCCGCGGCATGAGTTCGAGCTGCAGTCGAAGATGTCGTTCTTGTTGTAATCGGATCCTGAATCCGTTGAACACGAAGAGCTCTCGACTCGAACTTTGAACCCCCCCGCGGCGTAATCGTGGCGTTCGGGCGATTCACACTTCGGAGCAGTGCCGAGCAGCATCAGACTGAGGGTAGCGAGCCACATGGACGGGGGTGAATGCAGAAAGCGTGCTCATTCGGCCGGATGAGGCCTGGGTTCGAAGCGGGGCGAGCTGATAGGGTGGCCGACGATCCACATTTTTACCCGCTATTCCCCGAGAAATGCCCATGGTCAAAGTCCCGCCGCTTCAACGTCCCCCCAGCCCCGGCAAGGTCGGTCAGACGCCTGAAGCGAAGCCGAAGAAGGACCTCGTCTCCGCTGGCTCGGCGCCCGCGGCCGCAATGCCGTCGGACAAGGTGGACAACTTCAAGGTCGGCTCCACCGCTGCTGCCTCCCACCCCGAGGCCTTCATTCCGGTGGGCGCCGACCCCTACGCCGCGCTAGCCGATGCGGCAGACCCCAAGGCCTTTGGCCCTCCGATGATCGTCGGCCGCGACGCCCCCAATCCGCTGGGAAACTCACCGGTGGAAACTCTCCTCAAGTCCACCCTCGACCCGGCTCCCTTCGCCTACTCCAGATCGGCGCCCCCGCTCGACGGTTTCGAGGTTCATCAGTTGCTGGGCGGCAGCTACTGGCCGGCCAGCGTTCGAGTGCGCGCCGACGGGCTTCAGGCCACTGTCGAGCCCGTTGGGTTGGCGGAAGAAATTCCGGATCTCTCCGGCAAGGGGAAGTTGCCGGTTGTGGAAATCACCAACACCAGCGCGGTGCGCAGCCCCAGCGGCCAGACCTTCTTCATCAGCCGTGACGTCGAGCCTTACCGGAACACGGTGGGAAAGAACGACGACGGGCATTGGATTTTTAACGCTCCGGAGCGGTACATCTCGCACGTCTCGCTGCGGGACGTGAATGGCAAGTTTGTACGGCTGCTGCTCCAGTCGAACGAAGACACCGTTTATGAAGACCCGCGGATGTCGAAGATCGTCGACGACCAGGGCAGCGAGCAGAACATCCTCTCTTTCACCGAGTACCTTCCCAAGGAAGGAAAGATCCGCAACCGGGCAGTGGTGCTCGAAGATGACGGCAGCGGAGGATTTCTTCCCCCCAAGGTAGGTCCCGACGGTCGTCTGGTCGGAATGCTCAACCTCAGCCCTCCGGAGGGGACCGAAGCGAAGAACGCGCTCATTTCACGCAATGACAAGGGTGAAATCGTCCTCCGCACCCGTTTGATGTGGCATGGGGCGCCAGGCAAATACACCCAGCAAGTTTGGATTTTCAAGAACTGGGGCGAGTTCCTCAAATACCAGTCGAACTGGGAGGGTTGGTCAGACCAGCTCGAGGCAGGAAAGAACGGCGAAGTCCTCGCACCCAAAGCCGGGTTGGTCGGTCCAGTTCGAGCCCGCACCGTCTTCGTCGAGGAGTCGTTCAACAACCTCTACGACCCCGCCGCGGTGTCTCCTCCGAGCGAGCGCGTGAACATTCACCAGTCGCCCGCCACCCACGGACACGGCCCGGGGGCGAAGCCGATTTCCTGGTGGGTGGTGGACGGACAGCTTTATTTCAACGAGGGCAAGAATGCCCCGACGTACTGGGGCGGTGAGGCGCCGAAGGATCTCCCGATTCGCAAGGGGATCATCACTTTCGATCACGAGCTCACCACCACCCAGCGCCAGTTGCGGCTTGCCGATGGGAGCACGCTGGACCGGAAGACCCGCGAGTACTGGGGCAACGGGGTGCTCTGGGATGAGAACCACTACGAGCCGTTGATGGTGTTTCACGGGATGACCCAGCCCGGCGCCGAGGTCACCAAGGGCGGCGGAATTCAGGACCTGGCCTGGCACATGTACTGGATGGGCGCGGTGCCCGATTCCGACGCCACGCCGGTGACCGAGGGGAAGATTCCCACTGGCGCCGTTCCTGCCAAGATCATGCTCTCGGGCGGGGGCGGAGATGCCAACGTTCCGGTGGCGCGGGTGTCATTCCCGGACATGCTCCGGCAGATGTTCGATTCGAAGCGCGTGGCCACAGGCCAAGTGAGCGCGCCGCTGCCCGTGGACCGGTTGGGAACCTCGGCGCCGTTGCCCGGGGGCATTGCTCGGTTTCTCGCTGACAGCAGCGGTTGAAGCGTCGGGCCGGCGGCGCCTACTCGCCGGCGAAGAACCTGCGCACGCAGGCGATCTGGCAAGGCATCGACATCCCGAGCGACCGGGCCTCGGAGAGAGTGGCCTCGAGGGACCAACCCTCGACCGCGATCCGGTAGCACGCGCTCATCACTCCGGTGCGCCCCATTCCCGCCGCGCAGTGGACGTAGGCGGGCTGATTCTCGGGCGACTGGACGAAGTCGAGGAAGCTCTTGATCTGTTCGCGGGTGGGAGCGGTGCCGTCGATCACCGGCAGGTGCAAGTAGTTGATGCCGCGAGCCGTCACCGGCTTCCTCTCGCCATCGTCCTCCGCGCGCAGATTGACGATGCTGCGAAAGCCCTGGCGCTCGAGCGCGGCCAGGCGATCCGCAGTGACCTGGGTTCCTCGAGACAGCGTCGGGCTGACGGTGGCGAGGGTAGGGTTCACCGGATAGCCGAACCCCAGCAACTCGAGATGACCCACGAGTGCGCCGACGGCATTGCGAAACGCATCCCCCGCAGACGCGGCGAAGGTGCGTCGAGGTTCGAAGGTCGGCGCAGGAAGCGCGCGAGGCGAGGAAAGGCTCTGCGCGCTCTGCGGTGCAGGCAGAGGGCCCGGGGAGCTCGGGGTCGACGGGATGTTCATGGGCCTCTTCCTTTTTCACCTTCGGCAGACAGGAAGAGTTATCGGCAGACGGTCGCCTTCAGGTGCGTCTTTCCAGGAGCGCGTGGACCGCCGCCTCGTCGGTGTGGACCGGAGACCGTGCCTTCATCTGGGGAGGAATCGCCGGCGCTTCGGGCGGGAATTTCCGCAGCGACGGGGTGGGGTACACCCCCTGACGGACGAAGGTAGAGACGGGAATGACCATGAAAGTGGCGTTGACGTGGGTCGGAATTTGTCTGAGTGGCCTCGGCTGCCGGACCCTCAGCAACGATGAGGCCCGACAGACAATGTTCGGGAGCCTCGCCAAGCGGGCGACATTTGACCTTGGTTGTGATGTCCTTCAAAGCGGCATCACCCTTCTTGGCAGTCAAGAGTACGGGGTTCAGGCGTGTGGTTGTCGAGCCACCTACCTGGATCGGGGGGGATGGGTGCTGAACGCCGTATCGGGAGAACATTGCGCCCCCGTTGGGACCACGGCCAAGCCTCGTTGAGCCTTTCCGTGAGTCGAAGATCCGAAAGCTCTCGACCACTTTAGATTGTTTTCGCCGAGCGAGCCTGGCTCACGCTCGCTTGACGAGGCCCTCTGCTTCAAGAGCGGCCCGCACCGCTGGACGGTCTCGCAGCCGTCGCCAGTACTCTTTGAGGTTCGGCCACGTCGCCAGGTCGATGCCGGCGGCGCGGGTCCAGTTCAAGACGACGAGCAGGTAGGCGTCAGCGACGGTGAAGGTTTCGCCGATGAGGAAGGGGCGGGTGCCGAGTTTTTTCTCCACCCAGCTGAACCTGTGGGTCAAGCGTTCGCGCGCGTGCTGCTTTTCGATCTCAGCGCCCTCGTGAAACAAGGGCCAGAAAGCCTTGTGCAGCTCGGTGCCGATGAAGTTGAGCCACTCCTGCAAGCGGTAGCGCGGCATGCCGGAGGCGGGAACCAACCCGGTCTGGGGAGCGAGGTCGCCGATGTATTGAAGAATCGCCGCGACTTCCGAGAGCCGCTCACCGGAGTCGAGTTCGAGAACCGGGACGTAGCCCTTGTCGTTGATGTCTGAAAGGGGCACCCCGTTCTCGAGCGTGCCGGTCTTCATGTCGTAGCGCACCAGCTCGAAAGGGAGCCCGGTCTCCCGCAGCGCAATGTGGGGAGCGAGCGAGCAGGTTCCGGTGGCGAAATAGAGTTTCATTTGGTGGCTTTATAGCCCGGCAGAAAGCGGCTAGCACGCGCTCCGCTGCTACCGTCCGACGAGCCTTCACGCGCGGATGCAGGGGCTCGTCGTCCAGCCTGGCTCACCGAGCGACAGCAACGAACAAACTGCCAGCAGCAGCGAATGTTTTCGATTGAGGTGTCTCCTCTCGGCGCCGTCGCTGCAAACGTGGAACCACCGGTGGAAACCGGCTCTCAATGGAGGCGATGGAAAACTGCGTACTCTCAGGAAATCGAACGACGCACCGCTCAGTTCGGTCGAGCAGCGGCGAGGGGCGACGGTGAAAGCGCTCGGCGCGTCAGGCCCAGGAACAGCACCAGCTGGGAGAGAAAAATCGGTGAGTAGCTGCGCGCTTGTGGGGTGAAGCAAACGAAGGAAAGAAACACCGCGAGACCGAGGCCGTATCGCAGGAGCAGGTCGCGTCGCCTTCCGGCGAGCCATTGGGCGGCAGCCGCGTACGGCACCAGCACCGCGACGTAGTGATTGAACCAGCTCGCGGGCGAGAGGAAGAGGATGCCCAGAAAGTAGAGGCCCACCTCGAGCAGAAACCGCGGGCTGTTGACGGAGCGCTCCTTCAGCGCGGCCGCTGCGAGGACGGCCACCACCAACAGCTTCAGCACCAGCCCCACCCGGCGGACCTGCGCCTCTTCGAGCGATGCGGGGTCCGTGAGCGTGTGAAGGCCTCCGTAGTTGTCTCGGCCGTACGAAGTCAGAGAGCGGTTGAGGAAGGCGTCCAGCGACTGGTTGGTGTGGTACCAGCTGACGCTCGTGGTCTGAAGCTTCTCCCCGCGGACGAACGGCTGGATCACGAACTGCGACCACTCTTGCAAGAGCGTCGCGTTTCGGACCGGGCCGTAAGCAAAGGAAGGCACCACGACCAGCAGCACCCCCAGGCCCACGGCCGCGCCAACCAGCACCTTCCCTTCGCGCTTGAGCACGGCGTAGAGGAGAAAGAGTGCCGGCGTGAGCTTGAGCGCGATGGCGACCGAGAGCAGCAGTCCGCCCCGAAAGGGCCGCTTGGAAACGAGGGCATGGAGCGCAGCGCAGGTGAAGGCGAGCACGACGAGGTTGGACTGGCCGAGAAAGAGGTTGTCGAGGAGGAACGGCAGCGCCAGGACCGGCGCCACCCAGGGGCGCACGAGCGCCGGATCCTGGCCTGTTTCAATCAGGATTCCCCTCAGGTGGCCGATCACCGACACCAGGCACCCGATGAGCATCACCGACCAGAGCAGGCTCGCCAGCGTGTCGGGCAGCGCCGCGAATGGCGCCATCGCGACATAGAAGAACGGGCTGTAGGAGTTGAAGCGGTAGTCGACGAACGGGTCCTTGCCCTCGAAAAGCACCCCACGGGAAGGGATGAGGAAACCATCCCTGAGGTCACACGAGTGCAGGTGGAGCGCTCGGTGGACCGTGTACGACAGGGCGCAAAGCAGGAGGAGCGCAGAAAAAGCCACCCAGCGCCTGCGACCGGGCGCGTCTGCCCGGCACCACTTCCACAGCCCGGCGAGGGTATCTGCGACAGGGCTTCGCATGGGGAGGCACCCTACCCGTGGGCGGACATGGGTCCGAGCACTTCCTGCGGGGGTGCACACGAGCGCGGGTGTGGGCCGTTCAAGCCTCAGCGCCCGAGGTTGGCCTTGAAGAAGGCAAGCCTGGCGGCATCGATTTTGGCTGCGGTATTGACGCTCAGCACGTGGCCCTCCCCGGCCAAGTAACGGATGTCGGCATTCTTTCCTGCCGCCTTGAGTCGTTTGTCTAGCTGACGGGTGCCGTCCACTGACCAGACTTCATCTGCGGTCCCGTGGGTGATGAACAAGGGGCCTTGGTATCGCTCCAGCGGATAGGGTGTTTCAGTGGGAATCGATTTTCCGCCCATGGCCCAACCGGGCAGTGGCCGTCCGGATGGGTCGCGCACGGTGTCGAGCATTCCATCTTCTCTCACCGTGATTGACCCTTGCGCCCGGTCCTGCGGCGAATGGGCGACCACTGCGGAAATGAGACCGGACTGCGGGAACAGGCTGGCCAACGCCACCGCCATTTCGGCGCCCCGTGAGACCCCGTATATTCCGACCTTCTTCCCCGAGACATGGGTGCAGGTCTTCAGGTACTGAATGGCCTTCATCGCGGTATCGAGATTGATGTTGGCGAGGCCGGTCGGGGTGCCTGCTGCCCCGAAGTAGGCATAGGCCATCACCACAAATCCCTTCTTCACCCACTCGATCGCCTCGTGTTCGTTCCAGCCAGACGCACCGCCGTCGCTGCCGTGCAGGAGGATGATTCCGGGGTGTGGCTGACCATCCCCAGGATAGAACAGGCGGGTTCCTGGAAACGGGGTTCGTTCTACTTTCACCTGTCCCTGGGAGGCTTTCAGCGCTTCGTCGATCTGGGCCGGGCTGTACATGATGCCGAAGGGCCGACGGATGCCCTGCTTCCAGTCTCGGGGATCTTGGGGGGACCCTTGAAGTGCCGGCGGCGCCTCGTTGAAGCGTGGACGCGGCTGCCAGGGCCCGGTCGCGTTCCCAGGGAGCTGGCCGGGGGCCAGCCGAGCCGGTGGGTACATCCCGTTCCAAGCAGGCCACTGGGGCCAGGTGGAAGTCATCGGGTAGCGGTACCCGGGCAGCGGGTAGGGATAGAGCGGGTACGGCATCAGAACACCCCCGAAACTTCGGTTTATCTATTGTCGGGCCGTCCGCCCTCGAGGTTGCCCTTTTCGCGCAGCCTTATTCCAGCTGCAGTCCGCAGTCGCTGCAGGCCCCGGCCGCCAGTGGGGCCTGGGTGCCGCAGGCAGGGCAGGGCGGTTCACCCTCGGCAGGCACAGCCTTGAGTGCGGGCAGGGAACCCGCCAGTCCTTCCCGTTGCAGCGACTCCGCCCACCGTTCCTGAAGCAGCAGGGCCACCTTGCTGAGGTCATCTTCTCGCACCAACACCTGAGCCTTGGGCCCGCAGCCGCCGGTCTCGCAGCAAGGGTCGCTGCCGAGGAGGGCCGGAATTCCTCCCGCCAGGCAAACGGCGATCATTTCCTTCGCAGAGGCGAGAGGACCTTCGAGGCAGGGGACCAATTCCACGTCTTGAAGCGCCTCAGCGGCCTGGCGAACATCGATCGGGTTTGAGCTCATCGGGACTCCTGTAAAACGGCGTCCGCGCTATTTGGAAGTCCGGGTCAACGCTGCCGGCTTGATTCGAAAGCCCAGCACCCGACCATCGATGGGCGCCACGGCGAGCTGGTCT
>JAYUUC010000398.1:0-12829 GCA_043755105.1 Myxococcales bacterium
CGATCACCGGGAAGGGACCTTCCACGAAGACGCGCAACCGACCCTGGTCCCGGGCAGCGAGCACCACGAACACCGGGGCTTTCGTTCGCTGCGCCAGCAACGACAGACCCGGCGAAGTGGATGCGGGTCGACCGAAGAAGGGAACCCAGACTGCACTCTTCGAAGGCAGGGCTTGATCGATCAACTGGACCACGACCTCGCCGCGGCGTAGCGCACGAAGGGAACCTCCCAGCGCGCCCCGCTGCAAGATCAGCTTCAAGCCGCTGCGCTGGCGGCCTTCGACGATGCGGGCATTCAGTGCACCGGCCAGAGGACGGACGATGGCGTTCAGCTTGATTCCCCGGCGGGCGATCAGCTCGCCAAAAAGTTCCCAGCTTCCGAAGTGGGCGGTCGCCACCAGCACGCCTCCCCCTCCCTCGAGCGCACGCTCGAAGGGCTCCAGGGCCGAGGCGTCCACGTCGGTGTCGAACTTGGGCGCGGTCAGGGCCGCCGAGGCGAGCGCGTCGAGGGCGGCGAGCGCCATGTTGCGGTAGGCGCCCCGGGCGATCAGGCGGCGCTCGGGCTCGGTCCTCTCTGGGAAAGCATGACGGAGGTTGTCGAGGGTCACCCGACGCCGGATTCCAAGCAGGTAGGTGGCGAGTCCGAGAAGGTGGGCAAGCCGGCTGCGTCCGGAAGGGCCCAGAGCGGAGACCCCGGACACCACGATGCCCGCAAACCAAGTGGCGATGGGCCCCCCGGGAGTCACCAGTGGCCTGGGAGCGGTCGGCATCGAAGCAACGCTTACCAAACCCCGAAGGCACTCTCTACCGGGGTGTGGCGGGATGCCGACGCACGGCGCGGTCCTCCTCCATCTCTTCGAGCGTCCGCGGCCAAGCACTCTTCAAAAGCTTCAAGAGCCTTCCGCACGATGTCGAACCTCGACGGCCCAGGGTGCCTTCGTTATCAACCCGTGTTCGGCTCGTCCCACGCCAACGCTGCCGGTCCGTCAGCCCACCGGGCGTTTCCGGGTGCGCTTGGCCTCGTAGAGGGCCTGGTCCGCGCGCTCGAGCAACTGCTCTGCATCTTCCGCCCACATCAGCTCGCTGCAGGTGGCGACCCCGAAACTGGCGCTGACGTGGAGCTTCAGTTCACCTGAGCCGCGCAAGGGCTCTCGGCGCAGCTCCTGCTCGACCCGGGCGATGAACGCCTGTGCCCCGGTTCGATCCGTTCCGGGCATCGCGATCACGAATTCATCTCCGCCGACACGCGCAGCACAGTCTCCGGCTCGCTTGGACTTGGTGAGCGCTCGAGACATCGTTCGAATGGCCTCGTCTCCGGCGGCGTGACCGAAGCGATCGTTGACCTGCTTCAGCCCGTCCTCGTCCACCATCACCACGCTGAGCTCGGTGCGGTTTCGAGCGGCGCTCTTCACCGCGCTGGCGAGGAAGCTGCGCAACCATCGGCGATTGGCGAGCCCCGTGAGATCGTCGGTGGCCTGGAGCAAGCGCTCCCGCCTCAGCGCCAGGCCGCGGGCGAGCGCATTGCGGACCCGGGCGATCAGCTCTCCGGCCACCACGGGCTTGGTGAGATAGTCGAAGGCTCCGGCCTCGAAGGCCCGCACCTTGGCATCGGTTTCGGTCAGCCCACTGAGGACCAGCAAAGGAATGTGGGCCGTCTCTTCATCAAAGCGCACGCTCGAGAGCAGCGCGAAGCCGTCGGCTTCGGGCATGCAAAGGTCGCTGATCACCAGGTCGGGCAGATACTCGCGCACCAGGCGCGCGCCCTCGGTTCCGTCAGCAGCCGCGAGGGTGGTGAAGTAGGGATCGAGCAGCTGGCGAAGCCCGTCCCGTTGAACCGCGTCGTCGTCCACCACCAGCACGGTGAAGCGGCCACGGTCGCCGGTCTCCTCGATGGCGTCACGCTCGGCCGGCGCCACCGGGGGAGTGCCCGAATCTCGGTAGGTGAGCTGGTCGATGCGGTCGGACATCGCCGTGGCCTGGTTGGCGATCGAGGTCAGCTGATCGCGCTCAGATTCGCCCAGGTCCGTCTGGCTGAGGAGGCTCCCCAACCGTTGCAGCAGCGCCGCGACCGGTTCCTTCAGGTCCTGCACCCCGGACGACAGCGAGAAATGAGACCCCGGGCCCGCGTTCGCCGCAGCGCCGCGGTCTTCCAATTCAGCCCGGGGCAAGGGAAGGGAGGGAGTCTTGGCCACTTGAGAAAACATAATCACTATACCCTCCCGATTCCTCTCTTCCCTCTCTGATTGCAAATGGGACGGAATCTTTCGATAAGACAGTGAAGGAGCGGAAGCGTGTCGCCTAAACAGAAGCCGCGAGCCCATCGAAGTGGAACCCGTGAGGGGCCGGAAGCCGCCCCCCGCAGAGTGAACGAGCAGGCAGGCGACTGGCTGTCGCGGGCCTTGGCGCGTTCAGGAGCCCTCCGATTGGACGAAGCGGAGGCAGCGATCAAGGCGGGGCGGGTTCGGGTTGCGGGCAAGAAAGTCACTCACCCTTTGGCGATGGTGAAGAGCGGGGACGAGGTTCGCCTCGACGGCATCGCCGTGGACCTGGCGCGCCGGCCCGTGGTGCTGATGTTTCACAAACCCTCGGGCGCCGTGACCGCACCAAAAGACAAGGGGGACACCCCGACGGTGTTCGACCTGCTGCGGGCGAGATTGCCGCCGAATCTCCGAAGCTATGAGTGGCATGCGGTGGGGCGGCTCGACCGGGGCACCACGGGCCTGCTGCTGTTCACCAACGACGAGCAGGTGGTCACCCACATCACCTCCCCTCTTTCCCAGCTGCCGAAGCGTTACCTGGCTCGGGTGTTCGGGGCGTTGAACGAGAGCAAGCTCGATCTGCTCCGCCGTGGAATCGATCTGGGCGAGTTCGTGGCCCGGCCTGCCCGGGTCAGTGTGCGAGGCCCGTCCGAAGTGGAGGTGGTGATCACCGAGGGGAAATTCCACCAGGTGAAGCGAATGCTGGGCGCGGTGGGTCTGCCCGTGGCTGAGCTACACCGGGAGGCGATTGGAACTTTGAATCTCGACCTGCCTGAACCGGGAAGTTGGCGGGTGTTGTCTGAAGAGGAGCTTCGCCAGGACCTCGGCTTTTCCCCCGTCTCTCCCCTGCCCTGAGCCGGCCGTTCCGGGCCTGCCGCCCTACTGTCCCGAGCCGCCGACGCCGGGGCGAGGCAACGAGAGGGCGTCGAGAACGTTGGCGCGGTAGCGATCAGCGCCCAGCTCACCGCCCGGCCCGCCACTCTTCTGGATCAGGGCGTCAATGCGCTCGAGCCGGTTCTCGGGATTGGGATGCGTGCTGAAGAATTCGGGGGTGCGACGCCCGCCGCCGGCCTTGGCGAGGACCTGCATCAGCTGGGACATTCCTTCCGGGTCGTAACCCGCTTCCTTGATGAACCGCACGCCGAGCTGGTCTGCCTCGAGCTCGTCTTCGCGCCCGAAGCGCATGTTGACCATCTGGGCGACCGCGGCCGCCATCGCCGCGGTGCGGGCGCTGCGGTAGGGATCGCGAGAGTCATAGCTGGCCACCCCCGCGGCGCCCACCAGCCCGGCGGCGAACTGCTGCTTGGCGAGGTGTTCGGCACCGTGGCGACCGACCACGTGGCCCACTTCATGTCCGAGCACCCCGGACAGCTCCGCCTCGTTCGAGAGCTGGCGCAATAGCCCGAGGGTGACGAACACCTGGCCGCCCGGGAGCGCGAAAGCGTTCACCGTCTGGGGGTCGGCGAGGGCGTGAAAATGGTACTGATAGGGGCCCTTCTTGGCATCGCTACCGGCCACCACTTTCTGGCCCACCTCTTCGACGTAACTCGCGATCTTCTCGTTATGAAGCAAGCCCCCGAACTGCTGCGCCATGTCCGGTGCGGCTTGAAGGCCAATCGCGATCTCCTGATCCGGAGTGATTTTGATGTGCTGCACCTCTCCTGTGACCTCGTTGGAGCTCCGGGTCCCGAAGTAGGAAACCGCGCTGCCAAGCGCGATCAACACAGCCAAAATCAGCTTCGGACTGAAGCGGGGGCGGCCGCTGAGGTTGTTGTTGCCGAACATGCGTCAGGCTCCTCGGTGAGGACACAGTCTCTGCATCGGGTGCCCATTTCGCAACGCAATGCGTACAGCGGTTGACGTTCAGGGACCCATGGGCCAGATCGGACTTTTTTCGCGAGCGAGGCACCGATGTTGCCGGTGAGATGGGTGCTGCTGCGCCCACGCAATGCCGAGAATCTGGGGGCCGTGGCCCGGGGGATGAAGAACTTCGGTCTCGACGACTGGACCTTGGTTGACCCCAATCCCGAGCTGCTTCCGCCTCGAGAGGCTTCGCTGAGGATGGCGGTCGGCGCCACCGAGTTGCTGGCTGCGGTCAAGGTGGCCGCCCGCCTGGAGGAGGCCGTCGCCGACTGCAGCTGGGTGGTGGGAACGAGCATGCGGCGGCTCCCGGGCAAACGCAGTCTCTCTCCCCGCGAAGTGGCGGCAGACGCCGCGCAGCGCGCCCCCCAGGGCCGGGTGGCGGTGGTGTTCGGGGACGAGCGCAGCGGTCTCACCAACGATGAACTGCAGCGCTGCCACGATCTGTCCGCCATTCCCAGCGACGACGGGCAGCCTTCACTCAACCTCGCGCAGGCGGCGCTCCTCTATGGGTATGAGTTGAAGTTGGCATTTCAAGACGCAGCGCGAACGACCGAGACCTCCGGAGCGCTCGCGCCCCGGGCCGCCACTGATGCGGAGTTCACCGAGGTCGCCGCGGCTCTCACCGCTGCCTTGCTCACGGGAGGATTCCTCGTGTCCCCCGAGCGCCATGCGGTGCGGGACTTGGTCGCCCCTCTGCAGCGAAGCCGGCTGACCCGCGCGGAAGCCAGGCTGTGGACGGCGGCGATGCGGACGATCACCGTGCGCCGCTGAAGACCGGACCCTGGTCACGGTCCAGAGGGACGCGGGCGACGCGGCAGTCCCACCCGCTGCAACGCGCTGATCTTCCCCGGCAAAGGCCTCACGCCTACCCTTCTTCTCGGGCATTCGTGACCGGTGTGCCCTCTGCTCCCCTCTCCCTTCCTCTCCCCACAGCACGGGGAGCCTGCAGCGACGTCGAGGAGCGGCGAGGCTAGGATGCAATTCTGAAGAGGCGAAAAGGCCTCTTGGAAAACGGGAGCACGCCGATGATCAAGTGGACAGGTTGGTCGACGCTGGCCCTGGCGTTTGCGCTGAGCGGCTGTAACTGCGGAGGCACTGCTCCGGTCGGCGCTGACGGCGGCAGCATGGTCGACCTGGCTCAGCTGAGCTCGCTGCAGGTCGATCCGGCAAACCAGACCCTGGCCATCTCTGCAGGCCCCGCCACCCTCACCTACCGAACGACCGGCACCTTCACCGACGGCCACAGCGAAGACGTCACCGCGCTTTCCAACTTCCACCTCGAGGACACCGGCCTGGGTTCGTTCCAGGGCGCCCAGTTCACCTCGCAAGCCGATCGGGGTGGTACCACCCGGGTATTCGCCGAGGCCGGGACGCTGAAGGCCGACACCGGTCTGAAGCTGGTGCTGTCCCGCACCGCCATCGACCCCGACTCGACCGGCCTGCCCAAGGACCCCGCTACCCTCTTCAACGGACCCGCTGACGCGGCACGCGCTCCGGAGCTGCTCTACCCCAACGACGGAGTCCTGCTCCCGCCCAACCTCGGCAAGCTCGAGATTCACTTCTACCCCAAGGCCGGCAACACCCTGTTCGAGATGTCCTTCACCAACGCCCTCACCGCCGTGAAGGTGTATCAGCGCTGCGCTCACCCCCTCAACGGAGGCTGCATCTACCTGCCGGACCCGAGCGTGTGGCGCTGGCTGGCGGCGACCAACAGGGGCGGCGAAGCGCTCACCCTCACCGTGCGCGGAACCGACGACGCCGGCACCGCCGTGGGGACCTCGGAGCCGGTGCACTTCTCCTTCTCGCTCGACGACATCAACGGGGGCCTCTACTACTGGACCACCTCCCAGGGCACCGGAATCATGCGCTTCGACTTCGCCTCGACCACTCAGGTCAGCGCCGAGAAGTTCATCGGCACCGAGCTCACCTCGGGAACCTGCGTCGGCTGCCACTCCCTCTCGCGCGATGGGCGGAAGATCGTCGCCGAGGCGGGCGGCCAGAACGACGGCCGGGTGCTGCTGCTCGACGTCGCCCACAAGACCCCGCTGGTGCCGTTCGCGAGTTCGGGGAAGAGTGTCTTCGAGTCCTGGAACCCGGACGGCAGCCAGTACGTCGGCGTCTACGGCGACAACAACGCCACCGACTATGGGTTGATGCTCTTCGACGGCGAGACCGGCGCCAAGCTGGGCTCGATCGCCGGCACCGGAAGCAGCACCCAGCCCGCCACCCACCCCGATTGGTCAGGACAGGGCGACTCGATTGCCTTCACCCAGGTGGGCATCAAGGGAACCAACCAGCGCAGCTTCAAGGGCGGCATCTCGGTGGTACACCGCTCGGGGAGCAGCTGGGACGCGCCCGTGGTGGTCGTCCCGGCACAGAGCGGAAAGAACCACTACTACCCGGCGTTTTCGCCAGACAACGCGTTCCTCGTCTACGACGAATCGACCTGTCCGACCGGAGACCAGCACCCCCACTGCAACACCGACTCGGACCCCAGCGCCCGGCTGTGGGCAGTGGTCCCTCAGGCCGGGGCCACGCCCGTAGACCTTGCCCGGGCCAATGCGGGGGGGAAGCTCGACCAGGGCAGCACCAAGCTTTCCAACTCCTACCCGAAATGGAGCCCCTTCGTGTTCCGCCGCAACGGCGAGCTCGGGTCCCAGCTGCAGTGGCTGACCTTCTCGTCGATCCGACGCTATGGACTCCACGATCTTGTCCCCACCGCCTCGAGCAGCGAGACCACCACCGGCAGCCTGCTGTGGATGAGCGGCATCGATCCGGCCAAGGTCGCCGCGGGCGAGGACCCCAGCTCCCCCGCCTTCGCCCTGCCCTTCCAGGACATCACCACGTCCAATCACATCGCCCAGTGGGCCACGGAAGTGGTTCCTCCCATCTTCTAGGCTGTTCGACCGGGGGGGCCCCGGGTTGCTCCCTCGCCGGGTTTCTGATTACGGTGCGCGCCAACCGAGGGCGCTTGCGCCCCCAGGCCCCGGAGGAGGAACCCAGATGCTTCGCTATTCCGCTGACTGGCGCACGGTCGCCTATTTGATCGTGGCGGCTGCCCTGCCGATCATTCAATGGAACCTGCCGACCTTCCACCCGAGCCTGTACGTCGCCACCCTGGCCCTGTTCATCGCGGTGGCGGTGATCAGCCACAACCACAACCACCTGGCGATGTGGAAGCGGCGGCCGCTCAACCTCTTCACCAGCTATTTGATCTCACTCCACTACGGTCACCCGGCGATCGCCTGGGTCCCCACCCACAACCAGAACCACCACAAGTTCAACAACAAGGAGGGCGACACCGGTCGTTCGCCCGGCCTGTTCAAGGGCAATCACCTGCTCTCGCTGCTCACCTACCCGATGTACACGGGGGTGTTCCGGCAGCAGGCGGACATCAAGAAGTTCTTCAAGGACCTGTGGAAGCGCGACCGCCGCGCCTTCTGGCTGGCGGCGAGCGAGTACGCGGTCTTCTTCGGGTTGATGGCGGTGCTGGGGGTGATCAACTGGCGCAAGGCCTTGATCTTCTACGTCATCCCGCAGCAGACGGCGATCTTCGCGATCCAGGTCTTCAACTACGTGCAGCACGTCGAGGCCAACGAGCAGAGCCCTTGGAATCACTCGCGGAACTTCGTCTCGCCGCTGCTCAACACCCTGCTCTTCAACAACGGCTACCACACCGTCCACCACCACAAGCCCGGGGTGCACTGGTCGCAGACGCCGGCGCTGCACTTCCAGGTGGAGAAGAACATTCACCCCGAATTGCTGCAGAAGAGCCTCTTCGTCTACCTGGGAAAGACCTTCTTCTGGCGGCCGCTGGCAGGGGCGAAGGCTCCCGAGCTGCCCGAGATGACGGTGAGCCCTGGTTCCGACCAGAGCTCGCTGGCAGCCTGATTGGGTAGGGGCCCGGGGCCCCCCTTCACAGGGGGCCGACCACCGCTGGACTACTCTTCGATGACGGGCTGCGGACCGGGGATGATTCCCGCAATGTCCGGGTCCTCGGCATTGTCCTCGCGCTTGGGGCGGTCGGTCTTCTCCTGCTTGCGCAGGGTCCGCTGGACGTCCTTCTCTTTTTGCTTCTCTTTACGAGCAAGTTCCTTCTGTCGCTTCGATGCACCCGGTTGCGCCATCGGGGAAACCTCCGTGAAAGAATTCTGGGACTGCGATAAAGCAGAAGGCCCGCCTCCTGTCGAGACGGGCCTTGATTGCTTCGCCGGTCTCTAGACCGGAAGCGTCGATCAGGCCAGGACCTTCACGTTGGCCGCCTGAAGACCCTTGGCCCCTGCTTCACGGTGGGGTGGCAAAAGACATCTTCGCTGGCGGCGGCCCCCCGGGGTTGTGTGCCGGAAGGACCGCTGTCGATGTCATCAGGGGCTTTTTCGGTGTCGAGCCCTTCGAGCCGGTCAAGCGGCCGGGCGCGCCCCCTTTGCGCAGGGCTCCAACCTGCGATAGACGAGCGGTCCTTTCCAGGTCGGTTAAAGAACTGGAATTCCGCGCGGTGGGGAAGGTATGAGCCTTCGCTTCGCGGTTCACACACTTCCACTCGGAACGGTAGGCCCCAGGACCATGGCATCTGTCATCGCAATCGATCGAATCCGGAACATCGGCATCTCCGCCCACATCGACTCGGGCAAGACCACGCTCACCGAGCGAATCCTCTACTACACGGGGAAGATCCACGAGATCCACGAAGTCCGTGGCAAGGACGGCGTGGGCGCAAAGATGGACTCGATGGACCTGGAGCGTGAGAAGGGCATCACCATCCAGTCCGCCGCGACCTACTGCGAGTGGAAGGATTTCAACATCAACATCATCGACACCCCGGGACACGTCGACTTCACCATCGAGGTGGAGCGGGCGCTGCGCATGCTCGACGGCGCGATCCTGGTGCTCTGCTCGGTGTCCGGCGTGCAGTCGCAGTCGATCACCGTCGACCGGCAGATGAAGCGCTACCACGTTCCCCGCATCGCGTTCATCAACAAGATGGACCGCGCCGGTGCCAACTACAGACGCGTCTCCGCCCAGCTGAAGGAAAAGCTCGGCCACCACGCGGTGATGCTCCAGGTTCCGATCGGCGCCGAAGACCGCTTCGGCGGCCTGATCGACCCGATTGCGGGCAAGGCCTATTACTTCGACGGCGAGAACGGCGAAGTGATCCGCGAGGAGGAAATTCCTGCGGAGTTCGTCGAGGAAACCAAGCAGGCCCGCCACGACATCATCGAAGGCGTCGCCAATGTGGACGACCAGCTCGCCGAGCTGTTCCTCAACGACAAGCCGGTCTCCAACGACGAGCTTCGGAGCGCGATCCGCCGGGCGACCATTGCCTTGAAGATGACCCCGGTGATGTGCGGCTCGGCCTACAAGAACAAGGGTGTGCAGCTGCTGCTGGACGCGGTCACGATGTACCTCCCCGACCCCAGCCAGGTGACCAACGAGGCGCACGACCAGAAGAACGACGAAGGGAAGGTCCTGCTCAGCTCCGACCCCGAGAAGCCGTTCGTCGGCCTCGCTTTCAAGCTGGAAGACGGCCGCTACGGTCAGCTGACCTACATGCGGATGTACCAGGGCAAGGTCTCGAAGGGTGACTTCATCTACAACCAGACCAACCAGAAGAAGGTGAAGATCCCCCGCATCGTTCGAATGAACTCGAACGAGATGATGGACATCACCGAGGCGCGGGCCGGCGACATCGTCGCGCTCTTCGGCGTCGAGTGCTCGTCGGGCGATACCTTCACCGACGGCAGCGTGCAGTACACGATGACCTCGATGCACGTGCCCGACGCGGTGATCTCGCTCGCCGTCGCGCCGAAGGAGCGGGCCAGCACCCAGAACTTCTCCAAGGCGCTCAACCGCTTCACCAAGGAAGACCCCACCTTCCGCGTTCACCGCGACGAGGAGTCGGCGCAGACCATCATCAGCGGCATGGGTGAGCTGCACCTCGAGATCTACATCGAGCGGATGAGGCGCGAGTACGCCTGCGAGGTGATCTCCGGCAAGCCCCAGGTGGCCTACCGCGAGACGATCACCCAGAAGGGCGAGTTCGCCTACACCCACAAGAAGCAGACCGGTGGCTCGGGCCAGTTCGCCCGGGTGTGCGGCTACATCGAGCCGCTTCCCGGCGACGCCGCGGTGACCCACGAGTTCGTCGATGACATCACCGGTGGCTCGATTCCCCGCGAGTTCATCTCGGCCTGCGAGAAGGGCTTCATGGAGGCGATCAAGAAGGGAACACTGATCGGCTTCCCGGTGGTCGGGGTTCGCTACCTGATCAACGACGGCGCCTCGCACGATGTCGACTCGTCCGAGCAGGCGTTCAAGACCGCCGCGCTGATGGGTTTCCGCGAAGGCTACGCGGCGGCGAAGCCCTCGATTCTCGAGCCGATGATGAAGGTCGAAGTGTCGGCACCCGAGGACTTCCAGGGGTCGGTGGTCGGTCAGCTCAACCAGCGCCGGGGAACCATTCTCGAGACCTCGAACGCCGAAGGTTACGTGACCGCGGTGGCCGAGGTGCCGCTGAACGCGATGTTCGGGTACTCCACCGACCTGCGCTCGGCGACCCAGGGCAAGGGCGAGTTCACGATGGAGTTCGCCCGCTACTCGCTGGTGCCGAGGAACGAGGCGGAAGAGATGATGAAGGCCTACCGCGAGAAGCTGGCGGCGGAGAAGAAGTAGCCGCCGGTTGACGTGGCGATGAACCAGGGCGCTCCCTCACCGGGGCGCCCTTTTTTTTGGCTTGAGGGCGAGGAGCACCTGCCAAGCGCGGAGCATGACCGTTCAGCCCGGGCGGAGGCCGTGAGGCCTCAGTCGGGGGCGCTCACGGGGTCGACGGAGGCGATTCGATTTCCGTGCCGCCGGAGGGGTCCGGAACCGGATTGGCCGGAGCACCTTCGGCACCCTGGGCCTTCTTCTTCTCGGCCTGGTCGAGGCGGTCGTCCTCGAAGGCCCACTGCCACACCTTGGACTCGCCCTTCTTCACCGAGATCGACTCCTGGTGCTCGTCGCGGCCATTGACCAGCTTGAGGGTGTGGCGGCCGGGCTCGACCGTGAACGCTCGGGTTAGCTTGCCCCCGGTGCCCCTGCGCTTGCCGTCGACGTAGACCACCGACGTCGCGGGTGTGATCTCGAGCTTGAGCTGGGTCTTCTTCGGGGGAACCCGGGGAGCACTCCCCAGGGCCAGTGTCACGGTCATTGCCAGGGTTGCAAACATGTCGCCTCCAGATGCTGCTCCCCATTGTGTCTTTTTTGGGGGCCCGGACGCCAATCTTCCCAAAGCGGAGGTCCTTGTTGCACCCGGAGGGACGCTACGTAAACATGGCCGATGAGAGCCTTTTTTCCGAAGACCTCTTCTATGAAACGGGGCATTTGATGGCAGGTCAGGCGAGCACGGTTCCGGAGATGCTGCTGGAGCGCCTCGCGTCGCAGCCCGACGCCGACGCGTTCATGTACCCCGCTGGCAGCGGGTGGAAGACCCTCACCTGGAAGCAGAGTTGCGAGCGGATTCGCAACGTCTCAGCGGGTCTGAGGGCACTGGGCCTCGCCTCGGAACAGCGCTGCGCGATTTTCTCCGCCACCCGGCTCGATTGGGTGGTGGCCGACCTGGGCATCCTCTGCGCCGGGGGCGCGACCACCACCATCTACCCGTCGACGCTGCCGGAGGACTGCGCCTTCATCCTCAATGACTCGGAGGCGAAGGTGGCCTTCGTGGAGAACGAGGACCAGCTGAAGAAGCTGCTCGGGCTCAGGGCCCAGCTGCCCCACCTGCGTCAGGTGGTCCTCTTTGAGGGAGCGTCTGGCCACGAGGGCTGGGTGACCACCCTCGCCGAGCTGGAGGCCCGCGGAGCGGCCGCGCACCTGCAGGCGCCGGAGCAGTTCGAGCTAATTGCCCGCGCGGTCCGACCGGATTCGCTGGCGACGTTGATCTACACCTCGGGGACCACTGGCAAGCCCAAGGGCGTGGAGCTGATCCACGACTGCTGGGTCTACACCGCCGAGAGCATCGCCTCGCTCGGAGTGGTGGGAGCCGAGGATGTGCAGCTGCTGTGGTTGCCGCTCGCCCACTGCTTCGGAAAAGTGTTCGTCGCCGCGCAGCTGAAGATCGGCTTCAAGACGGCGATCGACGGGCGGGTGGAGAAGCTGGTCGAGCACCTCGCGGTGGTGCGACCCACCTTCGTGGCCGCGGTGCCGCGGATCTTCGAGAAGGTCTACAACAAGGTGGTCGCCGGGGCGAAGCAGGGGGGCGCGGTGAAGTGGGCGATCTTCCGCTGGGCACTCTCGGTGGGCCACGAGGTCAGCCGGCTGAAGCAGCGGGGGAAAGCGCCCTCGGGCCTGCTGGCGGTGAAGAACGCGCTCGCGGACCGGCTGGTGTTCTCGAAACTGAGGGAGCGATTCGGCGGGAGGCTGCGCTACTTCATCTCCGGCAGTGCACCGATCTCGAAGGAGATCTCCGAGTTCTTCCACGCCTGCGGAATGCTGGTGCTGGAAGGCTACGGGCTGACCGAAAGCAGCGCCGCAAGCTTCGTCAACCGCCCCGAGAAGTACAAGTTCGGAACGGTGGGGCCTCCGCTGCCGGGGACGCAGATCAAGATCCTTCCCGCGGATGGAGAGATCTTGATCAAGGGCCGCGGGGTGATGCGCGGCTACCACGGGCTGCCCGACGCCACCGCGGAAGCGCTCGATGCCGAGGGCTATCTCCACACCGGCGACATCGGCGAG
>JAYUUC010000399.1:0-12788 GCA_043755105.1 Myxococcales bacterium
CCACGCGGGCCCTCGCGGCCGCGATCGCCGAGCGGGTGGCACAGGCGGAAGCGCCTGCTCCGGTATCAATCTGGGTGGGAGGACCGGACGAGCTCGCCCGACCCCTCCAGACGCTGATCGCCTCTGCGCTCGCCGAACGAGGCCTGGCAGTGATGGCGAACGCCGCGACGGCTCACGCCCGCGCCGAGGGCGAGGCCGCAGCGACGGGAGCGAAGAGCCTGGTACGGCTGACGGTCGCGGCGACCCAGAACCAGTTGCGCCTCGACGGTGAGCTCTTCGGCGTCGAGGCCAATTTCTGGTCCGGTCGAAGCCCGCTGCGGCCCGCACATCCCGCGCGCGCGCTGCAGTTTTCGGTCAAGCTCGACTCCGATGTGGGCGCTTGGGCCACGAAGTCCGGAGAACCCAAGACCTCCCCGGCAGCCGCGGCCCTTCCGACTCGACTGAGCTTGTTTGCCACGCTCCCTGCCCGTCCCGCTGCGCTCGCGGCAGGAGACCTGAACGGCGATGGTCGCGACGAGGTGGCGGTGTTGACCGACGACGAGGTGTTGCTGTTCAGCGGCGACGGTCAGCTTCTGGCGCGCCACGACCACCGTCTGCTTCCCCGTTCACCGACTCCCTGCCGGGAGCCGTTCGGGTCGATCGCCTTCACTTCGCAACCGCCTCGTATTCTCTACTGGTCGGCCCGACATGCCGAAGGGGAAGAACTCCGCTGGGACGCGCCAGGCCAGCTCACCGCCGTGGGCCGACTCACCCGCGCCCCGCTGCTGGCTCTCGAGGGCCAGACCGTCTGGGGAAAGCCCGCCGCGGGGGCCACCTGGTTTCAAGCTGAAATCGGAATGGGCTCGGACGCCGCGCAACCGGTATCGGGCCCGTTCGTTTCGCTCGCCCGGGCGCGCTTCCCGGAAGGCCTTCGCACCCTCTTTCTCTCTCCGGAGGGGCGGGGCGGTGTGTCGGCGGCGCTCGACCGCAAGCCGTCTGTCACTGGCTTCGGCTCGAGCGCGGCGCTCGCAGACCTGGATGGCGACGGCGTGCCCGAGTTGGTGGTGAGCGCTCCGACGCGGGCACCTGTCCCTGACCAGATTCGCATTCTCCCGGTCTCGGCGCTCGAGTCGCTCCCCCCGGAAGGAGACCTGCGCACGGCAGCGGCGACGTGGACGAGCGGCCCCGTGGAAGGAGACGTGATGCAGCTGGTGCCAGCAGACCTCGACGGAGACCGGCGCCCCGAGCTCTTGCTCGGAGTCTGGACCCCTACCGGTGGAGAGCTGCGCTCACTCCGGAGCCCGAGGTGAAGCCGCTGCGCTTTCGCCCGGTGGTGTGGGGAATGCTTCTCCTCGGTGCCCTCCCTGCGCAAGGGGCGTCGCGCGCCCGTTACGGAGGCAGGCTTCGAACCGCGCTGGCCACGCCGATCGAATTGCCGCCAGACCCGCTCAAGGTGGACTCCACCGAAGGAGCGAGCGTCCTGCGCGCCTTCTCCCCGCCGCTGTGCACGAGCCCGAGCCCCGGCCAGCTCGAGGCGGTGCTCGGAACGCCCACCCGCGCAGGCGAGCGCAAGGTCTCGGTGGTGCTGAAGTCTGCCTTGGCGCCGGGACATGCGTTGGGCAGCCGGGAGCTGATCGATTCCTGGAGCCGGGTGCTCGACCCTCAATCCCCTTCGCCGTACCGGGCCTTGCTGGCACCCGCACGCCTGGCCTCGGGCGCGCTGGCCGCGCAGGCCGCGTCCCCGACCACCGTCGAGCTCACCCTCGCCTTCCCCTGGCCCGATCTCGAGACCTCGCTCTGTCACCCGGCCCTCACCCCGGTGGACCGCGACGGCCGGCCCTTCGCCGGGACGGGACCCTTTCTCGCCACTGCCCAGAAAGGGGTGCTGCGCGCGAACCCTTCCTTCGTGAATGGGCGCCCCTACCTCGACCAATGGGTGCTCAGCCCCACCAACGAGCGCGGGGCGGAGCGGCAGCGGGTGTTGAACCAGGCGCAGCTGTCGATCGGCGGAGCCGATGCCTCGGGGGCCAACCCGACCGGGGCGACCGCGGCCCTGTCGACGGCGCCGATGCAGCAGGCCACCTACCTGCTGTTCCGTCCGGAGCGGGTAGGCCCTTCCTTTCGCACTGACTTTGCGCGCGCTGTCGATCGCGCCCAGCTCGCCCGGTATTTCGTCCGTGGACCCAAGCTTCCGCTGCAGCGGCTGATCCCCGGCGACGACAGCGCGGCACCCCTCCCCGCTGTTCCCGGTGCCTTCCCCTCGCCCTCCTCGCCCTCCCCGGTCGACGCCGGCACCCCTGCAACCGGTGCGGGCTTCACTCTCTTCTATGACGAGGCGCTGGAAGACCAACGGCGGGTGGCGGAACGCCTTCAGCTCAAGCTCGCCGAGCACCACTACCGGATCTCGCTGCAACCCTTGCCCCTGCGCGTGCTCCGGCAGCGCTGGAATGCGGGCGACTACGACCTGATGCTGCAAGCGTTGCTGCTGCCGCCCGAAGCTGCCCCGGCGCTCGCGGTGGTGATCGAAGCCTCGGGTCGACACGAGCTGCTTGCCCAGCGCCTGCCCGAGCTGGGCGCCATCGCCGACCCCGCTGCCCGCGCCGAGCGGGCGCAGCGCGCCGCCGACCTGCTCCTTCCTCAGCTGCCGTTGATTCCGCTCTACCGGCAAGGGCTGCGGTCCAACGCCTCGCCCGGGCTGAAGGGGTTGACCTTCGACGCGCAGGGTCTGATTTCCTTCGATCAGCTCTTTCTCGACGAGGGTTGACGATGCGGCTTCGCACCACCCTCACCCTGGCCTTTGCCTTCGTCTGCCTGCTCCAGGTGGCGGTGGTCGCACCGTTCGCTCAGCGGCAACTCTCCCGCACCCTCGACACGCAGCTGCAGGGCCAGCTCGACCGGATGCAGCTCGCCGCCCGCACCGCACTCGACGGCAGCGCGCTCCAGGTACAAGCCACCCTCGACGGATTGGTGCAGAGCGAGGCACTCGAGCAGGTCGCCCGCGAGCTCTCTGCGGACCGCCCCGAACAGCGGGGAGCAGGCGAAGCGCTGATGCAGGCCCGCGGGCTGTCGGTGCTCAGCCTCTTCGATGAGGGAGGTCGAACCCTGAGCTCCGGTCACCTTCCCGCGCGGACCGGAGATCTCGACCCTGCCCTGTTCGAGCTCACCCGCGGCCCTCCCACGGCAGTGCCGCGCCTGGTCGAGCTGCCCGGTCCCCAGGGCACCCGCTGGCTGCCCGCACTGCTGACCGCACGGCGGTTGGACTACGGCGAGCGCCGCTTCTGGGTTGTCGGGGGGGTGGTCCTCGACGACGCCGCTGCCGGGCACCTCGCCGCCCTCACCGGCGCCCGGGTCCAGCTCACCGCCCGGGGTTTGCCGACCTCGAGCAGCGGTCCGCCGCCTCCTCCGCCCCTGGCCGAACGGCGGCTCCCGCTCGGCTCGGAGATCGAGCTCGAGCTGCTCTTCTCCGCGGCAGCCCAGCGCAGTGTCGAGCGTCAGCTGCTCCAGGCGTTCTTGCTCCTCTTCGGCCTCGGCCTGCTCCTCGCGGTGGGCGTGGGCGCCGCGGTCTCTCGCAGCATCACCCGCCCGGTCGAGGCGCTCACCGCGGCAGCGGCGCGAATCTCGGGGGGAGCCCTGGAAGCCCGGGTAGAGCAGCCCGCCTCGGGCGAGCTCGGCACCTTGATCTCCACTTTCAACCGGATGACCGCCGACCTTCAGCAGACCACCTCGCAGCTGATCGCCAGCGAGCGGATCGCCGCGTGGCAGGAAGTGGCGAAGAGGCTGGCCCATGAAATCAAGAACCCGCTCACCCCGATCAAGATGTCGCTCGAGACGCTGGTCGCGGCGCGGGAAGCCCACCATCCCCGCTTCGACGGCCTCTTCGACGAGACCGCTGGGGTGGTGCTCGAAGAGGTCGAGCGGCTGCGGAAGATCGTCGAAGAGTTCACCCGGTTCGCCCGGCTTCCCAAGTCCGAGCTGGCCCCGGTCGACCTCGGCGCCCTCGCCGGCCAGGTGCTGGCGCTCTACGCACACCCTCCCGCGGGCCTCAGCCTCACCTCGGCGCTCAGTCCCGGCCTGTCGATCAACGCCGATCGGGACCAGCTCTCACAGGTGTTGATCAACCTGCTCAAGAACGCGGAAGAAGCCGTGGCCGGGGCAGAAGGCCAGATTCATGTCAGTGCCCGCACCGAGGGCCCCGACGCTGTGCTCGAGGTGCGCGATTCCGGCCCGGGCGTGCGCCTGGAAGACCGGGCCCACCTCTTCGACCCCTACTTCACCACCAAGACAGGGGGTACCGGACTGGGACTGGCGATCGCCGCCCGCATCTGTGAGGACCACCACGGCCGGCTCGAACTCGACCCTTCTCCCCCTCCGGGAGCCCTGTTCCGGATCCGTGTGCCCCTGTTAAAAAAATACTGAGGGAGCGTGTAGGTGCGTTCAGCGCACCCGGGGGTCGCCCTTGGGCGGGTCCTCGCCGCGGACCGGGGTGGACACCGGGCGTTCCGGAACCGGGTCCTGCGGAGCGGCCTTGCTGGAATCGAAGTGCCCCAGAGTGCTTGGACTTTCGCTGGCTTGCGCCCGGGTGACCTGCGGGGCGCCCGCGGCGGTAGCGGTTTCCTGGCCGGCTCGACCGGCGCGAACCATGCCCTGAGCGACGGTGCCGAGCGGCGCTCCGTACGCCGCGGTCTCGGCCTCGGGGTCATCGACCCCTGCTCCGCACCCTACCAGCGCCAGCGCTGCCACAATTCCAACGATCCGTCGCGTCATGTCGGCAGCGTATTGCAAGCCGAATGCCTGTCTATTCTGCATGGGCCAAGCCTCTCAGAGACGGTTCCGAATTGACGATCTGCGACAGCCGGGACCGCTTCATCTTCAGCAGCCGGGCCGCTTCGCTGATGTTGCCGCCGCCTTCCTGGAGCGCGGTTCGAATGCACTGCATCTCCACCTGATGCCGCAGCTCCTTGAGCGACAGGCCCTGCTCCCGGGCCAGCTGGTAGTAGTCCAGCTCGCCGCTCGGCTGCACGGGAACCGACGCCCGCTGCGACGCGTTCACCGCGAGGTCCCCTGCATGGACTTCCGGACCCGGACGGGGCCCCGGCTCGGCGGGCGTCATCCCAGGAACTGTACCCGCCATCAGCGATGCCAGCTCGGAGATGTGGCTGAAGGCATCGGGGGTGATCAAGTTGCCGTCGGCAAAGATGGTCGCCGAGGCGAGCACGTTCTCGAGCTCGCGAACGTTGCCGGGCCAGCTGTGGCGCCGGAGCAGCTCGAGCGCATCGAGTGAGAGGTGCTTCACCGCTTCGCCGCGTTCCCGCGCCACCCGGGCGAGGAAATGCTCGCTCAGAAGACCGAGGTCTTCCAGCCGTTCGCGCAGTGAGGGCAGCTCGAGCATCACGCCCTTGAGCCGGTAGTAGAGGTCTTGTCGAAAGCGACCCTGGGCAATCTGGGTCTCGAGGTCGCAGTTGGTGGCACAGATCACCCGGACATCGACCTTCAGGGTCCGAGTGCCGCCCACCCGCTCGAACTCGCGCTCCTGAAGCACCCGCAACAGGGCCACCTGGCACTTGGGGCTGATGTCGCCGATCTCGTCGAGGAACAAGGTGCCGCCGTCCGCCAGCTCGAAGCGGCCCTTGCGCTCGCGGATCGCGCCGGTGAAGGCTCCCTTCTCATGGCCGAACAGCTCCGAGAGCAGCAGATCCTCGACCATCGCTGCGCAGTTGACCTTGACCAGCGGCATCGCCTTGCGCGGGGACAGCAGGTGCAGAGCCTCGGCGATCAGCTCTTTCCCGGTACCGCTCTCGCCGCGAATCAGCACCGTCGCGTTGGAGCGCCCGAGCGGCTCGAGCTGCCGGGTGACCTTGATCAGCGGCGCCGAGCGACCCACCAGCCCGGGCGCAGTGGCCGCGAGGACGGGGCCCAGTGACTTCGACCGCGCCGGCAGCCGAAGCTCCGGCCCCTGGGCAGCGAGCACCTCGGCCCGACGGGGGACCGAGAGAAACTGCATCCGCCGGGGCGCGGGGACCCGCTGGGTCAGCTCTTCCAGCAGCCGCGCCGAGCGGGCCAGCTCTGCTTGAGCCCCGGCCGCATCTCCAGTGGCGCGGCGCAGCTTGGCCATCAAGAAATAGACCCGATAGGGCCCTTCGAGATCCGGCTGGGTGAGCAGCGCATCGCGCGCCCTCCCTGCCGAGCGACCCGCCCCATGAAGGTCGCCCAGGGCCAGGCAGACCTCGGCGCGGGCGAGTTCCACTTCGATCGCCGCCGCGGGCAGCTGGGCACAGCCCTTGTCGACCTGCGAGCGCGCAAGCTCTTCTCCTGCTTGCGCGAGGTTGCCGGTGAACAGGTAGCAGCGCGCCTTGCCCGCACAGCAAAGCGCGGCGAAGCCGGCGTTGCCCACCTTCTCGAACTTCACCCGGGCTTGATCGAACAGCACCTGAGCCTCGACGCTCTCGCCCTTGTCGAGCAGGGTCTCGGCGAGGTTGAGCAGTGCCCCGCCTTGCAGGTAGGGCTCGCCGATCGCGGTGGCCCGCTTCAGCGCGTGCTCGGAGAGTTCGATCGCGCGTTCGAAGTCGCCGAGGAAGTGGTTGAGCCGGCCCAGGTTGGAGGCCACGTGGGCCACTTCCCGGCTGCCGGAGAAGCGCGAGTAGGCCTGGAGTGCGCGCGCGAGGTGGTCGAGCGCGGGCTCGAAGTCGCCGCTGTCCGCATAGAGCGACCCCAGGTTGGCGAGCGAGAGCGCGTGGGTGGAACGGTGAGCGGAGTCGGTTGCCTGATAAAAGGCAATCGCGCGTTCGCGGTCTCCCGCCTTGTGTGCTGCCACGCCTTGATTGTGGCGGGCCATTGTCGCCAGCGCCGCCAGCCCATGTTCCTGGGCGAGGGCGTAGTTTTCGCCGAACAGCGCCTCTGCCCGTGAGGGCTCGCCAAGCACGAGCTGTGCTTTGCCGAGCACATTGCGAAGCGCGATCCACTGAGCGGGAGGACCTACCGGCCCGCCCAGAGCCGCTTCCGCCAGGGCCGCCGCGCCCGCTGCGTCCCCGCGCAGGAGCTTGATTTCAATCTGGTGCACGGTCGCCGCTGCAGCGGTCTCCGGGCGGCGGAGCGCTGGCTGAAGGGCGAGGGTGGCCAGCCCCAACCGACCTTGTCGAATCAGCAGCCGCGCCACCTGGCCCGCGAGCTGGGAGTCTTCGGCCAGCGACTGGGGCGCCGCCCGCCTCGCCCGCAGCAGCTGTCGCAAGGCCAGCCGGAAGTCGCCCTGGGCAACCGCGATCTCCGACAGCTGGCGAAGCACCCGCGCTTTCTCGGTGGCCCCGAGGGTGGGAAGCGACCGGTGGTACAGCTCGGAGGCATCTTCGTGGGCCCCCTGCGCCGAGAGCCGGTCGGCGGCGGCGAGCGCGGCCGCGGCGCCTGCACCTTCCGGGTCGACCTCGAGCAGCAACGATGCCGCGCCCACCGGATCGTCACCCTGAAGGAGCGTCTCGCCGAGCGCGCGCAGGGCGGCGAGACGGCTACCGTCTTCGAGTGCTTCGAGATACGCCTGCTTCTCGCCTTCGCGCGCGAACCGGTACGCCGGGGTGCCGTCCACTACCCGCACCGACAGGGCGTGGCCGCGGACGAGGGCGTCGAGCTGTGCCGCGAGCGGGGGCACCGGCTCGCCGAGCCGCTCCAGCGCGGCGCTCACCCGCGACGGGGCCAGCGCCGTCTTTGCCACCGCCAGCACCTTCAGCAGCCGCTGCTGTTCCTCGGGGAAGCGGGCGGCGCGGCGGAGGAACAGCTCGACCGGCTTGGCCGCGGGCCGCTCCAGCAACTGCTCGAGCGCGTCGGGGTTGCCCCCGGTCGCATCGAGCAGCTTCTGCGCAACCTCGCTCCGGGAGAGGTAGGCGCGAATTCCCTCCACGTCCAGCCCGGCGAGAGGAATCGAACGCGCTCGCACCCGCTCGGCCACCTCTGGCAGGGCCGCCGCCCCGTCGCCCTCGTCGCGGAACGAAGCAACGAAAAGGCCCGAGGCGCGCGACTCCGGGGTCGCGCTGATTTCCGCGAGCGACCGGAACAACTCGAGAGACCCACGGTCGGCGGCGTCGAGGTCAGAAAAGAGAAACACCGGCTGCATTCGGCCGGCGAGCAAGAAGAGGTCGCAGAGGCTCTCTTGAAGCGCGAGCCGCTGTTCCTCCGGAGGCGACACCCCACCTTCCGCTTCCGCGTCGTTGAGCAAGGAGCCCAGTCCCCGGGAGAGGGCCGCCAGGCGCAGCGCAGGTACCGCGCTGTGGCCGACCTGCTCGAAAAGCTGGGCCAACATCGAAGCCCAGAGGCCAAACGGCCGGCCCGATTCGCGCGGCAAGCCAGACTCGAACACGGGCACGCCTCGAGCCACCAGCGCCTGACGGAAGAGCCCGAAGAGATGACTCTTGCCGACCCCTGCCGGACCGCGAACAAACACGAAGCGCGCCTTGCCGCTTTCCCGCGACAGCTCGTGCTCTCGCAGCAGGGCTGCCAGCTCGGCCTCTCGTCCCGAGGCCGGCACCGCTTCTTTCCACAACGACAAGACTTCGCTCGACACTCGGGCAGACTCCAGTGCCCCCTTGTCCCCGGCGGGTCGTGCGCGCCGGAACCAGCTGGAGGGTGGCCATCCGTCGAGCAACTGCCATGCCACATCCTGCTACCTCGGCGCCGGAAGTGCGAGGTAAAACTTCATCATTTTCAGGCACTTACAACTTCGTTGCCGGTTCCTTGGCGGCCCGGGTGCCAGTCCCGTGACAGCGCTGCCGCAGAGGGGAAAAGATCGACTCGAATTCGGTCAGCCCGTCGAGTGCCAGCGCACCGGTCAATCCTTCTGTGGGGTGGCCTTGAGGGCCGCTTTGCCGTCCTTGACGTAGACGGCGAAGCGCACTGTGCGGCACGCGTATTTTTGGATCAGCTGGTCGCGGTTCTTGCGGAGCTTCTGGGCGAACTTCTCGAAGTTGAGCCCATCGGCGGGTTCTCCGCACTGTTCCCGAGTGGCGACGAAGTCCCGGTAGACCTCCTGAAAATGACCCTCGTCGTCGACCGGCAAGGCCGCGACCGGAATCGGAGGCATCTTCACCGAGAGGTTGGCCGCCGGGCGGAACGGTGCAGCGGTGGTGACTTCGTTGGTACTGTTGCGGGCGCTGGCCTCGAGCAGTTCCTGGGGAATGGTGGCGACCCGGGTCTGCTCGGGGTTGAAGTCCTCGCCGAGCTCCCCCGGAAGACCTCCCGAATGCTGGGGAGGAACGACGTAGGCGAGGGTGTGCTCGTCATCGGCGCTGCCGTCGCTGGTGAAGTCGTGAAACGGCGGGGCCTCGGACGAAGGAGAAACGTCTGCTCCCTCTTCGGCTGCCTCGGCCTCGGGAAATGCCTCTGCGTCGGGCGCTGGCTCCTGAGGCGCCTCCTCCAGGCTCGAGTCGGGTGCTGGCGGAGGAGGAAAGCTCGAGAGGTCGGACTCGTCGAGGGAGGAAGGCGGTGGGGGAGGCAAATCCGGTGAAGTGGTGGGCTCGGGGCTAAGCGGCACGGGCGCTGAGCGGAAGGGCTCGGGTCTCCCTTCAGCGCGGACCGTTCCCGGGCCTATCCATGCGGCGAACACTGCGGTGAGCAGCATCAGCCCGAGGAAGCCGAGCAGGGATTGGCGCTGTTTCCCGGCGAGCGGCGCCAGCGCGGGCTTGAGGTCTGCGATGGCCACCACTTCGAAGGGAGTCAGCCGGACGGTCTGACGCGAGGCGACCGCGAGCGGAGCTTGGCCGCCGAGGACGTCGCCTGCGGTCATCAGGGGAAACCGAAAGGGGCCCAGTGCCGACACGTCGCCCCGCTCGACCACCACGGAGGAACCCGGGGCCACCGCAGCCACCAAGGTGAGGCTCGATTCGTCGCCCGCGTGTGCGACCCACTTCTCACCGTGCTTCATTGCGACGGCCCGCAGCTTGAAGTCAGAGGCGATCTCTTTCAGCAGTCCGTCGGTGATAGCCGGAGCGCCGAGAACCAAGGTACCCAACACCTTGGGGTCCGCCCGGTCAATGGCGACGATCGGCACCGAGAAGAAGAAAAAGCTCTTTCCCTTTGATTCGATCGCTATGCCATCGGCGCCCCCTTCCGCGGCCCGGGCGAGATCGAAGCGGCCGGCGCCGATCACGGGCGCCTCATTGCCCAGCGATTGAACAGCGCCCGCTTCGTTGAACACCCCGACCACTGCCTCGGCCCGCATCCCCGCTGGCAAAGCCTCAAGCGCGGCAGCGTGGATCGGCGCGAACTTCTCAGCGGTGAGGGCTTCGGGCTTCCCGGTACCTCGGAGCAAGCTGACCAGCTGACCGGTGCCGACCAGGCGCAACGCCGCGGCGCGCAGCTCCCCGGAACGTTCACTCACCCGCAAGGCAGCGGTCGCCGCTCCGGCTGCGCCCAGCGTGGTTCCCTGGTCCACCGCAGGAGCCGAGGCCTGGAGGCCGCCGCCGAAAAGCTGCATGCCCCACAGGGCCAGTACCACGAGGGCGAAGAGGAGAAACCTGACCCGGGCCATGGGCTTCCTTGAGGGGCTGAGGGGACTTAAAACCGACCTTTGGTTATAGGGTCAGCCCGGTCGAGCCATCAAGAAATGCGCCGAGGCCGCTCAGGCAATGTCGTCTGCCGATCCGTCGCCAGCGATGGGATGGGCAAGGTGCCCGGGTGCTCGGCGCTTCTCCAGCTCGCGCTTCACCGTGCGCTCGAGGCGGTCGCGGGCGATGGCGATCGACTTGCAGATGTCGTCACTTCCCTCGGTCACGTGCACGGCATTCAACCCGGGAATGTGAAGCGTCACCCGGCACTCCTTGTCGACCGTGCCTCCCTTCTCACCGTTGACGTCGACCAGATGCACGTCGAGGGTGGCAGCCGAGTTAGAGACGATGTGCGCCAGCGGCGCGACCAGATGCTGGTTGACGTACTCTCGAACGCCTTCGTCCACCGTGAGATGCACTCCCTTCAGTGTCACGTTCAATGTCCACCTCCGTGTCGAGAAGCCGTTTGAGTTTGAACCTATAACGGACTTGGCCGGGCGACACCGGTAGATCGAGCGCTTGACTGTCCGGTTGCTTGTCTGGAAATGGCAGCTGCACAACAGTGAAGTACTGGGGGCGCGCTTGGATTTGAGCGGCGAGACAGCGTCACGCGTTCGGGTACTGGTGGTCGAAGACGACCCGGACAGCCGCGAGCTTTATTCCGAGCTACTTCAGGACTTGTACGACGTGCGGCTTGCGGTGGACGCGACCGAGGGGTTGGCCCGCTTTCTCAGCGAACGTCCCGACGTGGTGATCACCGACCAGACGCTCCCCGGCCGCTCGGGCACCGCGCTGGCGCGCGAACTCAAACGTCACTGGCCGGACATCAAGGTCGTGCTCGTCTCCGGGCACGCGAAGGTAGACCACGCGGAAGCCTGCGACCTGGTGCTGCCCAAGCCCATCGACATCGATCAGTTGACTCGAGCGATTGATTCGTTGGCGCGCCCCCCACGACGCTGAGGCGTTGTTAATCTCTTGGAGCCGCCTCGAAGCGGCGCGATCCGAGGATACCGAATGAAATACTGTGCGGAGTGCAGCGCCGAGTTCCAGGACACCGTCACCACCTGCGCCGATTGCGGAAGCCCTACTCTGCTCGAAGCGAAAGAGATGCAGCGGCGGAACTTGCCGCTCCCTCATGAGCTCGACAGCCGGCGCTTCATCCGAGTGGCGACTGCCGACGACCCGCTCAGCGCCGAACGGTTGGTCTCGGTGCTCACCGCCGCCCAGCTTCCGGTGTTCGCCCGTCCCCGCCGGGCCGGCTCGGTGGACGCAATCACCTCTGCCTCGCCAGAGTGGTGGGAGATCCTGGTGCCGGAGCAGGACGCGGGCAAGGCCGCGCCGCTGCTCGCGGCCGAGCGCACCCGCATGGACGCCGCGGCCGAGGACAATGCCCGCGCCGCAGAGGAAGAGGCGCTCGAATCTTCCCCGGTCGAGTAGACCGGGCGGACCTCAAGGACGGGTCTTCACCGCTTCTGGCAGAGGAGCCGGGGGGGCTTGCACACGGTAGAAGGCAAAGCCGGTGACCTTCCACTTCTCATACCGGGCGTTGCGTTCGAGAAACGACGCCAGGTCTTCATCGACGACCCGCTGGAAGGTCCGCGACGCGTGGCGCAACAGCGGTCTGCGCCTGTGAATGATGAACCCCAGGTGACTGATCCGCGTCACCCGCAGAGGCCGGTCCTCTCGGACTACCATCAGCAAGGTGCCGGTCGGCGCCGCAGCGAGCTTGGCGAGGGCCTTGTCCAGCGGCACCACTTCGAGGGGAAAGCTGCCGATCGCCTGTCGTTCCGGAGGAAGGTCGAGCGCCCGCGAAGATGTCGAGCGCCAGGTAGCGGCGGTCAAGCGCTTCTCGGTTCGCAAGGTGTCTGCCCCTCCCAGAGACGCGGTGAGGTCGACGAGGAATCCCTTGGCGAGGTTGCTGGGGAGCCATTGGGCTTCCATCAGGTGGTTGCGGTCGGCGTAGCTGCGCTGGTGCTGGTAGCGCACCGAATCGAGAAGTCCGAGCACCCCGTTTGCATCGGACGCCAGGCTAAGGGCCAGCGTCTGCTCGACGAAGGTGAGGCAATCCACTGCATCGAAGCGCAAGAGCGGGTCGGGGTCCTTCCCTTCCCCTTCTCCGAGAGGCGAGAGCACATACGGCGTGCCGACGAAGCCTTCGCTGATCGCTTCCAATCGCAAAGGCAACGGCAACAAGCGCAACTCCGCCAGCGACTGATCGCGCTCGGTGGGGGCCAGCCTCATCCAACGCGATTGGCTGTGACGCAGCCCCCCCCGTTGATCCCGCTC